>JAJTBJ010000182.1 GCA_021286985.1 Propionibacteriales bacterium | reverse complement strand
GCCTTCTTCACCAGGGTGCCGCCGCGCCACTCATAGGCACCGACGCTGCCCGAGCCGCCCACCACGACCTCGGTGATGCCATCGTGGTCGAGGTCGGCGACCACCGACGGGGCGTACACGCGTCCCTTGGTGGCGGTGCCGGTGGCCAGTCGCTTCCCGGCGGCGGAGTACACGTAGGTGGAGTACAGCGGCGCCACGATCTCCTTCTGGCCGTCGCCGTTGAGGTCGACCAGTGACGGCGAGGAGAACCACCCGGTCTGGCCAGGGTCAATCCGCCGGACGTACTGAGGTTTGGACACCGCCGCCACCTGCGGAACCACTGCCGGTGCGGGTTGCCCGGGGGCGGCCGCAATGGCGTCGGCGACGGGCTGGGGACTGCCGGCACAGCCGGCGCTGACCGCGAGCGCGGTGATCGTGGGTACTGCGATGGCAATGCTCAACAGCGATCGACCCATTCGGGCACGCTACTGAAGCGGCTCGGCGCCCGGCAAGGGCCGGACGTCGGCAGCGGGACTCCGAGCGGGGAGCCGAACGGCGATCCGGGTCAGAACAGCAGCGCCAGGCCCGGGTTGGACATGATCGTGGCCACCTCGGCAAGGAACTTCGAAGCCATCTCGCCGTCAACCAGCCGATGATCGAAAGTGAGCGACACCGTGCAGACGCTGCGCGGCTCGATGCGTTCGTCCTCACCGGTGCCGACCACCCACGGCTTGCGACGAATGGTGCCCAGGCACATGATCGCGGCCTCGCCGGGCGACAGGATCGGGGTGCCGCCATCGACACCGAAGACGCCGATGTTGGTGATCGTGAACGTGCCGTTGGCCAGGTCGTACGGCTGGACGCGGCCCTCGCGGGCGACGGAGACCATCGCGTTCAGCGCCTGGGTGAGTTCGACCAGGTTCATCCGCTCGGCGTTCTTGATGTTGGGCACCATCAGGCCGCGCGGAGTGGCGGCGGCGATGCCGAGGTTCACCGCCCCGTGCAGGACGACCTCGTCACGTTCGGCGTCATAGCTGGAGTTGATTTCGGGGATCTTCGAGATCGCCAAACAGGCGGCCTTGGCGAAGACCAGCAACGGAGAGACGCGCAGCCCGGTGAACTCCCGGCGCGCCTTGAGCAGTTCGAGCATCTCGACGCTGCCAGTGACGTCGGCCTCGATCATGGCGGTGGCTTGCGGCACCTGCAATGAGGCGGTCATCGACTTGAACATCTCTCGGCGGACGCCGCGCAACGGGGTGCGGCGGTCACGTCCGGGCAGGCCGCCGGCGGCGGCGGCGACCACGTCCTCTGCGGTGATCAGGCCGTTTGCGCCACTGCCGACGAGCTGGTTCAGATCGACGCCCAGGTCACGGGCGACCCGGCGCACCGCCGGGGTGGCCAGCGGTCGTCGGCCACCGCGCGCGCTGGCAGACGGACGTCCCGGCGGCGGCAGGTACTCCCCCGACGCGGTGGCGTCCAGCCGGTCGGACGGGGTGACCTCGTCGATCTTGCGGGACACCGGGTTGGCGGTGTCGTAGGCGTCGGCCACCTGGTCGGTCTCAGGGACAGCCACCACGCCGCTGCTCTTGCGAGGACGCCGGGATACCGCACCGGACTTGGCGCCATAGCCGACCAGCATCGCGGTGCGCTCGGCTTCGGCCGGAGGCGTCGCGGACGCCGGTTCGGACGCCGAGATCACAGCCGGGTCGGGTGCATCCAGCACCGGGCCGCTGGCGACCACGTCGGGCGTGGTGGCGACGTCCTCGCCGATGCGGATGATCGGGGTGCCGACCGGGACATCGTCACCCTCGGCGACCAGCAACGCGGTCACCACCCCGGCGTACGGGCTGGGCAGCTCCACCAACGACTTGGCGGTCTCGATCTCGACCAGGATGTCGTTGACGGCCACGGTGTCGCCGACAGCGACCAGCCAGCGGACGATCTCGGCCTCCTGCAGGCCTTCACCGGGATCGGGCAATGTGAACTCAGGCATTGGTCATCCTCACCAGGACAGCGATCGGTCGACGGCATCGAGTACCCGATCCAGGTCGGGCAGGTAGGCGTCCTCGACTTTGGACGGCGGGTAGGGCAGGTCGTAGCCGGTCACCCGCAGCACCGGGGCGTCCAGCTCGTAGAAGCAGTTCTGTTGAATGCGGGCGGCGATCTCGGCACCCAGCCCGAGCGTGCCCACCGCTTCGTGGACGACGATCGCCCGGCCGGTGCGCCGCACCGATTCCAGGATCACCGCGTCGTCGAGCGGGGACAGCGAACGCAGATCGACCACTTCGAGGCTGCGGCCCTCCTGCTCGGCGAGCATCGCGGCTTCCAGGCAGGTGCGCACCATCGGACCGTAGGTGAGCAAGGTGGCGTGGGTGCCGGGCTTGACCACCCGAGCGGAGAACAGCGACAGGTCGGCCGACTGCTGGTCGAGATCGACCTCGCCCTTGTCGTGGTAGCGCCGCTTGGGCTCGAAGAAGATCACCGGATCGTCGGCGGCGATGGCCTGCTGGATCATCCAGTACGCGTCCGACGGCGACGCCGGGGTGACCACCTTCAGGCCCGGAGTGTGGGCGAAGTAGGCCTCCGGCGACTCGGAGTGGTGCTCGATCGCACCGATCCCGCCGCCGTAGGGAATGCGCACCACGATCGGCATCGGCTGGGTGCCGCCACTGCGGAAGCGGATCCGCGACACCTGGGAGACGATCTGGTCGAAAGCCGGGTAAACGAAGCCGTCGAACTGGATCTCCACCACCGGACGGTAACCACGCAACGCCAGGCCGACGGCGGTGCCGAGAATGCCGGATTCGGCCAGCGGGGAGTCGATCACGCGGTCGCGTCCGAACTCGGCCTGCAGGCCTTCGGTGACCCGGAAGACGCCGCCGAGCTTGCCGATGTCCTCACCGGCGAGCAGCACCTTGGGTTCGGCGGCGAGGGCCTTACGCAGGCCGGCGTTCAGCGCCTTGGCCATGGTCAAAGTGGTCATCGGGCCCCCTCGAAGGACGCCTCGTAGGCCAGTTGTTCGTCCCGCTGACGCAGCAGCAACTCGGGGGTGTCGACGTAGACCTGGCCGAAGAAGCTCTCGAAGGTCGGGACCGGCAGGGCCAAGCAGCCGGCGCGCAGCCGCTCGGCCAGGGCGTCAGACTCGCTGGCCAGCGCATCCAGCCAGGCGGTGTCGATCGCGCCGACGCGCAGCAGGTAGCTCTTCAGTCGCTCGATCGGATCCTTCGCCCGCCAGCTGTCCTCCTCGGTCGAGGCGCGGTACTTGGTCGGATCGTCGGAGGTGGTGTGGGCACCCATCCGGTAGGTGTAGGCCTCGATCAGCACGGGGCCTTCGCCGCGGCGAGCTCGCTCCATCGCCCACTGGGTGACCGCGCGCACCGCGATCACGTCGTTGCCGTCCACCCGAATACCGGGGAAGCCGAAGCCGGCGGCGCGTCGGTACAGCGGGATCTTCGACTGCAGCACCATCGGCTCGCTGATCGCGTACTGGTTGTTCTGGCAGAAGAACACCACCGGGGCGGCGAAGGAGGCAGCGAAGATGAACGCCTCGTTGACATCACCTTGGCTGGTGGCGCCATCGCCGAAGTAGACGATGGTGGCGCCGTTGGCCTCTGGTTCGCTGTTGCCGACCACCCCGTCGCGCTGTTGAGCCATTGCCATGCCGACCGCATGCAGCGTCTGGGTACCGATGACGAACGAGTAGAAGTGGAAGTTCTCCGGACGCGAGGGCCAGTCGGTCATGCCGGTGCCGCGGAAGGTGGTCAGCAGATCGACCGGGTCGATGCCGGCGCACCAGGCCACGCCGTGTTCGCGGTAGCTGGGCACGATCAGATCAGGGTCGCGCACGGCGCGGGCGGAGCCGATCTGGGACGCCTCCTGCCCCAGCAGCGGCGCCCAGAGTCCGAGTTCGCCCTTGCGCTGCAGAGCGGTGGCTTCGGTGTCGATGCGCCGGGCGAGGATCATGTCGCGCAGGTCGGCGGCCAGGTCGGCGTCGGTGCCGCTGTAGGAGAAATCGGGGTGCTCGACCCGGTTGCCCTGGGGGTCGAGCAGTTGGACGAAGTCGGGGCCGGGCATGGGCTCGGTCAACGCTGCTCCTGTGTCGCTCTCGGCGTTCGCCGGTGTTTTGGGGCACCTGAGCGCGGGTTGGCCGTCCGCTCAGGGTGCAGGTCGGCGGGGTGGTTCCTCGTCGAGCCTGGCAGTGAGGAGCGCTCAGCGGGGTGACCCGGGAGGCCTCTCGCGCCATAACCTACGGTTACGTAACCATAAATGTCAATGCCGCAAGGTGCTCACCCCACATTCGCGGACTGATGACGGTTATGAAGCCGGCACCCCGGCCGATCGACCGCTGACGCGGATCCATGCACGTTATGAGGCCTCGTGACGCCCCCATAACGAGCGCAGATCCGCGACCCGTGGACGGCACAGCGCCGCCGGCCTCCATAACCTGCAGAGATCTGCGAATTGGCGACTCAGCTGGCCCACTGGCCGGTGAAGAAGCGCCAGGCCCACCAGGCCTGGACGGCCAGCGCCA
>JAJTBJ010000181.1 GCA_021286985.1 Propionibacteriales bacterium | reverse complement strand
CGCTACGACCGCATCGACAAAACCGGACGCATCACCCTGCGCAGAGCCGGCAAACTCCACCACCTCCACATCGCCGCCGCCCACAAAGGCACCCGCGTCCTAGCCATCGCCGACGACACCACCGTCACCACCATCGCCCTCGACACCGGCGAGATCCTGGCCACCCACACCATCAACCCCGACCGCAACTACTGGCCGAACACGCAAAAGGCCCCTGGCCGATGGCCAGGGACCCTTCAACACTGAGACCTATGTCTCGACTCATCTGAGACACATGTCCCGACTCATCACACGGTCGGGGCGACAGGACTCGAACCTGCGATCTCCTGCTCCCAAAGCAGGCGCGCTAGCCACTACGCTACGCCCCGGTGACCGGGCGTGAGTCTACGGGGCGCACCGAACCCCGACCAACTTTCGCCCCTGGCCTGTGCCTGTAGCGGCGCAGTCCCCTACCCTTCGGTACATGCTGATCGCGCTGGAGGGGAACGTGTTCGACACCATCGCAGGATTGCCGGTCCACGCCATTGTGGTGCCACTGGCGGCGGTGTTGCTGCTGCTGGGAGCGATCCTGGTGGTTCTCGAGTTCGCCATCTCCAAGCTGGCCGATCGGCTGGGCTGGTTCACCGTCGTCATCCTGGCGCTCGGCGCCGGGGCGTCCTGGGTGGCCGGTGAATCCGGCCAGGCGCTCGCCGCCCGCGTGGGTGAGCCCCAGCTTCACGCCACGCTCGGACGGGTGCTGCCGTTCGTCGCGATCGCGCTGGTGGTCATCGTCATCATCTGGCTGGCGGTACGCCGCCGCGCCCTCAAGGCCACCGGGCACCAGTCGTCCGGTGCGGTCGGCTTCGGCGTGGTGTCACTGCTGCTGGCCATCGCCGTCGGCTTCTCCGCCGGCATGGTCGCCTACCTCGGCATCCAAGCCTCCTGGACGCCCCGGCTCAACGTGATCGCCAGCACCCCGGCGCCCGTTCCCAGCCCGGTGCTGAGCTCGGCCGCGCCCACGCCGAGCAGTTCGGAGACCGCCACCGGAGGCAGCGGCTACACCATGACCGACGTCGCCCAACACAACGACCAGCTCTCCTGCTGGGTCGTGGTCACCAATCAGGTCTACGACATCACCCCGTGGCTCAGCGACACCTCGCCGCGCCGCGCCGAAGTGCTCACCCTGTGCGGCGGCGACGCCAGCAAGCTGTTCGACAACTCCGCCACCGCGCCCATGCTCGACTCCGAGCTCGCGGTGTACCTGATCGGACCGCTGCGCTGACCTCGCACCAATCCGCTAAGCGGTCGGGCTCAACTCCGGCGTCAGCAGCAGCCACGCCAGCGGCTCCGCGGACGTGATCCGTCCGTCCACATAGGCGCACAGCACCTTGCCCCGCGCCTTGGACGCCACCTGGGCGTAGTAGTTCGCCTGCGGCCACTCCGGCGGACACAACTCCAACAAGCCGATCAGCTCGGCCTGCTCGCTCCAGCCCAGCAGCGGCGCCTCGCCGGGCAACAGCCCGCCCAATCGGTTGGCCACCCCGGCCAGCTCCGCGTCACCACTGTCGAGGCTGCGATAGTGCAGCAGCGAACTCTCCAGCGCCGCCGTCCGTCCCACCGCCGGACGGGCCAGCATCTCCAGACAACGCGCCTGCAGATCGACCCCCACCCCCAGGGACGCCAGGAAGCCGGCCATCACCACACGTCCGTAACCCACCCCGACTGGGTAGCGGGCCAGCATCCGCAGCGCGTCCGACACCACCGCGGCCTCACCCAGCGACCGGCCGCGGGCCAGCGCGAACGCCGCCGCGAACAGCGACCCGTCGGCCTCCCAATCGACCCGGTCCAAGATCTCGTGCGCCACCGGATCCAGCCACACCGCGCGGCGATCAGCAGCCAACTGCAGGCAGAACGCCTCCACCACATTCGGTTCCCGATCAGCCTCCAACACCCGCGAGACCACCTGGTGCAGCACCTGCTCCAGTTGCGGCACCCACTCCAGGCTGACCAGGCTCAACCCCTTGGGGCTGGTGATCTCGATCACTCGCCGCCCCGGCGGCCCGTCCACCGACACCTGGCCGTCGAACAGGCCCAACTCGACCCCGTTCGGCACGCTCACGCCGTAGTCGGCCACATCGCCCCACCAGGTCACGCCATCGTCCAGCTGGGTCTCCAACATCCACGCCGGCAACCGCGCCTCAAACTCGGCCAAGGTCGCGTACCACTGCCCCACCAGGACGGTCACCATCCGCTCCCCGGTAGTCAGGACGGTGCCGTCGGGGGCCACCCGGAACTCCGCCCCCGCCCCCGGCGCCGACGTGGTCTGCTCCAAGTAGCCCTGCTCCAGCCGGAACGCCAGCACCGGGCCGGACGCGTGCGCCGGCGCAATCGTGAAGACCGCAGTAACGCCGCTCCCCCAACTCCACAGCGCGTATTCCGGGCCCGGACGGACCCGCAGCCGCTCATCGATCTGCACCGAGCCGTCATGGTCACGCACCAGCACCCAGCGGCAGCGCCAACCGTCGTTGATCGCCGAGCGTTGCAGCAGGCGTCCGGCATCGGTGGCCAGGTTGTGTTCGATCTCGTCGTCGGTGACCAAGGCCGGGTCGCTGCCACGGGCGCCAGCCCAGCCCAGCTCGACCACGAGGTGCTGCCCGCGCACCAGCCGCATCGAGGTGCCATCACGTTCCAGACGCACTTCGGCGTCGGCCCAGTGGATCACCTCCGCGGTTGACAGCTCTCGCACCAGTACAGCTTGCGCCCCGCGAGCGTCCGCACGGCGATCCCACGCCCGCAGACTAGGCAATCATCCCCGGCCCGCCGATACACATAGACCTCGCCGCCGTGCCGGTCGACCCGGGGCGGACGTCCGGTGACTTCCGGCGATTCAGCCTCTCGGACGGTGTCGATGCGGCCGTCGCGCACCCCGGCCGGCATCAGCGCGACCAGGTCGTCCCACAGCTCCCGCCACTGCTCACGACTCAGCTGATTGCCCGGGACGTCCGGGTGCAGCCCGGCCCGAAACAGCACCTCGCAGCGATAGATATTTCCCACCCCGGCGGCGATCCGCTGATCCATCAGCAGGTCGGCGATCGGACGGCCCGAGGCGTGTACCCGCGCCCAGCCACGACCCTCATCGGCGTCAGGACGTAGCGGATCGGGACCGAGCGCGGTGGCCAGCGCGTCCCGCTCCTCGGCGGTGATGAGGTCGCATGTTTGCGGACCTCGCAGCTCGATCGCCGAGGCGCCGTCCGTGATCAGCAATCGCAGCGTCTCCGGCGAGGTCAATGCTCCGACCGGCACCCAGCGCAGCTTTCCGATCAACCCCAGATGCACATGGACGAAACGCTCATCGAAGCCGATGAACAAGTGCTTTCCCCACGCTTCTGCGCTGGTGAGCACGCTGCCGTCGAGCATTTCAGCGGCCGCCGCGAATCGTCCCTGCGGACTCAGCACCCGGACGGCGTGACCGGCAAACGCCGCAGTCAGTTCATCGGCGAGGCGGTGAATCACATGCCCTTCGGGCATCTTTCACCTCCTCGCAGCGACCACGGCGAAGGCTAGCGCGCCATCGGATCAGGTTGAGGCCACCGCCGCCGTACAGGTAGCGTCTCAGGTTGCCCACGGCATTTCATCCCAAAAGCCGGCCAGCCCGAAAAGGTTGAACCCATGTTTCCTGCCAATATCACCCGCAACGAAGCGGCCGTCCGATCGTCCCTGGTGCGCGCGCGCAGCTACCAGGTGAGCATCGATCTGGGTGGTGCCGCCGACGTCGGCACGTACGACCCGGAGACCCAGTTCGCGTCCACCTCGACGGTGAGTTTCAGCAGCGGCGCCGGCCACACCCACCTCAACCTGATCGCCGATGCGGTGCTGTCGGCCACCCTCGACGGGCAGCCGCTGGACGCGGACGCGTTCCACGACCACAAGATCTTCTTCACCGTCGCCGAAGGCGACCACGAACTCACCGTCACCGCGCTGTGCCGCTTCAGCCGCACCGGCGAAGGCCTGCACCGCTTCGTCGACCCGGTTGACGGCAAGGTGTACTGCTACTCCCAGTTGGAGACCGCCGACGCCCGCCGCATGTACGCCTGCTTCGAGCAGCCCGACCAGAAGGCCACCTTCACCTTGTCGGTGATCGCCCCGATCGACTGGACGGTGCTGTCGAACTCGCCGGAGGTGCAGCCCGAGCCGATCTCGGCCGGCCTGGGCCGCTGGTCGTTCGCGCCCACCCCGCCGATCTCGACCTACATCACCGCCCTGGTGGCCGGCGCCTTCCACACCGTCACCCAGGTGTACCAGGGCAAGGCCGGACGCATCCCGATGACGCTGGCCTGCCGCGAATCGCTGGTGCCCTACCTCGACACCGAGCGCCTCTGGAAGGTGACCGCTGCCGGCTTCGACGTGTTCGCCGACGCCTTCGGCATGGCGCTGCCGTTCCCCGACTACGCCCAGGTGTTCGTCCCCGAGTTCAACGCCGGGGCCATGGAGAACGCCGGCTGCGTGACCATCCGCGACGAGTACCTGTACCGCTCGCGGG
>JAJTBJ010000180.1 GCA_021286985.1 Propionibacteriales bacterium | reverse complement strand
TTCCCTTGTACTGGCAGCGCTGGAAGCTGCACTCTCCCCTGCTGGAGCAGATCGAAGACGCCGTCATCGAGGCGGCCCGACTCAGCTTGCGGCAACCCACCTAGCCCTGATTCCGCACAAAGTCGGGTTATCCAGCGCCCCCATGGCCCTTCCGCCGGAGACTCCGCACAAAGTCAGGTTCTGACCCCCTAAGAGCCCTCCATATCCCGACTTTGTGCGGAGTCTTGTGCCGCCTAAGTGAAGGCGCCCGCCATAACCCGACTTTGTGCGGACTCACCGAGCCAGCGCCCGCGCCAGCCTGTCGATCACAGCCGTGGGGTCGAGCATGATCTCCTTGGCAAGCCAGCGCACAACGGTGAAGCCCAGATCCCGGAGCACCTGCTCGCGCTCCTTTTCTCGAACCCATGCCGAGCTGTCGGCGTATTTCACCGCTCCGTCGCACTCACCAATCACTCGCGCCTGTGGCCACAGACAGTCCGGGTACAGCGCCCCCATCACCGAGTCGATCTTCGCCTGATAGAGCGGCTCAGGCAGTCCGGCGCGAATGATGTGGCCCGCCGAGAGCGACTCCGTCGCCGATTCCCTGGCCGGGTTGACCGCAGCGATCGCCTCGCCTAGGCGGGTCACTCGGCACACCACCGCCGCCTCTTGGAGCCGTTCTCGAGCGGCGGCAACCAAACGAGGGTTGGCGAAGTCCGACCGACGAGCCCGCGGAACATAGGACTCGCACAAGGTGCGTGCGGCCGCATCGAGCACTACCAGCGCCTCGGGAAGATCCAGATCGGCGGCGATGTCGATCGCTGTTCGTGCCGGGCTAGTGACTCGCAGGCCCGACGGATGGGTGACGATGTGACCTGCAGGCAGCAACGCCACGCGGTGAATCACCTGGCCCGAGCGAGCAGAGTGGCCGCCGCCGGCGGGCAGGCTGATCGACACGGGAAGCTCATGCCACCGCGTGAACCCAGGGTTGGAGATCGCCCAGACCAGTGCCGCTGATGACCCGCTCAGGACTGCCGCAGGGTTGGCCGCCAACTCCGCCTCGCCGAGGAGCCGGTGCTGCTGAGCAGGATCTTCCGGCCAGGCGTCCGAGGCGAGATAGACCCGGTGGCGCAACCGAAGAAGCGTGCCCGAGGAGACCTGGGTCGCGATCATCTGCTTGGTCACACCGAGATCGAACAAGCTCCGAGCAGTCGTTGGCGAGGTCGGCAAGGGCCACACCTTTGGAGTTCGCATGCCACCAGCTTCGATAGCACTGGCGTACCTGGTTCATCGCAAGAGCGAATTGTGGACGACGAGCCGAGTCGACCACAGGCAGCGAGACGGCCCGCCTCAGGCGGTGACCAGCTCCAACTCCAGGAAGATCTCGGCGTTGAGCGAGTTGGTGACCAGGCACACCGACTCCGCCTTGCGCATCAGTTTGTCGGCGCGCTCGGCGTCGGTACCCGCCGGAACGGTCAGCCGCACAGTGAGGTCGAAACGTGTGAAGCGGGTGACTCGCTCGACCCGATCCAGCACGCCGACGGCGTCCACGCTGATCGACGTCCATTCGAAGCCGTTGTGGGCTGCCACCGACCTCCAGGTGAGAATCAGGCAGTTGGCGACCGCCCCGGTGAGCATCGTTTCGGGAGACCAGAAGCCGGGCGGGCCGTCGAACTCCGGCGGCGTGTTGGCCGCCAGTTCGGGCAGGTCGGGTGAGGTGGTGGAGATTGTCGCGCTCGGTCCACCAACGGCCGAGGCGAGGTAGCGGTGCGGAAACTCGTGCATGCGGGCAGACTAACCAGCCCCTCGCCTCCGGGACGGAATACCGGCCAACCCGGCGGCGATTCTTGCCGAAACCGCAAGAATCAGCGGACGGTGATCGCCCGCACCACCGCCGGACGGGTGCGCCCCAGGTGTACCTGACCGGATTGGGCAGCGGTGAACACCCGGGATCCCTGCTCGCCGGCTTGCAGCCGGCCGACGATCTCGGTGAGTCGGAACAGCTGATCGCGGACGGCTTCGAGCTCGGCCTCCAGCGCCAGAATCCGTCGAATGCCTTCCAGGTTGATGCCCTCGTTCTGGCTCAAGTGCTGCACGTGACGCAGCTTGGCGATATCGCGCAGCGAGTAGCGCCGGCCGCGACCGCGGGCACGGCCGGGCACCACCAGGCCGAGGCGGTCGTAGCCGCGCAGGGTCTGGGGGTGCATGTCGGCCAGTTGGGCCGCCACCGAGATCACGAAGACGGGGGCGTCGACGTCGAAGCGATCGGGCAGGTTGTCGCTCATCCCAGGCTCCTCATCAGCGCGGCCCGCGGATCGGCCTCACCGGCCTGGGCAGCGAATGCCGCCAGCGCCTGCTTGGCGTCTTCGCTGAGCTCCTTGGGCACCTGCACCTCGACGGTGACCAGCAGGTCACCACCCTTCCCGCCACGTCCGGCGACCCGGAAAGTGCGACCGGTCGGGGTGCCTGCAGGCACCTTCAGCCGGACGCTGCCGCCGTCCAGGGTCGGGACGGGAATCTCGGCACCCAGCGCCGCTTCGGCGTAGGTGATCGGAACGGTGATGGTCAGGTGATCGCCCTTGCGGCCGAAGACCTTGTGCGGCCGCACATGCACCAGCACATACAGATCGCCGGACGCACCGGAGTTCTCCCCGGCGCCGCCCTTGCCCTTGATCCGGATCCGCTGGCCGTCGGTGACGCCGGCCGGGATCCGCACCTGAATGGTCCGGGTCGCGCGCGCCCGTCCCGAGCCCCCGCAGATGGCGCAGGGATCGGTGACGATCATGCCCCGACCACGGCATTCGCGGCACGGCTCAGAGACCGAGAACATGCCGCCGCTGGTCGAGGTCTGCATGCCGGAGCCCTGGCAGACCCGGCACACCGTGGGCTGGGTGCCCGGCCGGGCGCCGGTGCCGTGACAGGTACCGCAGGCGGCATCGGACGAGGTCTGCAGCGAGACCTGCGCACCGGCCAGGGCGTCGGCAAAGTCGAGAGTGACCTCACCTTCGATGTCGGCACCACGCCGCGGGCCTCGGGGGGCGCGACGGCTGCCGCCACCCCCACCGAACAGCCCGCCGAACAGGTCACTCAGATTGGTCTGCTCGCCGCCGAAGTTGGCGAAGATGTCTTCTGGACGCCCGCCACCTCCGCCGGGGAAGCGGAAGCCGCCGCTACCGAACAGTCGACGGGCCTCGTCGTACTCCTTGCGCTTCTCAGCATCACCGAGCACCGAGTTGGCTTCGGAGATCTCCTTGAACTTCTCCTCGGCCTCCGGGTTGGCCGTGTTCTGATCGGGGTGATACTGCCGGGCCAGCTTGCGGAAGGCCTTCTTGATCTCCTCAGGCTTGGCGTCGGAGGAGACGCCCAGCACCTTGTAGTAGTCCTTTTCGATCCAGTCCTTGGTACTCATCGCCTCCCCTCTCTTTCGCTAGTCCGACGATTCCGGATCAGCCACGCCGACCCGAGCCGGACGGATCACGCGATCATTCAACCGCACCCCACGCTGCATCACCGCCGACACGGTCGGGACGTCGAAGTCTCCGGCCATCGGCATTTGCATCAGCGCTTCGTGAATCTGCGGATCGAACGGCTCGCCCACCTCGCCGAAGGTCTCCAGACCGTACTTGGCGGTGATCTTCTCCAGCTCTTCGGCGACCAGCTTGAAGCCGCCGACCAGCTCGGAATGCTCCCGTGCGGCCTCGACGCTGTCGAGCACCGGCAGCAGGTCGAGAACGACCGCCTCGATCCCTCCGGCCCGCGACAGCGCCCGATCGCGATCGACGCGCTTCTTGTAGTTGGCGTACTCGGCGTGCAGCCGCTGCAGATCGCCGGTGCGCTCGGCGACCAGCTCCTGCAGTTGCTCGACCTCCGACTTCGGCTCGGCCTCTGCCTCGGCTTCGGCTGCGTCGAGAATCTCGGCCAGCGCAGCGTCCAACTCGTCGGACTCCGCAGGAGCCTGATTGTCCTCAGGCTCCTGCGGGTCTTGCGTCGGTTCGGTGAACTCGTCGCTCACTTGTCCTTGCCGTCCTCATCCACGATCTCGGCGTCGACGACATCGTCGTCCCCGCCAGCGGTCTGGCCCTCAGCCGGGGCCGCAGCAGCCTCGGCCTCCTGCTTGGCCTGAGCGGCGGCATACACAGCCTGGCCCATGGTGGCGGCCTTGGTGTTCAGGTCGTCCATGGCGGCCTTGACTGCGTCGTTGTCGTCGCCGGCCAGGGCTTCCTTCAGCGTGGCGACGGCTTCGACCACCGGGGTCTTCACGTCATCGGTGAGCAACTCGTCGTTGTCGGCGAGCAGCTTCTCGGTGCGGAAGGCCAGCGCGTCGGCCTCGTTGCGCATTTCGACGGTCTCGCGACGCTTGCGGTCCTCCTCGGCGTGCGCCTCGGCGTCCTTCATCATCCGGTCGATGTCGTCCTTGCCGAGGGCCGAGCCGCCGGTGACAGTCATCGACTGCTCCTTGCCGGTGGCCAGATCCTTGGCGTGGACGTGAACGATGCCGTTGGCGTCGATGTCGAAGGTGACCTCGATCTGCGGGATGCCGCGCG
>JAJTBJ010000179.1 GCA_021286985.1 Propionibacteriales bacterium | reverse complement strand
ATGGAGAACGCCGGCTGCGTGACCATCCGCGACGAGTACCTGTACCGCTCGCGGGTCACCCAGGCGTCCTACGAGGCCCGGGACAACACCATCCTGCATGAGCTGGCGCACATGTGGTTCGGCGACCTGGTCACCATGACCTGGTGGGACGACCTGTGGTTGAACGAGTCGTTCGCCGAGTTCGCCTCGCACTTCGCCCAGGAGCAGATCATCGCCGCCGGCGGCGAGGGCGACGACCCGTGGGCCACCTTCTGCAATGCCCGCAAGAACTGGGCCTACCGCGCCGACCAGCTGCCGTCCACCCACCCGGTGGCCGCCGACATGGTCGACCTGGAGGCCGTGGAGCTGAACTTCGACGGCATCACCTACGCCAAGGGCGCCTCGGTGCTGCGGCAGCTGGTCGCCTTCGTCGGCACCGAGCCGTTCCTGGCCGGGGTGCGGGCCTACTTCACCAAGCACGCGTGGGGTAACACCGAGCTGTCGGACCTGCTCGCGGCCTTGACCGAGGCGTCCGGACGGGATCTGTCGTTCTTCGCTGCGGAATGGCTGCAGACCGCCGGGGTGAACACCCTGGCCGCCGAGTTCGAGACCGACGACGAGGGGCGGTTCACCTCGTTCGCGATCCGGCAGACCGCGTCGGAGCAGTGGCCGACACTGCGTCAGCATCGCCTGGCGATCGGCGTCTACGACTGGTCCGAGGGACGCCTCGTGCGCACCGAGCGCATCGAGGCCGACATCGCCGGTGAACTCACCCAGATTCCCGAACTGGTCGGCAAGGCCCGCGGCGCGCTCGTCCTGCCCAACGACGACGACCTCACCTACGCCAAGATCCGGCTGGACGCGACCTCGCTGCAGACCGTGGTCGAGGGCATCGACAAGCTCGATTCGGCCTTGTCGCGGGCGCTGTGCTGGGGGGCGACCTGGGACATGTGCCGCGACGCCGAACTGCCGGCGTCCGACTATGTGACCTTGGCGCTGTCGGGCGTGGGCGTGGAGTCCGACCTGACCGCGGTGCAGGCCGTCCTGGCCCAGTGCCGCAGCGCGATCGACCACTACGCGCCGCCGTCGGTGCGGGTCGAACTGAACGACCGTTTCGTGGCCGGCGTGGCTCGCCTGCTGAAGGACGCCGAGGCAGGCTCGGACCACCAGCTCGCGTTCGCGCGGTCGCTGGCCTCAGCGGCGCACACGTCCGCAGTGGGCGCGGTGCTGAGCGCCTGGCTGCACGGCGAAGAGGTGCCCGAGGGGCTGGCCGTCGACACCGACCTGCGCTGGCACCTGATCACCAACCTGGCTCGGCTGGGCATGTTCGGTTCGGTGGAGATCGACGAAGAATTGGAACGCGACGCCACCGCTCGGGGCGCCGAGCGGGCTGCGGGCGCGCGAGCCGCCGCTCCCGATGTGGCACTCAAGGCGGAGGCCTGGCGCCTGGCGACAGTCGAGGACACCCCGAACGAGACCCACTTCCAGATCTGCGCCAACTTCTGGCAGTTCGACCAGGAGCTCGTGCTGGCCGACTACGTGGACGCGTACCGCGGTGTGGTCGAGGCGATCTCCGAAGGCCGCGACGGCTGGGCCGATCAGAGCTCGGCGATCAAGCAGCACGTGCTCGGGATGCTCTTCCCGCGCACCGCGATGACCCGCGAGGCGCTGGCATCCTTCGACGAATGGCTGGCTGGGGTGACCTTGACCGACGCCGTTTCGCGTCAGGTGCTCGAGCGTCGCGATGACGCCGAGCGGGCCCTGCGTTGCCAGGAGGCTGCCGCTGAGTGAGCGGCACTTCCGCGGGTGGTGACCGGGACGTCGGCAAGGTTCTGGCAGGATCATCCGGTGCTTTCCGACCTTGACGGCGTCCTGCTTGATCTGGACGACACCCTCTTCGACCACCGGACGGCTGCCGATGCGGCAGCGGTAGCGTGGGCCGGCGCGTTGCCCGGCTGGCAGGATCGGGCCGAGGACGCGGTCGCGCGCTGGCTGGCGTTGGAGAACGAGCACTTCCCCCGTTATGCGCGTGGTGAGTTAACCCTGCTGGAGCAGCGGCGCGTGCGCGTGCGGGCGTTCCATCCCAGTCTCGCGGTGCTGGACGACGCGGCGGTCGATGCCGCGTTCGTCGACTACCTCGCCTTCTACGAGAGCTTCTGGCGGGCTCTGCCCGGGGCGTCCGAGTTGGTCGGCGAGCTGCTGGCGTCCGGGCTGAAGGTCGGCATTCTGACCAACGGCTACCCCGATCAGCAGCGGCAGAAGCTGGAGCGCACCGGCCTGTTCCGCGCCGACGTGCCGATCTTCGCCTCGGCCGGACTGGGAGTGGCCAAGCCATCGCCGCAGGCGTTCCAGCTGGCCTGCGCCGGGCTGGGCACCGTGCCGTCCCGGACGCTGATGGTGGGCGACAACTACGACTTCGACGTACTCGCCGCCCGGCTTGCCGGACTGCCGGCGTTGTTCTTCGACCGGCATGCGCGCGGTCTGGAGCCGGGAGCGCCGACGAGTCTGGACGGCGTCGCGGCAGCCATCCTGCGCTGAGCGTAGGCGCGGCTGCCCCTTCGACGTGCGCGCCGCCCGGGTTGCCGGGCTGCCGACATTGTTCCTCAACCGGCGCAGCCGCGGCCCGGAACGGAGCACGCCGACGAGTCTGGACGGCGACGCGGCAGCCATCCTGCGCTGAGCGTGGGCGCGGCTGCCCTTCTTGGGGTTGGGTCGGTGGTTCAGGCCCGGCGGCCCGCGGTGCTGCCGTGGATTCGGGAGCCTGAATTTTGGCCGCGGACACTGAGCGCCGACTGGTTGGGGGGCGACCGAACTCCGCCACAGGGTGCGCTGCAGCGCCTGCCAAAGGGTCGGCCACTCGCCACCACCGGCACCCTCTTGGAGGCGCCGCGCGACGACGGCCTATCCCGCCCTGTCAAGGGATTTCGCGAGATTGTGGATAGCAAAATACTTGTCCACAGATTCATATTTTCGTTCGATTTCACGCCGTCGCTGCCCCAAGATGGAGGCATGAGTAACCGCGCTGCGACGACTCCCGCCGGGGAGGTGCTGACCGCGATCGACCACCTGCTTGACCAGGTCGATCCGCGGCGCTCCGACCTGCCGCCGCAGACGCGCCTGGAGTGGCTGCGGCTGGCCAGGCGGGTGCAGGGGCGGGTTGAGGCGCTCACCGGCGTGCTCACGGCCGAAGCAGATCGGGCGCAGGCCTCGGTGAGCACCGCGGGCACTCCCCTGGCCTCATGGCTGGGCACGGGCGAGAACCTGTCCCGGCGTGAAGCCAGTGGTGCGGTGCTGCGAGCGCGGGCGCTGGGTGAGCGACCGTTTGTTGCGCAGGCGGCGACCGCCGGCGAGATCAACCCCGGGCAGGCGCAGGCCATCGGGACGGTGCTCAGCGAGTTGACCCCCCAGCTGACCGCCGACCAGCGGGGGCAGGCCGAGCAGGTCATGGTGGGGCTGGCATCCCACTTGGATTCGGCCGAGTTGGCCCGGGCCGGCGCACAGGTGTTGGCGGCGGTCGTGGGTCCGGAGTCGAGCGGGCTCGTCGCCGAGCAGCAGCAGCGGGCGGTCGAGTTGGCACACCGGCGGCGCAGTCTGCGGTTTTTCCGAGAGGGCGCGTCGGTTCGATTCGACGGCTCACTGCCCCGGCTGGAGGGCGAGGCCTTCATTTCGCTGATCGAGGCCCACGGCGAGGCCCGCAGACGTACCGCCGTCGAGGCCCGCGATCCGCTGCACTTCGACACTCCCGAGCAGCGTCGCGCCGATGCGTTGATCGAGTTGATCGCCGCCGCCCAGCACACCAAGCCCGATCCGGGGGTGGGCGTGGCACGGGTGCTGGTGAAACTCGACCTTGACCGGCTGCGGGCGGGCGCCGTGGCGGCGGGCGTGATGGGTGACGGCGAAGAGTTGTCCGCCGGTGAACTGCGGCGGGTGTGCTGCGATGCCGAGCTGGTGCCGATGGTGCTCGGTGGCGCCTCCGAGGTGCTCGACGTGGGTCGGGCGAGCCGCCTGGTCACCGCCCCCCTGCGCAGCGCGCTGACGATGCGGGACGGCGGCTGCGTCTTCCCCGGCTGCGACGTCACCCCCAACCGTTGCGAGGCCCACCACATTCAGCCGTGGTGGAACGGCGGTGCGACGGCGCTGGGAAATCTCGCCCTGCTGTGTCACCACCACCACGGCATCGTTGAGCCGGCGACCGTCGGCAAGCGAGACCAGTGGGAGCTGAGGATCGGGGCCGATGGCCTGCCCGAGTTGCTGCCACCGCGGCGACTTGACCGCTGGCGACGGCCGATCCGGCACCGCCGCCACGGCGGAGACGGGGTCATCGCCCGCGGGGATCCGCCCGATGCTGGTGAGGTGCCGAGACCGAGATCCCGGGCAGCCGATTCGCCGGGCTTGCTTGAGGCGGGGGCCGCGGGGTGAGTTGGGGTGCCCCTCGCACTGAGCTGGGCGTGCCCGCAGCCTCGGTGTGGAGCGCCTGCGGGTGGCTGTCGAACTCGCCCAGCAGCAGGTTGAGCTTGTCCAAACCCACCCGGCCGCCAGCTGAGCCCACCGAGACCC
>JAJTBJ010000178.1 GCA_021286985.1 Propionibacteriales bacterium | reverse complement strand
AGTGCGGCAGCACCCAGATCAGATACGCGTTGCCGTAGGCGTTGATGCCGCCGCCGAGACCGTCGGCGGTGGGCAGGCCACCGGAGGCCAGGTTGGTGACCACGACCTGGGCCAGCGAGGTCAGCGCCACATAGCCCACCATCCACTTGGCCACATGGAAGGTCTGGCCCAGGCCGGTGCCCTTCAGGTCGAATCGTGGACGGTAGCTGAACCCGGCCAGCTTCAGATACGGGATCAGGATCAGGGTCTGGGCGACGATGCCCAGGCTGGAACCGATGCCCAGCATCCACACCTGCTGATCGGTGAACGCCTGGCCGCGACTGGTCTGGGTGCCCCACACCGCCAGGTAGACGCCCAAGGTGGCGATGGCCACCACATTGTTCAGGATCGGCGCCCACATCATCGGCCCGTACTTCTCTCGGGCGTTGAGCACCTGTCCGATCAGGAAGAACACGCCGTAGAAGAAGATCTGCGGCATGGTCAGGTAGCTCATCAGCAACAGCGAACGCCACTGCTCGGCCATCTCGACGCTGCGCCAGACGTCCTTGGTGTAGATGCTCATCACCACCGGCGCCCCGACGGTGAACACCACAGTGAGAGCACCCAGGACGATCACGAAGCCGGTCATGATCCGGTCGACGAAGGCCTTGCCGCCGTCGGCGTCCTGCTTGACGGCGCGGATGATCTGCGGCACCAGCACGTTGTTCAAGGTGCCGCCGGCCAGCAGCAGGTACAGCGAGCTCGGCACGGTGAGGGCCAGGTTGAGCACATTGGCCCGCAGGGTCGCATTGCCCAGGATGAAGGCGATCATCACCGCACGCACCAGCCCGAGCACGCGGGAGATCGCGGTACCCGAGGCCATCAGTGCGGTCGCGGTCAGCAACCGCCGACGGCTGCCGCGTCCCTCAGTGGACGGAGTCTGCTCCTGGGGTGAGACGGCGAGTTCGCTCATGGCTCCTCAGTGGGCTCAGTGGACGCGGATGGCCCGGGCGTTGCCGGCTCGGGCTGGTCGGGGGTGGGGGAATCGGCGGCGGGTGACTCAGCGGCGGCGTCGCGGCGGCGTACCTGGCGGATCCGCCAGGCGGTGGCGCCCACCAGAACCGCGCCAGACACACCGACGATGATCCAGGCGACGATGCCGAGGTCGGTGACCTCGATGGTCACCGGGACGGGATCGCCGACCCGGTGGCCGTCAGCGGTGACCAACTCGGCTTTGCCGGTGACCAGGCCGTTGCCGGTCGCCTCCGGGCGGATGTTGATCGTCTGGCTCTGGCCCGGGTCGACGGTCACCACCTCCGAGGGGGGCACCGCCAGGCGCTGGGGGTTCTGGGTGGCGATCTCCACCCGCACCCGCACCGGCTCGAACGCGGAGCTGGAGATGGTCACCGGGAACTGGTTACTGCGGGCCGACATCACCAGCCGAGAGCTGACGGCCAGCCGGACACGATCACCGACGGCTTCGCGTCCGAACAGGTCACCCACCGCGTCGGCGTAGCGTCGGCGGCCGGCGGAGTCGGTGATCCAGATGAAGGTGACCGAGCGCAGCGAGGTGGCCGCCGGCTGACTGGCCAGCACCGAGTCCGGGACCAGCGACCGGTACACGGCCAGATCGCTGCTCAGCTGATCGAGCACCGACAGTTGAGCGTTGCTGAGGCGCTGCTCCTTGACCGGCTCCCATTCGACGCCCTGGTGCGCGGTGGCCTCCAAGGTGGCGTCCAGCTCACGTGAGGCGATCCAACCGGGACGGGCGTTGCTGTCAGCGGCCAGGCCGATCAACCCGGTGATCAGTCGCACCTGACCGGACTTGCCGCCGATCACGCTCTGGGCCAGCAGTAGTTGGCGCTGTCCGATCGAGGCGGTGACATCGGCGGGCTGGGTCTCACTGATCGACTGCGCCGACAGCACCCGGGTTCCTGAGGTGGTGGTTTGCAGTGCGCCGGCGACCCGGCTGTTGGTCGCCAACACCGCGCTGGCACCGGAGTTCTTCAGGAAGTTCATCGTCGAGCTGTTTCCGGTCAGACCGGACGGCAGCACCACCAGCGGCAGCCCAGCCACCTCAGGGACGCCTTGAGTAGCTGCCGCCGACCATTCCAGGACGGCGGCCCGATCAGTGGCCGCCGCACCGGCGGTGTCGGGATTGCCGAACAGCGTCCGTGCGCCATGGCTGGGGTCGAGGAGGCCATACCGGGCCAACCAGTCGACGGCGGCCTGCTGGCCGGTGCCGTCACGGAGCTTGCCGCCGTCGAGGACCTTGTAGCCGTCGGCTTGGTCGCGGACCTCGTCCAACAAGGCCGGGTCGATCAGCCAGCTCAGTTCGGGACGGCTGGCCGCATCCACCAATGCGGTGAGGCGCCCGCTCAGGTCGGCGGACAAGTTGTCGTTGGCGAAGACGTTGGGGGCGAGCTTGGTCGGCGCCGAACTCAGCACAACCAGCGAGGTCACCGGCACCGCCGCCTTCGCCGACACCGGCAGGAAGGTGCGGACCTTGGCGACCACGCTGTTGTTGCTGCTCTGATCAGCGGTGGCGACGACGTCCACCCCGAAGGCGTAGGCGGCGTTGGCCGAGTCGAACCCGAGTTGCTCGATGGTGGCGCTCAAGGTGAAGTCGCGCACCTGTCCCGGCTCGAAAGCGGTGGTGGAGGTGGTGATCAGCTGATGGGTCCCGGTGCCGGCCGCCCAGCCGCCGAGGGTGGTGCCGCCAGCGGCGAGGGTGGCCAGGCCTCCTTGGTCATGGATGGCGTCGCGGGAGCGCCACAGGTGGGCGACCACCCCGTAGGCCGGGACGGTGCCGGTGTTGGTCACGGTCAATCGTGCGGTGACCACGTCGGACGGCTTCGAGCCCGAGGGGGTCAGTGAGGTCATGGTGAGCGTCAGCTGTATCGGGGTGTCGGCGTGGGCAGGCGGGGGGACGACGCCGGTCAGCGCTGCGATGGTGGCAGCGGTCAGGGCCAGTCCGCGGGCCAGTCGTCCGGCCCAGGTTGCGCCACTCGTCACCGGTCCATCGTACGGGCAGACCAGGCCCGCCAGCGCGCGCCGGACGGCGTCGATGCTGCAGTGATCGCCGGCTGAGGTCGGGCGAGTGCGCCGGGATCCGGTGACGGGTGGGTCGCGGCACTAGACTGATTCGCTGTGCCAACTGTCTCCGGCGACCAGCGGGTCGCTCTTGATGCCGTCTTGGCGGTCGGCCCCACCCTGGGGGCGCTGATCGCCGCCTTCGGCGACGCCGGACATGAGTTGTACCTGGTGGGCGGATCGGTCCGCGATGCGCTGCTGGGACGGCGCACCACCGATCTGGACTACACCACCTCAGCCCATCCGGACGAGATCGAGGCGCTGGTCCGCCGGTTCACCTCGGCGGTCTGGGACGTCGGCCGTGATTTCGGCACCATCGCCTGCCGGATCAACGAGGCCGACGGCGCTGACCTGCTGATCGAGATCACCACCTTCCGCGCTGACGCCTACGACCCCGAGTCCCGCAAACCGATCGTGCAGTTCGGCGACCACCTCGGTGGCGATCTGGTGCGCCGCGACTTCACCGTCAATGCGATGGCCCTCGACGTGTTCAGCGGCGAACTGCTGGATCCGTTCAAGGGCCTGGACGACCTGGACGCGATGCTGCTGCGCACCCCGTCGGCGCCGGAGATCTCGTTCTCCGACGATCCGCTGCGAATGATGCGGGCCGCACGGTTCGCGTCCCAGTTGAGCTTCCGTCCGACCCCGGACGTGGTGGCGGCGATGACCGCCGATGCCGAGCGGATCCGGATCGTGTCGGCCGAGCGGGTGCGCGACGAGCTGGTGAAGCTGATGCTCAGCGACCACCCGCGCGCCGGCCTGGATCTGCTGGTGGAAACCGGCCTGGCCCAGATCGTGCTGCCGGAGTTGCCGGCGTTGCGGCTGGAGCGCGACGAGCACAACCAGCACAAGGACATCTACCAGCACACGCTGACCGTGATCGAGCAGGCGATCGAGCTGGAGCGGGCTCGCGGGCATGCCCCCGACCTGGTCAACCGGCTGGCCGCGCTGTTCCATGACATCGGCAAGCCCAACACCCGCCGCTTCGAGCCCGGCGGCAAGGTGTCGTTCCACCACCACGATGTCGTCGGTGCGAAGCTGACCCGCAAGCGGATGCAGGCGCTGCACTTCTCCAACGAGGAGATCAAGGCGGTCACCAAGCTGGTCGAACTACATCTGCGCTTCCACGGCTACGGCGAAGGACATTGGACCGACTCGGCGGTGCGCCGCTACGTCCGTGATGCCGGTGGCGATCTGGAACGGCTGCACATCCTCACCCGGGCCGACTGCACCACCCGCAACCAGCGCAAGGCCGACCGGTTGCGGCGGGCCTATGAGGAACTGGAGTGGCGGATCGACGAGCTCGGCGCCCAGGAAGAACTGAACGCGATCCGTCCTGATCTCGACGGCACCCAGATCATGGAGATCCTGGGCATCGGTGAGGGTCGCGAGGTGGGTGCGGCCTACAAGTTCTTGATGGAGCGCCGCATGGAGGACGGGCCGTTGGGCGAGGATCGGGCCCGCGAAGAGCTGCTGGCCTGGTGGGCGCAGCGCGCCTCGCAGTGA
>JAJTBJ010000004.1 GCA_021286985.1 Propionibacteriales bacterium | reverse complement strand
CGGTCGACGATGCGGTGGGCGGGGATGATCGAGGAGCGCTCGGCGTCAGCGTCCACCGTGCCCGCGATCAGGCCGAGGAAGCGGTCCAACTGGGTGGCCAGCGGTTCCCGTCCGATGATCTCGGGCACCTCCATCTCGGTGACCTGACGGAAGCCGGCACCACCCAGGGCGTCGTCCTCGGTGATCGTGGTGTGGCGATAGAGGGTGACCCCGCGACGCAGCAGATCGACCTCAACCATGGAGGTGAGCGTCTGCACCATCAGCGAGCGCACCTTACGCTGGCCGATCCGGCTGGCCGAGGCTGAGGCGACGCCCGTGGAGAACGACATGGCCACGTCGATGACGTCTTCGGCGCCGGGCACCGATGAGGGGTGGAAGTGGCCGACCTCGACATTGGCCGAGCGCGGATCCTCGCCGCCGAACAATTGGGAGACCAGGTCGACGTCGTGGACGAGCAGGTCCCAGGCCACCCCGGTCTTGATCCGGGGCGCGTACGGCGAGTGCCGCTCTGCCCGGGCATACAGCGGCTCCTCGATCATCTTCATCGCCGCCATCACCGCCGGGTTGTAGCGCTCCAGCAGGCCGCACATGATCGGCACCCCCGCGGTCGCGCTCGCGTCGAGGATCTCCAGGGTCTGGCTCAAGGACGGGCAGACCGGCTTCTCGACCAGGACGGGCAGCCCGGCGCGGAGGATCTCCGAAGTGATGCTGTAGTGATGCTCAGTGGATGCAGCGACCACGACGGCGTCCGCGCCGCTCAGCCCGGCGAGGTCGGCGAACCAGGTCGCGCCGTACTTGTCGGCGATCGGCTGGGCGGCAGCCTGATTCGGATCGATCACCGCCACCAGTTCAGCATCGGCACTGTCGGCGATCACCCGGGCGTGGTTGCGTCCCATCGAGCCGGCGCCCACCAGGGCGATGCGCGGGCCGGTCACGACTGCCCCAACACGGAGCGGACGGCGGCCGCGATGGTGTCGACATCGCCGGGCTGCAAGTGCTGGTGCACCGGAAGGGACACGCACCGGGCGGCGACCGCGTCGGCCACTGGAGTCTCAGTGACGATCACGTCGGAGCGACCCCGGTAGGTGTCGTAGTCGTAGACCGGCTTGGGGTAGTAGATGCCCGCGCCCACCCCGGCCGCAGCCAGCGCGTCGACGAAGCCGCCCCGATCGACGCCCTCAGGCAACAGCACCGTGTACTGATGCCAGACGTGGCCACGTCCGGCACGTTCGGTGGGCAGCACCAGACCTTCGATGTCAGCCAAGCGCTCGGACAGCCCGGCGGCATTGGCCCGGCGAGCGGCAACCTGGTCGGCATAGGTGTCGAGCTGCGGCAGCACCACCGCAGCCTGCAGATCGGTGAGCCGGTAGTTGTGACCGGCCATGACGTACTCGTAGCGAGCCCGCATGCCCTGGTTGCGCAGCACCCGCAGCTTGTCGGCCATGACCGCATCGTTGGTGGTGATCATGCCGCCCTCACCGGTGGTGAGGTTCTTGGTGGCGTAGAAGGAGAAGCAGCCGGTCCCGAAGGTGCCCGCCCCCCGTCCCTCGATCGTGGCGCCGTGGGCCTGGGCGGCATCCTCGACCACCGCCAGGCCGTGCTCGGCGGCGATGGGCATCAGCGCGGTCATGTCAGCAGCCTGGCCGTACAGGTGCACCGGCATCAGCACCTTGGTGCGCTCGGTCACCTGCGCCTGCACCGAGGCGGCGTCCAGGCAGAAGTCGTCGGTGGTGATGTCGGCGAAGCGGGCGGTCGCCCCAGCCTGCAGAATCGCGTTCAGCGTGGCGATGAACGTGAACGGGCTGGTGATCACCTCGTCGCCTGGTTGAAGATCGAGGGCCTGGATGGCCGCCACCAACGCGGTGGTGCCGTTGTTCACCGCCACCGCATGCTCCGCGCCGATCAACTCGGCGAAACGGCTCTCGAACTCGGCCACGACCGGCCCCTGGGCGATGATGCCCGAGGCCAGTACGGCAAGAACGCGGTCGGTGACTTCAGCCCCTAATCGGACTGTGGAAACGGGTATCACGAGATGACTCTCTGTGCAGCGGACCGGCTGAAACGCTGCACAGGCTACTACAAGCGAAAGCGGGATTCCGGGGCCGCAGCCGAGCGAAGAATCGCCGAGGTGGCCAGGTAAAACGTTGCCCCCGCCTGGCCCACCCGGACGCCCCGACAGCGCAGCCCGCATCGGCGACGCTTCGGTTACCATTGGCGCGGCCTGCGTGACGGCGAACACGCTCCTGCCGCAGGCCAGGCCACGCCCCTTGATCGAGCGCCAAGAAAGGTGACCGCATGGCTGCGGCAGCTCGCATCCACCCCAGCGCGACCGTTGGCGACGGTGTCACCCTCGGCAGCGACGTGGTGGTCGGCCCCGGCGCCGTGCTGCTGGGCCCGCTGACCATCGGCGACCGGGTGTGGATCGGACCCCACGTGGTCATCGGCACGCCTCCGGAGATGGGCTCGCGTCGACAGAACGTCGCCTGGGAGGGAGACCTCGATCATTGCGGCGTCGAGATCGGCGACGACGTCGTGATCAGGGAGCTGTCGACCATTCATCAAGGCAGTCACCGCACCACCACGATCGGCGCGGGCAGTTGGCTGCTCAACAGTGTCTACGTCGCTCACGATTGCCTGATCGGCGCTGACGTCACACTGTCGGCCGGCGTCCGGGTGGGCGGTCACGCGGTCATCGGCGCTCACTGCAACCTCGGCATGAACGCCAGCGTCCATCAGTACCGGATCATCGGTTCCGGCTCGATGGTCGGCATGGGCTCGCCGGTCACCCACGATCTGCCGCCGTTCGCCAAGGCCTACGGATCGCCGATCCGACTGCACGGCCTGAACTCCTACGTGCTGAACAAGCTCGGCGTCACCCCGGACGCCGCCGCAGCCCTCGCCGAGGCCTATGACCGTGGCGACTTCTCCCTGAACGGAGCGGACGCCGATCCGGCGCTGGCCGAGATCGTCAGCTGGTGGCGGGCGCAGTCGCCGCAGCGGCTGGCCGGAAGCGGGTCGATCGCTTGAGCGAGTCGGAGCTGACCGAGGAGGTGACGCCGGCGGCCCCGGCGTCGTCTCGCGCCGCGCTGGTCAATGTGGTGCGCACCGTGCTGCTGGTGCTGGTGCTCATCGCGGCCGCCTGGCAGCTGATCGTCCACTGGAACGAGGTTGCCGCCACCGTGGCCAAGCTGCAGTGGCACCGGGCGATCCTGGCGCAGCTGGCGATCGTGTTCGGGATCATCTGCTCCACGCTGAGTTGGCAGGTGCTGCTGGACGACCTGGGCAAGCCGATCGGCGCCCGCCGCGGCTCCCAGATCTTTCTGGTCGGCCAGCTGGGCAAGTACCTGCCGGGGTCGGTGTGGGCCTATGTGTTGCAGATCGAGCTCGGCCGCAAGGCCGGCCTGGAACGCGCCCGCGTGTTCGCCGCCACCGTGTTCTCCCTGGTGGTGGCCGTGGTCGCCGCCCTGATCGCCGGCTCGTTCGCGATTCCCCGCCTGATGGCCCAGGACGCCCGGCTGAGCTGGCTGCCGTGGCTGTATCTGCTGCTGCCGTTCGCGCTGG
Source organism: Propionibacteriales bacterium (assembly GCA_021286985.1). Taxonomy (GTDB): domain Bacteria; phylum Actinomycetota; class Actinomycetes; order Propionibacteriales; family Propionibacteriaceae; genus Propionicimonas. The sequence goes on along the minus strand of JAJTBJ010000004.1, from coordinate 36,510 downwards.
CCATGCTGCTGCCGCCGGTGCTGACTGCGATCGTCCGGTTCGGCTTCAAGGTGCTGCGGCGGCCCCGTCCTGATCATCCGGTGACCTTGCGGGTGGTGCTGGCATCGCTGGGCTACGCGGTCGGCACCTACTTCTTCTTCGGCGTTCACCTGTGGCTGCTCGCCGACACCCGCGAAGGGCTCACCATCAGCCCGCTGTCGCTGTGCATCGGCACCATGGGTATCGCCATGCTGGCCGGCCTGGCGGCGTTCATGCTGCCCTCAGGGGTGGGCGCGCGCGAGTTCGTGATCATCGTGGCGCTGACCCCATTGGTCGGGGTCGGCGCGGCCACCGCCTACGCCGGGGTGTCCCGGGCGATGTTCATCCTGGCCGAGATCGGCGCTGCCGGTGTGGCCGCCGCGATGGCCGTCCTGGCTCGCCGCCGGGAGAATCAGCGGGCCGAGAACCAGCCCTTGACCACCGAGTCGTAGCGGGTCAGCGCCGAGGCGATCGCCATGTGCATGTCGAGGTACTGGTAGGTGCCCAGCCGCCCACCGAACAGCACCTGCGGCTCGGCGTCGGCGAGGGCCCGGTAGCCGTCCAGCTTGGTGCGATCCTCGGGGGTGTTCACCGGGTAATACGGCTCGTCGGCCGCCTCGGCGAAGCGCGAGAACTCACGCATGATCACAGTCTTGGGGCTGTCGTAGTTGCGCTCGGGGTGGAAGTGCCGGAACTCGTGGATGCGGGTGTAGGGCACGTCCAGGTCGGAGTAGTTCATCACCGAGGTGCCCTGGAAGTCGGGGGTCGGCAGCACCTCGACCTCGAAGTCGAGAGTGCGCCACGACAATGCGCCGAGCTGGTCGGCGAAGTAGCGGTCGAGCGGGCCGGTGAACACCACCGGGACGTTGCCGACCACGGCCGCCTTGTTCAGCGGCTGCGACGCATCGAAGAAGTCGGTCTCGAGCTTGACCTCGATCTTGGGATGGTCGGCCATCCGCTCCAGCCAGGCGGCGTAGCCGTCGACCGGCAGGCCTTCGTACTTGTCGGAGAAGTAGCGGTTGTCGTAGGTGAAGCGCACCGGCAGCCGGGAGATGATCTCCGGCCCCAGCTTTTCGGGATCGGTCTGCCACTGCTTGGCGGTGTAGTTCATGAAGAACGCCTCGTACAGCGGGCGTCCGATCAGGGAGATGCCCTTCTCGACGAAGTTGGTCGGCTCCTTGCCGCCCAGCTCGGCGGCCTGCTCGGCAATCAGCGCCCGGGCCTGCTCGGGGGTGTAGGCGGCGCGGAAGAACTGGTTGATCGTGCCGAGGTTCACCGGCATCGGGAACACCTCGCCACGATGCGTGGAGTAGACCCGGTGGACGTAGTCGGTGAAGGCGGTGAAGCGGTTCACGTACTCCCAGACGACCTCGTTGGAGGTGTGGAAGAGGTGGGCGCCGTAGCGGTGGTACTCGATGCCGGTCTCGGGCTCGAACTCGGAATAGGCGTTGCCTCCGAGGTGGTTGCGGCGGTCGATGATGGTGACGTTCAGACCCAATTCGTTGGCTGCCCGTTCGGCCACCGTCAGGCCGTAGAGGCCCGAGCCCACCACCAAGAGATCCATCACGTCACGCCTTCCGGGCCCCGCGTTCGCTGGCGGCCATCGTTTGCTGCTTGTGCGAATCTTGCCACGCCGGCCAACCCCGCAGCGACGCGTCGCGGCTCAGCCTCCCGCACCACCCCTGCCATGCACCACAGGTTTCCACAGGGCCTCCGCGCAGGTTTCGACACGGCCGCTGCGCAGCCTGCTCAACCAGCGTCCATCCCCACCGCTGGTTGAGCAGCGAGCGAAGCGCGGGTGTCGAAACCTCGCCGTCGACGCCAACTGGCCGCGCGCGGGGTGTGCGGTTTCATCGGCACGCCGCCAGGCCGCACAATGGGGACGTCCACGATGCCGCCGGGCGTCGCCCTGCCGAAGGGGAAAGGTGAGCCGAACCGCCGCGACGAATGTGCGCCGATGGGTCTGGTTGGCCTATCCGGTGTTGCTGCTGATCACCTTGGCCATGTGGGCCTGGAGTTCCCCGGCCGGCTCATCCCCCGACGAGGACTATCACCTCGCCACCGCCTGGTGCTCCCACGGCACCCGCGCCGGCCTGTGCACCCCCGGGTCGATCCCGCCCACCCGAATGGTGCCGGCGGCCTTGGACCAGGTCAGCTGCTACGCCGGCAGCGCGCACCACAGCGGCAGCTGCCCGAGTGCCTCCGGCATGGTGGAGACCTCACGCGGCGACTTCGCCGGCGCTGGCCCGTCCGGCTTCGCCTGGGTGATGGGGCTGTTCGCCGGAAAGAACGTCGGCACTTCGGTGCTGATGATGCGGCTGTTCAACGTCGTGGTACACGTGCTCGGGCTGACCGCGCTGCTCTGGCTGGCCGCGCCGGGACGGCGCGCGTCCTACCTGTTGGTGTCGCTGGTGAGCCTGGTGCCGCTCGGGCTGTTCACCATCGCCTCGGCCAATCCGAGCAGTTGGGCGCTGACCTCTGCCTTCCTCGTCTGGGCCGGTGCCGTCGAGCTCGGACGCACCCTCGGCCACCCCCAGCCGCGCCGCGCGCGGGTGATCGCGCTGGCCGCCATCATGGGACTCGGGCTCGTGCTGGCGTTCGCCAGTCGGACCGACGCCGCCGCGTACGCCGGGCTGGCCATCGGACTGGCGTGGTTGGCGACAGCCCGCAGCTCGCGCCGATCGCTGATTTCGGGCCTGACGACGCTGAGCCTGATGGTGGTCTCGTTCACGTGGTTCGCCACGCACGCCCGCACCGACACCCTCAGCACCGGCACCGCCACCCCCGGGCCGGACGGGTGGCTGGCCGATCTGCTGCGGGTGCCCGAGTTGTGGGCGGGAGCCTTCGGCTACACCCGTCTGGGCTGGCTCGACACGACCATGCCGCCGCTGACCTGGGTGAGCGCTCTGGTCGCTGCGGCGATGATCTGGTTGTGGGGCCTGCGCCATCGTGGATGGCGGAAGATCGCCGCCAGCGCGATCGTCTTCACCGCGGCTGCGGTGACGCCGCTGCTGGCCAGCCTGCCCGGGAGCCAGTTCACCGCCCAGGCCCGCACCGTCCTGCCGCTGCTGATCATCGCGATCCTGATCGCCGTGGTCGAAGACAACCCGATCGGGCCGCAGTTCAGCCTGGCCCAGGCGACCACCGTGCTCGTGCTGGTCGCCGCTGCCCAAGCCGCCGCGTTGCACACCAACCTGCGCCGCTATGTCACTGGCACCGACAAGTTCTGGTTCAGCCTCAATCACAAGATCGAATGGTGGTGGCCGACCGGCCCCTCGCCAATGCTGGTCTTCGCCATCGGGTCGGTCGCGTTCACCCTGGCGGCACTGGTGGCCACGCTCGGCCCCACCCTGCGGAGGCGGACGACGTCCGCGACCGCTGAGCCCACCACTGCCCCCACCCCCGCGGAGGTGAACTGATGGCCACCGAGAGCGTCACCGTAGTGCCGCAAGGGCGCCTGCGGCCGCCCCGTCGGGCGCTGTGGATCCTGTATCCGATCCTGCTCTTCCTGACCATGGCCGGGTGGGCGGTGTCCTCGCCGGTGGGCTCGTCTCCCGATGAGGACTTCCACCTCGCCAGCGCGTGGTGCGCGTGGGGTACTCGGCCAGGCCTGTGCGAGCCGGGCCACATCAGCACCACTCGGATGGTCCCCCGGATGCTGTTGGATGCGCCGTGTTACCAGCACCTCCCCGACACGAACGGGGCCTGCCCGATCCTCGACCGCACGCTGGTGGAGACGGATCGCTTCAACTTCTCCAACTACTATCCCAACGGCTTCTACGCGGTCATGGGTCTGTTCGCCGGTCCCGACCTGGTGGGCTCGGTGATGGGCATGCGCCTGCTGAACTCCGCGATCTACTCGGCTGGATTGGCTGCCCTGCTCCTTTTGGCGCGCCCGCGGCTGCGCCCGGCATACCTGCTCGGTTCGCTGGTGACTTTGGTGCCCCTGGGCCTGTTCGTGGTGTCCTCAGCAAATCCCAGCAGTTGGGCGATCACCTCCGCCACGCTGCTGTGGGCAGCGGCCACCGAGTTCGCCCACGCCCCTACGACCACCCGCCGCTGGCAGCTCGGGGCAGTGGCAGTCGTCGCGCTCGTCCTGGGCGTGTTCAGCCGCGCTGATGCCGCCGCGTACGCCGCGCTCGCGCTGGTGCTGGCGTGGTTCCTGAATGCCAGACTCAGCCGGCGGACCCTCCTGATCGGTGGCGGCGTGGTCCTGCTCGCCGTGGCCGCGGTGCTCTGGGCTCTCTCCCTCCAATCGGCTCAGCTGGTTCTCGACCCGGCCGACGGAGTTCCACAATCCTCACGGCCGGACGCCTGGTTTGCCCGGCTCCGTGAACTGCCCAAGACATTCTTCGGCACCTTCGGCACCTACGGCCTGGGCTGGCTGGACACCCGCCCGCCGGCGGCCACCTGGGTTCTCGCGGGCACGGTGTACGTGGGAGTTCTGTTCTGGGGGCTGCGCAAGGCCCGGTGGCGCAAGGCCACGGCCGTGCTGACGTCCTTCATGATCCCCGCGGCGATCATGATGGCCATCGCCACCGCCCGCAATATGGCGTCGTGGGTCTTCCAGCCACGCTACTTCCTGCCGGTGATGATCCTGGCGATGATGGTGGCGCTCGCCCCTGATAGCGAGGACGACGAGCGAGACGTCCGCCTTCTGCCAACCGGATTCATTGTCGGTGCGCTCGGCGTCGCCCAGGCGATCACGTTGCATACCAACCTGCGGCGCTATGTCACCGGTCTGGATGTTTTCGGCTTCAACCTCGACCAGGGAATCGAATGGTGGTGGGCCTGGTCACCCAGTCCGATGACGGTGTTCTGGTTCGGGTCGATCGCGTTCCTGGGTGCCGCTCTTGCGGTCGGTCACCAGTTGCGCAGCGCTCACACTCTCCCGCGGCAGCGTCACTCCTCGCCAACAGCCCTCAGCCAGTCGGCCGACCACGCGGCGTAGCTGTAGCCGGCATCGACTGCGGTCCGGGCTGCGGCCCCCATCGAGGCACGCTCGCTCGGGCTGGCTCGCAGCACGTCCACCAACGCATCACCCCACGCCTGGGGATCCTCAGGGGCGGGATAGCCCAGATCAGCGGCCACCGTCTTGTTGGCCCCCACCGGGCTCACGACTGCCGGCAAACCGGCGGCGGCGTACTGAAGCACCTTGTAGGCGCATTTCCCTCGCTCCATCGGGCCGTCAACCAATGGTGCGATCGCCACATCCCAGTCGCCGATGCCGGCGGCCACGTCGGGTGACCAGTCCACCCGGTCGATCATGCGGTCGACGGCCCCCAGCGTGGCGTTACCGGCACTGATCAGGACGAGCCGGGCACCGGTCGCCGCATGCACCTTGAGCAACTCCTCGGCCACCGAAGCGACGTAGGGCTCCGTCGACGGCGACCCCATCCATACCAGCCGGGGCACAGCCTCGGTCTCAAAGCTCTGCTTCTGTCGATACTCCGAGGTTTCCACGCAGCTGGGGATGTAGCGGACGTCCGAGTTGTACTGGGCGGCCCATTCCGCCAACAAGTGGTTGCCCGCAATGACCCGGTCGACGGCCTGGACTGATCGCAGGCAGCTCTCCGCCCTCGACCAGACCCGTTGCACCCCTACGCGCGGTGTCCACATGATCGCGTCGTCGAAGTCGAACACGGACAGGGCCGAGTTGGCTGCAAGGCGCTCAGCCAGGCGTCCGGAGGTGAAGGGCGAGATGTCGCGCTGAATAAAGACCCGATCATGGCGTTGCCGGACCAACGCGCGAGTTCGCACCTCAGCCGCAACCACCGCAGCCGGGTGCCGAAGCACCACCCTCGGTGCATTGCTGGGAAGACCGGCATACGAGTTCACCCGAGCGGGCACCCCGGTGTGTTCCAGCCAGTCGAGAAGCCGCACTCGCGCAGAAGAACCCTGCGGACCGTAGGGAAGAAAGGCCTCAAGCACGGCCCGACCACTTTCTGCCGAAGGGCACGCGACTCCAGCCAGGACGAGGCTGATCCCACCCCGGGTCACCGCCGGCCGACCTCGCCGAAGCAGCATGCCACGCGACTGCCAGCGCCAGCACGAACCAGATCAACTGACGTAGCAAGGTTCCCTCATAGCTGCTCTCGACCGCACAGATGGCGAGAATTCCGACGAACGCGAGACCGGTCATCGTCCTGGTCCCCTCGCTGCCGCTGCGATAGGCGGACAGGAACCACGGGGCCAGCATCAGCGCGAAGGTGACCACGAACAGGGTCCCGAGGATCGACCCGAAGTTGGCCAGAGCCTGCAGATAGGTGTTGTGAACATCGACCGCACTCGCCGCTGGACCAAAACCGAGCAATCGTTGCGAGGCCTGAGTGATCGCCTCTTGATAGAGGTCGAACCGCCCGTTGTCGCTGAGCGCCAGCCGTTCGCCGAGGGATACCCCGCGGGTCATGACCGTCGCCAACCCGAGGAGCAGCAGGACGAGCCCGCCGACGGCGATCACCGCTTTCACCCCGGGCGACCGCACGCTCGTGGGTGGAATCGTCAGCGCCCCGCGCGAGAACGCCTGAACGACGATCCACACGGCCGCCATGCCCGCGACCGACAACAAGGCTCCGCGGCTCAGGGTGAGGGCGATCGCCACCAGCGTCACCCACCCCATCGCTTCGAGCCACCAACGCTGCAGAGCCCTGCCGGCGTACCACACCACCGGCGCGATCGGCACCAGCAGAGTCGCCAGGTTGTTCGACTTGCCGATCAGGGAGTGTGACAAACGGTTGGTCCAGTCACCCGGGTTCACGGCGGTCGCCGGAGGCCCGAAGCCAGGGATGCCCATGAAGGTTGCCGTCGACGACGCCACCAACAACAGCGAGTACAGGGCCAGGAGCCCGGCGAGCTGAACCGGCTTCAGGCGCGAACCGAAATCCATCACCAGGAGGTAGACCACCAGTGATTCCGCCGCGACCACCGTGACCACCAGACTGCCCTCGAGGGTCACGCTCCAGACCGACGACAGCATCGTCATCGCGAGCTGGGCCCCCAGGGCAACCAGAATGATGCGCGGACCCCAGTTCATCGGCCGGCGCGCCAATCGACGACCCAGGAAGACGAATCCGAGCGGAACAAGTGCCAGATCGAAGATGGAGGCGGTCTCCCCACCCAGCGGTACTCGTAGTGGGTGGGCGGCAAGAACCACCATCACAACCAGGAGCACCAACGGGTACCCCGAGGAGATCGCGGCAGGGCGCAGCCACCACTGCCGCCGTACAGGGGCAGCCATCCCGGGGGCAGCCTGCGACACGCCACCGGCGAGCTGGCGGCTTTCGAGTTCACCCGTTCGAGTCTTCACTGGGCATCCACCTGTGGCCCGCGTGCCGCCGCCCGCTGATTCTGAAGCACCCGAACCGACCCCGGATTGCGCAACTCCTGACCGACGAGCTTCAACGCCTGGGCGCGAGAGGCACCGCCTTCGGCCTGCCGCGTCACGGCGCGGGTCCACCGTTCAACGAAGAACACCAGCCACACGACGAACCGCGGCACCCTCGGGTACTTGCCGAGCAGGTAGCGGGCCTGACTGACTCGATTCGCCAGGTAGCCCACACCGCCCGAACTGCGGTAGCTCGCCCCCGCGGCGTGGCGACCGACGATCTCACCGAACAGCGCCACGCCTCGTGCATTCCGAGCCCGGTCGCAGTACTCCACGTCCTCGTAGTAGAGCTCGAAGCGCTCATCAAGCGGCCCGGCACGGAAGTAGTCCATCGTCTGCAGCATGTAGGCGCCGTCGATCTGCGGCACCCTCAGCAGCGCATTCACCGGGATCGATCTGATCGAGTTGAAACGGGTTCCCAACACCGCCTGCACCAGCGCAGATCCGAGGGTGATGGCTCGTTTGGCATTGGAGGGTCGCAGCGATCCGTCGGGCTCCGTCCCGGTCTCGGCGACGGCGCCCGCCAGCACTCCGCCGACCACGTCGACCTCATCGAGGAATCGGATCAGTGTGGTCGGGTCAGTCACCAACTCCACGTCGGGGTTGAGAACCAGCAGATGGGTGCATCCCCGCTCATCGAGGATGCCCGCCGCCAGATTCACCCCGCGCGCGAATCCGATGTTGCCACCGGAGTCAGTGATCGTGGCGTCCAGGTCGGGGTACTTCGCCGCAACGTTGCCCAGCTCGGCGCTCTGGCCGCTGTTCTCGGCGACGACCACCACGGCTTCGGGGCAGTGCTCGGCGATGGAACGCAGGCACAGATCGAGGGTCTCTGCCGAGTGGTAGGTCACTACGGCGATGCCCAGCCGAACCTGCACCAGAGCCACCGCCCATCATCGCCGTGTGTAGATTGTGCAGCGACTCTACCAAATGGCAGTGCTTCAGCTTGAGCCGCCCCGGCCGCCCGATTCGTTGAACGGGGGCGAAGTCGTAGACTGACTCGAACTGCCGCCGAATAGCTATCCGAGGGGACTGATGACGCCATCGATCACTGACTATCTTCGTGGGCTCCGGCGGTTCTGGTGGATCCCGGTGCTATCGCTGCTGATCGGTGGCGCGCTCGGCATCTTCGCCGCGACAGCGAAGCCCTCGATCACGACCAACAACCTCGTCCTCTTCACATTCACTGCCACTGACAAGGGAGTAGACCCGGCCTACCCGTCTGGAAGCACCCAAACCGACGTTGGCACCCAGCGCTTGAGCGCGTACCTCCGGGTCGCCATGGCCAGTCAGCCGGTCCGCGATCTCTTGGCCGAACATGGGATCACCGCATCGTCGGGAGGCGATCGAGTTGTCACCAATGCAACGCCCGGTGGTGTGGTCGAAATCCAGTTAGCCAACGAAGGATTGAGCCAAGAAGAAGGAATTGCTCTTACCAAGTCCTTTGCAGATGAGCTTGCCGCCGCGGTAATCAAGACAGATTCTTCGCAGGCCACCCCGATCCTTGCTCCCAACCCCGTGGTCACCACCCCGCAAGCGGTCACCGGATCGCTGTCGATGCTCAAGCTGGGGCTGCCGATCGCTCTGATGCTGATCGTGGGCGTCGTGGCGGTCTACGTCATCGTCTGGGCACAGGGCCGGATCTGGACAGGCCGCGACATCGAGGACCGGCTGGAAGCACGGCTGATCGGAGAAGCGGACGGCAAGGCGTCCGACGGCCTCGCGTTGGCTCTGGCGTTGGTCAAGGACCGTGAAGCCAGCACTCGCGCCCTCCTTGTTCCGATCGGCGCGACGGCAGAAGGAAAGATCGGCGCCCTCAGCCAACTCATCGCCGACTCCTGGTCGGCGAGAAAGCACCCGGCCAACACTTCGACGGCCGCTGAGACCGCGACCTCGCCTTCGACCCCCACCCCACCGGATGCCGCCGACCTGCTGGACGTGGTGGTTGCCGACAAGGGGCTGGACGCGGACGCTCTCCAGGCGGCCGCATCAGTCGATGTCGTCGCCCTCGTCATCGGCTACGGCGACGGCCGCTACCGGGATCTCACCGCCGCCGGGCGAACGCTGTCGCGAGTGACTGATGCCGAGATCGCTGTGATCGGGCTGACGAAGCGCAACCGGTGAGCACGTCCGGGCCCGACATTCTCCTTGCCACGACGGTGGCGATCACCACCGAGGCCTTCGTCCAACCCGTGGCCCGGGAGTTGGCACGTCGCGGCCACCGACTTCAATTGGTCTGCGGCGACCGCCTCCCCGACGTCACCGTTTCGGCGAGCACAGCTGTCGTACCGATGAATCGGGGCATGTCACCGGCTCAGGATCTGGCGGCCCTGCGAGCCTGGGTTTCCCACCTGAAGGAGACCCGGCCCCGGATGGTCGTCGCCGGCACCCCCAAGGCGTCGTTGCTGGCCCTGACCGCCGCCCGCATCACGAAGGTGCCCTCCCGGGTGTACGTGATCCATGGCGCCGTGTGGGACGGATCCACTGGCGTGCGGCGACGCATTCTGGAATCGGCGGAAAAGGCGACGCTCTCCTCGTCAACAGCGCAGATCTGTGTCTCCGACTCGCTCGCCCGGTTGATCCACGCGCGGGGGTTGCGAAGCTCCGCACCTCACGTTGTGGGATCGGGTTCCTTCTGTGGTGTCGATACCGCTCGCTTTCGCCCGGGGCCACCGGACGAAAGCCGTCCGCCCACGTTGACTTTCGTCGGACGCCTCCATCGCGACAAGGGGATCGACGCGCTGCTCCGGATCTTCAACGCGGTTCGCCAAGAACTCGGGGCCCGGCTGCTGGTGGTGGGCGGGTTGGACAGCACCCTGCCGCCGGACGACGCCACCATGCGCGCCCTCACCAGCGATCCGGATATCGAGTGGACCGGCGAACAACCTGACGTGCTGCCCTACCTGCAGGCATCGGACCTTCTGCTGTTTCCGACTCGCCGCGAGGGCCTCCCCCAGGTGCCCCTGGAAGCTCAGGCCTGCGGGGTTCCGGTGGTGTCCTGGCGGGTGACCGGCGTGGTCGATGCCGTCCACGACGGGTTCACCGGGACGCTCGTACCTTTCGGTGACGAGACCGCGCTGGCCGACGCCGTGATCACACTGTTGCGCGACCAGAACACCAGGAAGGCCATGGCCGACAACGCCCGGTCCTGGGTGGAGACGCGGTTCAGCGAGCCGCTGGTGGCCGCCGACAATGCCGACTACCTGGAGTCTCTGCTCTCGCCCGCGTAGCGGTCCCACGCCCGGCGGGTCGGAGGACGACCCCCGATGATCCTGCCCGCGAGCGGCGTCCGGCGGCGGAGGGTCACGCCGGCTCGGGCAGCGGATGCTTCTTTAGTTCGCCGAGCGCAGGAACTAACAGGCCAAGGGTCAGCAGGCCCTCGCTGGCCGCCATCCCGAGTCCGATCTTGGGCCAGTTGCCAGTGAGTCCGGCACCCAACATGGCACCCACCCCACACAGCGCCGAGATCAGCGTCCACCGCAGAACAGTTGCCTGCCGCCCGGCCGGAAGCAGCAGGTTGCGCACCAACGGGGTGCCGGTCGAGATGAAGAAGAACGCCAGACCGTAGTAGAAGGACACCTCGACGCTCGCCTGAGCGCGGCCGGCGAAAAGGACCGACGTCGCCCAAGGCCCGAGTGCGGAAAAGGTGATCACGCCCACAACCCCGAGCGCAGCATGTGCCAGGAGCGCCGCGACCTGCCGCCGACGGGGCCGGTCCGCGGCCGGATCGAGGACCCAACTCTGGAGGGCGTTGGCGACCGCGATGATCGCTGCGAGGCTGAACCGATACAGGCTGTCGGCAGTCGCCAGGCTGGACGCCCCGAAACCCGGATTGGTGACGGTCGCGATGGGCGAGGGAGTGGAGGCGTAAGCGCTCGCCCCGATGTTGATTGCCCCGGTGTGCCGCTGCCGCCAGATGCTGGGGAAGGCTGCCAGCCAGCCTCCGGGGAGGCGCGCTTGCCCGCCAACGACGCGTCGATGGAACAGCATCAGCGACACCGTCGTCACCACCGTCGTCAACACGGCGTAGGGCCACACCGCCTGGGTGAGAAACAGGATGGGAACCGCGACAATCGTGGCAGCCGCCCGAGGGACAGTGTCGTAGAGGCCCGAAAGTGCTGGTTGACCTAGTCCGACGCAGAACCAGGCCGGCGAGAGGCCGGTGAGTCCCACAGCCAGGGTCATTGCGACCGCGTCGATCCAGAACTCCGGCGTAGCCACCCAGGCTGCAATCAGACTGGCCACCGGGAGCACCAATACGGCCAGGAGGATGCGATCCCGGACGCTTCGCTGATAGATCAATCCACGCTCAACGGCACCGCTGGCTTGCGCGACCGCCACGGGACCTTCGAAGCTCCACCCCCACATCAGAACTGTCGCGGCAAAGGTGCCGATTGCCTGACCCGAGACCACGCTCGCCACTCCCGCAGAGCCGACGATGCTGGCGATCACCGGCAGCAGAAGCAGCGGGGTCACCAAGGAAATCAGCGGGAGGAGGGAGAAGCCTGTCAGCCGAGCCAAGACCGTCTTCACGGCTCCCCCAGAAGATCGCACCGAAGCCGGCCCACGGGCCAGCGGTTACCTGACGATTGTGCCCCATCCTGGTCGCCGGCGGCGTGGGCAGCTGCGGCGAGGGCGCACCGACGTCGCCGTCTGTGGATCTGCCGTCGCCGACCTTCTGGAGTCTCCACTGACTCCCGCCTGATGATTCAGTGCTCTGCGGCTCGGCGGATCATCTCCATGGCTGAGGCCGCCAAATGGTCCCAGTCAAGGTCCTTTACCGCCGCGAGGCCGGCGGCGCGCTTGCTTGCGCGCTCCTCGGGGTGCGCAAGTGCCGCGTCGATCGCCGCAGCGAGCTGTGCTGGCTCCGGCTCCTCTACCAGCCAGGCGTTGGCGGCGTCCGCGGGGCGATACCACGGCGTCACCAGGGTCGCGCCGGTCGCCAGCGCCTCAAGGCAGGGATAGTGGTAGGCGCCCGGCTGCCCTGAGCCCCCCACCACCACGAAGTCCACCGACCGGTACCAATCGGCCAACTCGGCATCGCTGCGTGGCGTGGTGGTGCGGATCGGCAGATCACCGAACTCCGCCAGCTCCGCGCCGAAGTCGGCCACGCTGAGCACATACTCCCCCGGAAGGCTCGCCTGCCGCACCGACTGCAGAACGCGGTGAGTGCCTTTCCAGGGTTCCGACCTGCCGACGGTGCCGATCGTCAGCGGGCGAGCAGCCGGCTCGTCAGGGTGAAACAACGTGAGGTCGATTCCTGGCGGCAGGACCCCGATGCGTCGCTCATCACCCACGAGGAATTCCGGGGAGTTCACGATCACGTAGGGCGCCCGCTCGTCGGCCCGCCGCACCAGAGCACGAAACATCCTCGCCTTGAGCGACCCGCCGGGGTAGTACTCCGCCTCCTCGGCCTGCATGAGGCGCACATGGGCGGCGCCACGCTTCTCGGACCCGAAGGCAGCGATCGTGGTGAGGAAGTGGTTGGAGAAGACCACATCGCTCGGCTCGACCAGCCGACGAATCCCCCTCGTCAGCGCAAGCTGCGCGAGCACGACGCGACGAATGCCGCTCAGGTCTCGGGTGTCCCGGGAGCGAGTTCGCCCTCGGCTATCGACGTAAAGCACCGGCGCACTCACCGGGAACCGAGCGTCCCCCGCGAACCACGGCACCACAAACGCACAGTCCACTCCCGCCGCGTGCCAGCGGTTCCCCAGTTCGGCCAACACCCGATAGCCGCCAGAAGCACCAAAGTCGAGCATCGGAATGAGTATTCGCATCGGTTTCACCTCAGGACACCATGAGCCAGGAGCACTCCCCACACCACCGCAGCAGCAATCGCGAGCAGCTGCAACACCACGACCCGCAACGGGATCCGCAGGTTCACCTGAACCCCGCCCGCCCTCGGGCGCCCGAGGGCGATCTTGACGAAGGCGAGGTAAGCCGCCGCACTCAACCACACGGCAATCGAGGCACCCACCACCCTCGCGGTCAACCCTGCCAACACCGTACCGATCAGCAGGACGCCCGCAGCACAGGATTCTGCGGCCAGGTAGGCCCGCCGTCGGCCCGCGGCCAGCAGCAAGTACGCCCCGTGGAGGCCGACGGCCCGAATCGCCCCGGCGCAGGCAATCACGGCAAGCGCAGCAGCAGCGCTCACAAAGGAGGCCGAATAGGCGAGCCAGAGCGCCAGCGGCGCCGCAACGGCTAATGCAACCGCCCCCAACGAGGCCTTGCCGGCGAGATTGCCGACGCTTTCGCTGACCACATCATCGATGGCCTCACCCGCCGCCATCCGCTGTGATGCGATCGGGTAGAAGTGGAGGGCGATGGCAGGGATCACGACCGCAGACGGCAATCCCCCGAGCGACGTCACCGCCCGCAAGAGGCCCGTCGGCGCGGCACCGGCAAGGTTCAGCATGATCAACGGAGCCACCGCAACCGCACCCGCACTGAGAAGCGAGCTCCCATAGGTGGGAAGCGATCGTCGAATCAGCGCACCCGCGGAGATCTCTCTGCCGCCACCGGCATCACTCCCGAACGAGCGGGTCGAGACGACCCCGATGATCGGCCCGAGAACGACCCCGGCCCCGATGGCCAACGGCAGGACAGCGATCGGCGCGGTGAAGACGGCGATGACGATGGTCGCACTCGTCACCGCGGCGGAGATGAACTGGAACCGCGCCGCGGCCGATCCGCTGGCGAAGACCGAAAGGGACACGGCTCGAAATGCCAGCAGCACCGATCCCGCGGCGGCCAAGGTGATCGCAACGCTCACCGCAATCGGATCGAACGACCGCGACAACTCTGGAAGCGTGACCAAGACCGCCAACCCCACTGAGGGCAGCGCGGCCAGCCCTGCGGCCTTCGCGAAGGCCCGTCCGAAGTCGCGCGGGCCGGACTCGGGATTCGCCACGGCCATCTCCGGAAGGACGTTGCCGATGGCGAAGGTGCTGAACAAGGCAGCCAAGGAACCGGCACCTACGATGGCACTTTGGTAGCCGACGCCCTCCACTCCCCAGGAGATGGCGATGGCCTTCCCGGTCAGGAATCCGAAGGCGAGCGTTCCCAGCGACGCGAGCTGGAGAGCACGCCTCGACGAACTCAAGTGGCCGCCCGCTGCTGCTCGATCGATGCGGCCCGCTCACCCGCGAGCCGTTTGAATTCCTCATAGTCTCGGATGTAGTCATCAGAGTCGTAGGCGTGGGAGGCGAGCACAAGCAACACCGCATCCGAGCTGTACTGGTGCTGGACTCCCCAGACCATCGGCGGGATGTGGAGGGCTACTTCGGGCCTCGACAGCGAGTAGGACCTGCTTTCGAAACCATCGTCGCAGACCACTTCCAGCGTTCCGGCCACAGCCACGAGCAACTGATGGCACTCCCGGTGGGCATGCTCGCCCCGCACCTCCGGGCCGGGGACTCCGAACACGGTGAAGAACCGAGACACGGCGAAGGGCAGCTGCCCCGGGTATTCGCCGGCGACCAGGGCGCCCCTCATATCGTCAACCAGGCGCAGCGTCAGGAGAGATTCCCGAGGGATCAGCGATGCAGCAGATGCGGGCGTCGAAGGTGAGGTCTGAGGTGCGCTTCCGGGACGGGTCCGCAGCAGCCGCCCCTCACTTCCGCCGATGACAGCGTCGGACGGCACCCGCCGGGTCACCACTGAGCCCGCCTGCAGGACGGCTCGCGCACCCACGCTCGCCATGCTGATCACCGAGCCAGCGCCCACCACTGCGTCCGGGCCGATCGCCATGGGAGGACCCAACCGCGGCCCTTCGATCACCACTCCCGGGCCGATCTTCGTCGATCCGAGCACCGCCACCTTGCCGGTGATGAGCGCACCGATACCGACCTCGGCGGCAGGATCGATCACAACATCAGGCCCAAACCTCGACGGCGAGTCTTGGTCACCAATCTGCTGCTGCTGCACCCCGAAAGCCTATACCTCGGCCTGCAGCGAACTCAGTGCGAGGCACACCTGATCCACCTCAACATCGGTCAGTCCAGGGAAGCACGGAATGGTCAGCACTCGGCGCGCCAAATCCTGAGTCGTGGGCAGGTCGACCCCAGCTGAATAGGCCGCCATCGCGGGTTGGCGGTAGTCAGGAATGGGGTAGTGAACGTCGGTCGCGACGTTGGCCGCATCGAGCGCCGTGCGGGCATTGTCCCGTTCCTGTTCAGACCCGAACACCAGCACGGACAAGTGGGCCACGCACGCAGTGGAGTCTTCGAAGAACACACGCACGCCCTGCGGAGCGGCCGCGACATAACGGCTCATGATGCTGCGCCGACGTTGATTGCCCTCGTCCAGTCGCGTGAGCCTCGCGCGCAGGACCGTCGCCTGGATCTCGTCCATCCGGCTGTTGACGCCGTAGGGAATCTCAGCGCGGTAACGACTGGTCCAGCCATATTGGTGCAGGCGGCGGACCCGATCGACGATGGCCTCGCTATTGCTCACGACCGCACCCGCATCGCCCCATGCGGCCAGGTTCTTGGTGGGGTAGAAGGAGAAGGTGGCGCAGTCGCCCCAGGTGCCAGCAAACCTGCCGCCGGCGGACGCCCCCGCAGCCTGCGCACAGTCCTCGATGAGAGGGACGCCGGCCGCCTGACAGATCTGGGAGATCTGCTCCACCTCCGCCATCAATCCGTACAGATGGGTGACCACCACCGCAGCCGGCTTCGATTGGGCCACATGGTCGGCGAGCGCTGCGGGGTCAAGCGAACCGCGGCTGGGGAGAACATCGACCCACTCGGGCACAGCCCCAACGGCAACAGCGGCCGCAGCGCTGTACATGCCTGCATTCGCAGCCATCACCACACGGTCACCGGGTTCCACCCCAACGGCTCGCATGGCGAGCATGAGCGCGTCGGTCCCGTTGCCCACCCCCACGGCGTCACGAGCGCCGAGGTAGGCAGCGAATTCGGCCTCGAATGCCTTGACCTGCGAACCCAGAACGAACCATCCGCTGTGGACTGTTCGGCTCACCAGCGCCAGGTCCGCGTCCATGTTCGGGTCCCGCGCAAGATCGTTCACCGGGACTCGACTCACTGGGATTCACCCTTTCCTTCGCCGTCAACCGTGCGCACGACCCGCGCCGGGTTGCCCATCACCAACGTGTGGGGCGGTACATCCTTGGTCACCACTGCGCCCGCCGCAACAAGCGCGCCCGATCCCACTCGGACGCCAGGGACGAAGACCGCACCGGCCCCGATGGAGGCGCCATCTTCGACGACGGTCTGCTCAAACCGATCAGGGTGCTGCTTGCTGCGCGGATATCGATCATTGGAGAAAGTGACATTCGGGCCGATGAAAACATCGTTGCCAACTCGCAGCCCATCCCAGAGTTGCACGCCGTTCTTGACGGTCACACGATCGCCCACGATCACATCATTCTCAATGAACACATGGGAACAGATGTTGCAGTCGCTCCCCAGTCGGGCACCTTCAAGCACAACGCAGAATTGCCAGATACGGGAGCCGGGCCCCACGTTTACACTCGCCACATCAGCAAGCGGATGCACAAAGAAATCGGCCGTGGGTCCTGGGTCGGCAGAATCGCTTGAACGTGCCATATACAAGTTCGCTCCCGAAGATCGACGGCCCGGATCGGTCCATCATACCGAGGAGCACCCACCTCCGGCCTTGGCCCGGCGGCAGGCCGATCGAGCGGGGTCGGACACTGCAGAGCCTGCGCGACAAACCTCCGCGCTACATCGCTCGCCGCCGAGCGTGGCGGTAGCATCTTGCCCGAACCCACCCGGGCGCCAGCCGCCCTACAACTTGGCCTGCACGATGTACGGCTACCGATCACGATGAGCAGATTCGAGGCAAGCATGACCACTGAACTGGTTGTGGTGGGCGCCGGCGGATTCGGCCGCCAGACCCTCGACGTGATTGAAGCGATTGTCTCTGCGTCGGCCAGCCCCATCTATGAAGTGCGCGGCGTACTGGATGATCGGCCCAGCGAGGTGAACCTTCAGCGGCTCGCAGCCCGCGGCTACCGCTGGCTCGGTTCGATCAGCGACGCTCTGGCCGGAGAGCCCGGCCACTACGCCTTAGCCGTCGGGCACCCCGCGATTCGGCAGCAACTGGCCGCGCAGTTCGACGCGCATGGCTGGCTTCCGGCGACCCTCGTGCATCCGACGGTCATCCTCGGGTCGGTCGGCACAATTGGCGAGGGCAGCATCATCTGTGGCGGGGTTCAGCTGTCCACCAATCTGCGCCTCGGCAGACACGTCCATATCAACCCCAACGCCACAGTCGGGCACGACGCCGACCTTGCTGATTTCGTTTCGGTGAACCCTGGCGCCATCATCTCCGGCGAGGTAGGGATCGGCACCCGCGTATTGGTGGGTGCCGGTGCGGTCGTTCTGCAAGGGCTCAGCGTCGGGCCTGATGTGACCATCGGTGCCTGCGCCTGCGTCACCCACGACGTCCCGCCGGGAGTGACCGTGGTCGGGGTACCGGGGCGTTGGAGCTAGCCCGCCGCTCCCCTTCCCCTCGATCGTCGCTCCTCACCGACGAGCTGAAGAAATGGTCTGCGGAATCTCGGTATTACCACACCTCACGTTTCGTGAGTACCCACCGCGGCATGGAAGTCGAGGCTGATTCCAGGATGCAAAGCAGTCCTTCGCAATTTGTTCTTCTCCTCGACACTGCCGCCACCACCACCGTCGCACCAGTGGAGTGCCACTGACTTGGGGGGACGGGGATGCACCTGCCCGTCCCAGGCCTCGGCACGTCGGCAGGCGGGCGCCCACCGACGCGACCAGCAAAGCCAACTCGGGTATGATTTGCCCGGAAATGCTCAGGAATGAGCACCGCGGTCGGTGAATTCAGGAGACGGAGTGGTGGAGTCGCGTCGAGAAGCCCAGTCGGCACCCTTCGAGCGATTCGGACCCGGCCAGCGCGCCGTCGCCCACTTCGGGCGGGCTGTCTCTCGACGACTCGTCGGCGCTCGGATGCGGTTCTCGACCCAGTTCATCCTGGACGCAGCCGTGTGGCTGGTCACCCTCTACATCGCCCAGGTGCTGCGCTTCGATCTTGCCTGGAGCGTGGTCAATCTGCCCGCGACGGCGGTGCTCGCGCTGGCCACCATTGCACTGCAGGCCGGTATCGGCCTGGCGATGCGGCTCTACCGAGGCAAGTACATCTACGGGTCGTTCGAAGAAGTCCGCTCGCTGACGATCGCCACCACCCTGGTTGCCGTTCCCGTGTTCGTCGGAACCCTGATCTTCGGCCCCGCCTTCGGCGTCCCCCGCGGCACGGTGCCGTTGGCCCTGCCGATGGCGCTGGTATCGATGTTCGCGGTGCGCTACCTCGCCCGACTCACCCGGGAGGTCTCCGCGACCTCAACCAGTGCCGATCCCGTCATCGTCTACGGCGCGGGTTACCTGGGTGAAAGCCTGATCCGGCGCATGCAGACCGATCCCCAGTCGTCCTACGACCCGGTGGCGATCATCGACGACAACCCGCGCAAGCTGCATGCCCGCATCCGCGACGTCCCGGTGATGGGCACTCTGGAGGATCTGCCGCAGCTGAGCGAACTCACCGGCGCCCAGGTGCTGGTGGTCGCCATCGCCAAAGCGGACGCCGCGCTGCTCACCCGGGTGGCCGAGGTGGCCGCACCGCTGGGCATCCACGCCAAAGTGCTGCCGCCCATCGATGACGTCCTCAGGGGCGTTTCCGAGGTCTCCGACCTGCGCGACCTGTCCATCGAAGACCTGCTCGGACGCCGCCCGGTCGACACCGACGTGGAGTCGATCGCCGGCTATCTTTCCGGCAAACGCGTCATGGTCACCGGCGCGGGCGGCTCGATCGGCGCCGAGCTGTGCCGCCAGATCAGCCGCTTCAACCCGGCCGAACTGATCATGCTCGACCGCGACGAATCCGGGCTGCAGGCCGCCGAGCTGAACGTCCTCGGCCACGGTCTGCTGGACGGCCGCGATGTGGTGCTGGCTGACATTCGCGACACCGCCGCCCTCAACGCGATCTTCGCCGACCGGCGACCCGAGGTGGTGTTCCACGCGGCCGCGCTGAAGCACCTGCCGATGCTCCAGCAATACCCGAGCGAAGCGTGGAAGACCAACGTGCTGGGCACCCAGAACGTTCTGGAAGCCGCCCGCTCGGTCGACGTGGCCGCCTTCATCAACATCTCGACCGACAAGGCCGCCGATCCCAGCAGCGTCCTCGGACATTCCAAGCGGCTGGCCGAACGGTTGACGGCGCGGATGGGCGCCGAGGTCGGACGTCCTTATCTGTCGGTGCGCTTCGGTAACGTGCTTGGCAGCCGGGGTTCGATGCTGCCGCTGTTCACCTCGATGATTGAAAACGGTGGCCCGCTGACCATCACCCACCCCGAGGTGACCCGGTACTTCATGACCATCCCGGAGGCCTGCCAACTGGTGGTGCAGGCCGGTGCCATCGGCAAACCGGGCGAGGTGCTCATTCTCGACATGGGCAAGCCGGTGCAGATTCTCGACATCGCCAAGCGGATGATTGAGATGTCGGGCCGACCGATCGAGATCGTCTACACCGGGCTGCGTCCAGGCGAGAAGCTGCATGAAGTGCTGTGGACCGCCGACGAGGACGACCAGCGTCGGATCCACCCCAAGATCTCCCACGCCGTAGTTCCCCCGCTTGATCCTGCTGAACTCGACTGGAGCCATTGGCAGAAGGTGTGGGCCGACACCGACCTGCCGACTACCGAGAACCGCGACTCGGCCGGGAAGCTGTCGTGATGAAGCGCATCTACCTGTCTGCGCCAGATGTCGGTGAGGGTGAGGAGCAGGCCCTGGTGCGGGCGATTCGCTCCGGATGGGTCGCCCCGCTCGGGCCGGAGGTCGACGCCTTCGAGGCCGCACTGGCCGAGGTGAGCGGACGGGCGCACTGTGCAGCCCTGTCTTCCGGTACGGCGGCGATCCATCTGGGGCTGCTCGCACTCGGAGTGGGTGCCGGTGACGTGGTGGTCACTTCGTCGATGACCTTTGCCGCTACCGCCAATGCCATCGTCTACACCGGCGCGCAGCCCTACTTCGTCGACTCTGACGCCTCCGGCAACATGGACCCCGACCTGCTCGCCGACACCCTGGGCAAGCTGGACGCCCAGGGCATCACCCCGGCAGCGGTCGTTCCGGTCGACCTGCTCGGCAAAGTGGTCGACCACGACCGCATCGACGCACTGGCCGCCGCTCGCGGCATCCCGGTTCTCAGCGATGCGGCCGAGGCCCTCGGGGCTTCCCGCGGTGGACGTCCGGCCGGCTCGTTCGGCGCGTTCGCCGCGCTGTCGTTCAATGGCAACAAGATCATGACCACTTCCGGCGGCGGCGCACTGCTGACCGACGACGGCGATCAGGCCGCCCGGGTGCGCTACCTGGCCACCCAGGCCCGCCAACCGGCCGTCCATTACGAGCACACCGAGGTCGGCTACAACTACCGGATGTCGAACCTGCTGGCCGCCCTCGGACGCGCCCAGCTGGAGCGGCTCGATGCGATGATCGGCCGCCGCAAGGTGATCCGTCAGGCCTACCGCGAGCTGTTCGCCGACGTGGCCGGGGTGGAGATCTTCGGAGGCGTCGACGATTCCGAAGACAACAACTGGCTGACCGCGATCCTGGTCGATCCGACGGTCGCGGGCTGGCAGGCCAGCGACCTGGGCGCGGCTCTGACCGCCGCGGACATCGAGTCGCGGCCGCTATGGAAGCCGATGCACCTGCAACCGGTCTTCGCCGGGGCACCGGCCACCGTGAACGGCACCTCGCAGCGGCTGTTCGAGACCGGGCTGTCGCTGCCCAGCGGCTCGGCCCTGTCGGAATCCGAACTCGATCGGGTCCACTCCGAGATCCGGACGTTCTTGCGGGCTCGGCCATGAGCCGGCCCTCCGCGACCTACCGGGTGGTCAAGCGGGGGCTCGATATCGTCGCTGCCGGCACGCTCCTCATTCTCAGTTCGCCGGTACAGGCGGTGGTTGCCGTCCTGGTCGCCACCCGACTCGGACGTCCGGTGCTATTCACCCAGGAGCGTCCCGGGCTGAATGCCAAGGTCTTCACCTTGATGAAGTTCCGCACCATGGCCAACCCCGACCCCGCCAAGGGCCTCGTCACCGACGAGGAACGCCTCACGCGGCTCGGACGCACGCTGCGCGCGACCAGCCTCGACGAGTTGCCCACCTTGTGGAATGTGCTGCGCGGCGACATGAGCCTGGTCGGCCCGCGGCCGCTGCTGGTGCGCTATCTGCCGCGCTACACCCCCGAGCAAGCCCGTCGCCATGAGGTCCGTCCCGGCGTCACCGGCCTCGCGCAGGTGTCGGGGCGTAACGCGCTGTCGTGGGAAGAGAAGTTCGCCCTCGACGTGGAGTATGTCGACCACCAGTCGCTGGGCCTTGATCTGAGCATCCTGTGGCGCACGGTGACCGCAGTGCTGCGCCGCGACGGCATCAGCCAAGACGGACACGCCACGATGCCGGAGTTCCGCGCGGACTTTCCCGACGCTTCGGTAGAGCGCCCCCAGGACTAGACCCGAACGGCGTTGGAACCCAGTTGGTGCCGCCGCCACCCTGGAATGATCACGCAGCGACGGGTTCCGCTTCCCGAACATGGTGGCTACCGCCAGGCGTCACCCCTGGCCGGCGACGCCGCTGCGGCAGACCGAACACTCCCATGGCGATCGGGATCAACGCATAAAGCGCCACCCCGAACGCAAAGGTGGTCTGCGAACCGACCAGCAAGGTCAACACGTAGGTGGGGTACCACGTCGAGTACAGCAGGTAGATGCCGACCGCCATCACCCGGCCCACCCAGGTGCTGGTGTAGGCCATCCAGATCGCCAGCATCGGCAACCAGGTGTAGTAGTGCGGCAGCGAGTTCGGCGGCACCACCACCGAGACGGCGGCCACGATGAACATCGCTTCCATCCCCTGGCCACGCAGGTAGAGCTTGCGCGCCCGCCACAGGGTGACGGCCAGTACCAGGACGCCCAGGCTGGCCCACGTCCAGCTGTGCGCGGACCAGTCCAGCGAGATGCGCGCGATCATCGAGCGGATGCCCCAGTTGTACGGCAGCAGCGGGTCGACTTCCTGGCCGCTGCTGTTGAACTTCGTCCAGTACTCCAGCGTCTGACTGGGGAAGAACAGTGCACCCACGCCGGTGAAGAACACGAACGAGACCAGCGAGTTGATCGCCTGGCGCCACTGCTTGGTGACCAGGTAGTACACGCCGAAGATCGCCGGGGTGACCTTGATCGCGGCAGCCAGGCCGACGAAGATCCCCTGGAACTTGCGCGGCAGCACCCCGGCCATGTCCAGGAACGGCAAGGCGATGACCAGCAGCGACATCTGCCCGCAGGTGATCTGGCTCTGCATCGGCATCGAGATGAGCAGCAGGGTCGCGCTGGCCGCCGAGCCGGCCACCAGCAGTCCCGGACGCCGGCGCCAGTCCTTACCGATCGCTTCCAGACCACGGGCATTGAGTACGACAGAGACCGCGATCACCACCACATAGGTCAGCACGGTCCAGATCTGGTCGCCCTCGACCATCGGCACGCTCGGCAGCCACCACAGCCACAGGTAGGCGAACGGCGGGTAGGCCATCGCTTCGAACATCGTCTTGGTGCCGGTCATCACCGCAACGACAGCCTTGCGATAGAAGTCGGTGTCGAAGAAGTAATAGGGGGCCGGGCCACCCCAGAAGCCGACCCACTGGTCGTGGATGACATTGCCGAGCGCAAGCACGCTCACGACCACCGCGACGGCGGTCAGCGCGAACGCCACAGCTTTGTTCATCGACACTCCCACTCGGCCACACTCCGGCGGACAGCTTACCGTCCAGCGATGCCCGGCCCGGAGGCGGGACGGGTCAGCGGCGCGGGCCGGTCAGCAAGCCCCGCAGGTAAGTGCCGTAGCCCGATTTCTCGAGCGCAGCGGCACGAGT
The DNA here is from genome assembly GCA_021286985.1 of Propionibacteriales bacterium. Taxonomy (GTDB): domain Bacteria; phylum Actinomycetota; class Actinomycetes; order Propionibacteriales; family Propionibacteriaceae; genus Propionicimonas. The sequence continues at coordinate 13,179 of JAJTBJ010000004.1, read as the reverse complement.
CGCCAACTCATCGTCACTCAGGAAGCCCTTCCGCCAGGCCACCTCTTCGGGGCAGCCGACCTTCAGGCCCTGCCGGGCTTGGATAGTGCGGACGAAATCGCTGGCCTCATTGAGGGAGTCGAACGTTCCGGTATCCAGCCACGCCGTGCCCCGCGGAAGGATGGAGACGCGGAGTTCGCCGCGCTCAAGGTAGTAGCGATTGACATCGGTGATTTCGTACTCGCCGCGCGCCGATGGGGCGATATTCGCTGCCACCTCGACCACCGACTCGTCGTAGAAGTAGAGGCCCGGAACTGCATAGTTCGACTTCGGATGAGCCGGCTTCTCCTCAATCGATATTGCCGTGCCGTCGGGCCCGACTTCCACCACCCCGTAGGCAGTGGGGTCCGCCACCCAGTAGCCGAACACTTCGGCGAGCCGCGCCAGCTGAGTACCCAGGCCGGGGCCGTAGAAGATGTTGTCACCCAACACCAGGCAGGTCTTGTGACCGGCTGCGAAGTCAGCCCCGATCGTGAATGCCTGCGCCAGCCCCTTCGGCTCGGGTTGAGTGGCGTAGCTGATCCGAATGCCAAACTGCGACCCGTCACCCAGCAGGCGCACGAAGGCGTCCTGTTCGTGCGGGGTGGTGATCACCAGCACATCCCGGATCCCCGCGAGCATCAGCGTCGACAGCGGGTAGTAGATCATCGGCTTGTCGTAGACCGGAACGAGCTGCTTGCTGGTGGCCTGGGTGATCGGGTGAAGTCGGGTGCCGGACCCTCCGGCGAGGATGATTCCGCGCATGCGGTGATTCTTTCATGGAGATGCCGTGGCGTAGGATCACAGCCGTGTCGAAGGTCTTGGTCACCGGCGGAGCCGGATTCATCGGAAGCAACTTCGCCCGAACGGCGCTCACCGAAACACCCCACACGGTGACCGTCCTCGATTCGCTCACCTACGCCGGAAATTCGGCATCACTGGCCGACCTCGACCCCGCTCGATTCCAATTTGTTCGCGGCAGCATCACCGACGCGTCCCTGGTTGATCAACTGGTCGCCGATCACGACATCGTCGTGCATTTCGCTGCCGAATCCCACAATGACAACTCGTTGAACGATCCCTCGCCCTTCATTCAGACCAACCTGGTGGGCACCTACGAACTCCTTCAGGCGGTCCGGCGGCACGACAAGCGCTACCACCACATTTCCACCGATGAGGTCTACGGAGATCTCGAGCTCGACGACCCGGCGCGCTTCACCGAAACCACCCCCTACAACCCGTCGAGCCCGTACTCGGCCACCAAGGCCGGCTCTGATCTGCTGGTCCGGGCCTGGGTGCGCTCCTTCGGCGTCCGGGCCACGATCAGCAACTGCTCGAACAACTACGGGCCCCGCCAGCACGTGGAGAAGTTCATCCCGCGCCAGATCACCAACGTGATCGATGGGATTCGTCCCAAGCTGTACGGCGCCGGGGCCAACGTGCGCGACTGGATCCACGTCGACGACCACAACTCCGCTGTGCTGCGGATCATCGAAGCCGGCCAACTCGGCGAGACCTACCTGATCGGCGCCGACGGCGAGAAGGACAACAAGAGCGTCATCGAGCTGATCCTCACCCTGATGGGCCAGCCCGCCGACGCCTACGACCACGTCAACGACCGCGCCGGCCACGACCTGCGCTACGCCATCGACTCGACCAAGCTACGCACCGAGCTGGGCTGGACGCCGCGCTACCGCGACTTCGAGGCCGGCCTGGCCGCCACCATCGAGTGGTACCAGGCCAACGAGGCCTGGTGGCGTCCGATGAAGGCGGCGACCGAAGCCAACTACGCCAAGGCTGGCCAGTGACCGAACTGGCGGTGCGCACCACCGCGATCACGGGGCTTCTCGTCGTCGATCTGGTGGTGCACGCCGACCCGCGCGGCTGGTTCAAGGAGAACTGGCAGCGCGCGAAGATGACCGCCCTCGGCCTGCCGGACTTCGGCCCTGTGCAGCACAGCCTGGCCTTCAACACCGAGACCGGCGTCACTCGCGGCTTCCACGCCGAACCGTGGGACAAGCTGGTGTCGGTGGCCCATGGCCGCATCTTCGGCGCCTGGGTGGACCTCCGGCCCGGTCCTGGTTTCGGCACCGTCGTCACCGAAGAACTCGGCCCCCACACGGCCGTCTTCGTCCCCCGCGGGGTCGCCAACAGCTACCAGACGCTGGAGCCGGAAACGGTCTACTCCTACCTGGTCAATGCACACTGGAGCCCGCAGGCACGAGAGTCGTACAGCTACCTGAATCTCGCCGACGAAACCGTGGCCGTCGATTGGCCGATCCCGCTGAGCCAGGCGATCATCTCCGAAGCCGACGCCGCCCACCCGCGCCTCGCCGACGCCCGTCCGGTGCCGCCGAAGCGGACGCTGATCGTCGGCGGCAACGGCCAGCTCGGACGGGCACTGCGTGCTCTCCTGCCGGACGCTGACGCCGTCGATCTTCCCGATTTCGACGTGGCCGACGCGTCCGCCCTCGATGCCTATCCCTGGGCGGAGGTGGACACGATCATCAATGCGTCGGCCTTCACCGCCGTCGACGCGGCCGAGACCGACGAGGGACGCGTCGCCTGCTGGCGGGCGAACGTCACCGGGGTGGGCAACCTGGTGCGGATCGCTTCGGCGCACCGGCTTCGGCTGGTGCACGTCTCCAGCGATTACGCCTTCGACGGCCGCCTCGAAACCCACGACGAGGACGAGCCCTTCAGCCCGTTGGGCGTCTACGCCCAGACCAAAGCCGCCTCAGATGCGCTGGTGTCCGTGCTCCCGCAGCACTTCATCGTGCGCTCCAGTTGGGTGATCGGAGCGGGCAAGAACTTCGTGGCCACGATGGCGTCCCTGGCCGCCAACGGCGTGAAGCCGCAGGTGGTCGCCGACCAGTTCGGCCGGCTCACCTTCACCACCGACCTGGCCGCCGGCATCGTGCACCTGCTGACCAGTGGCGCCGCACCCGGAACCTACAACCTCACCAACTCCGGTCCGATCGTCTCCTGGCACCAGATCGCCCAAGAGGTGTTCGTGCAGTGCGGACGCGACGCCGCCGACGTCTCGGCGGTGACCGCGGCGGAGTACGGCGTCGGCAAGGCGTTGGCGCCGCGTCCGCGGCACAGCGCGCTGAACCTGACCAAGATCGAGGCGACCGGTTTCACCCCGGCTCCCTGGCCCCAACGGCTGGCGGAATACCTGGCGGCGGCGGGCGGCGACACGTCCGGGTGAGCCACGGTGAACGCGGGTCTCGAAACCGCAACCTCCCCCGACCCGGACGCCAGCTCGCGATGCCACGCTGGTATCCTCGGGACGTCAAAACGGCCGATTCCGGCGATCCAAGGAGCTGAATGCAGACCTACGGTGTGGTTCTTGCCGGCGGAGTCGGTGCCCGATTGGGGCTGAGCGTCCCGAAGCAGATGATCAAGGTGGCGGGGAAGACCATCCTTGAGCACACCGTGGACACGTTCAACGCTGCCCCCGAGATCGACGAAGTGATCGTGATGGTCACCCCGGGATGGACCGAGCGGGTCGCCACTCTGCTCGGCGATCGCTACCCGAAGGTCAGCCGCATCCTCGAAGGCGGATCGACCCGCAACGAGACCACTCGGCGGGTGGTGGATGCCCTCGGCGAGGTCGAATGCAAGCTGCTGCTGCACGACGCGGTCCGTCCGCTGCTCGACCAGCGGATCATTGCTGAATGCGTCGAGGCGCTCGACAACTTCGGCGCCGTGGACGTGGTGATCCCGTCGGCCGACACGATCGTCACCGTCGACGACGAAGACGTCATCACCCACATTCCCAACCGGGCCACCCTGCGTCGCGGCCAGACCCCGCAGGCCTTCCGGCTGTCAGTGCTGCGCAGCGCCTACGAACTGGCCGTCGAAGATCCCTACTTCAACGCCTCCGACGACTGTGGCGTGGTGCTGAAGTACCGCCCCGACGTCAAGATCAAGTGCGTCCTCGGCGCCGAGCACAACATCAAGGTGACCTACCCGGTCGACCTGTTCATCGCCGACAAGCTGTTCCAGCTGGCTTCGGAATCCTCCGCCCACCGCAGCCGCGAGGAACTGCACGAGGCCCTGGCCGGCAAGACCATCCTGATCTTCGGCGGCTCCTACGGCATCGGGGCCGAGATCGCCCGACTGGCCACGGACGCCGGCATGAACGTCATCGCTCACGGCCGTTCCACGACCGGATTGCACGTTCAGGATGCGGCCTCACTGGCCGCCGCCCTCGACACCGCCGCGATGAGGTACGGCGCGGTGGACGCCGTCGTGCTCACCGCCGGCGTCCTGCACGTCGGTCCGTTGGCCGAGGCCACCGACGAGGTGGTCAACGAGTCGATCACCGTCAACTACACCGCTGCGGTGAACGTGGCGCGGGCGTCCTATCAGCACCTCAAGGCGAGCAAGGGTCACCTGCTGCTGTTCACTTCGTCCTCCTACACCCGGGGGCGCGAGAACTACGCGCTGTACTCCTCGACCAAGGCCGCCCTGGTCAACCTCACCCAGGCTCTCAGCGAGGAATGGTCAGAGGTCGGCATTCACGTCAACGTGATCAACCCCGAGCGCACCAACACCCCGATGCGGCAGCAGGCCTTCGGCCAGGAGCCGCCGGACACCCTGCTGCCGGCCGAACTGGTGGCCCAGTCGGCGATGGAGATGATCACCTCCAATGCCACCGGCCTGGTCATCGACGTGCGCCGGGAGCACCGCGGACGGGCGCGCACCGCGGCCCCGGCACTGCAGTGGGAAGACCCCGAAGCCGGCAGCTAGGCGCCCTCGCTCTCGGGCTTAGGCCTTGGCGGCGAGCGCAGCCTGCACGGCTGCGTCGAACGTCGCCAGATTCGTGCTGAGCGCCGAGTCGCCGAGGTAGTACGCCCGCACCGCAGCCCGCTTTCCTGCCAACTCGTCGCTGCCCAACAGCCGCGCCACCGCCTCGGACGGGTCAGTGCCCAGCACCAGCGGGATCGCCGCATCGGCCAGTCGCGTGCCGGCCACCGGCGCGGTGAGCGAGGGCAGACACAACGCGAACGGCTTGTCGGTGAACAAATAGTCAGGCACCAGGCTGGAGTTGTCGGCGACCATCGCCGTTGATCGGTTCATGCACTCGAACGCCGTCAACGCGTCCGCCTCCCGACTCCCCAGGTGACTGCCGCCGTCGTGGGCGAGCACCTCGTCGATCTGGCGGATCAGCGCCCGCGAGGTGGCGTCTCGGTACGACAGCGGGTGTGGGCGGAAGATCACCGTCGCTCCGGCGGCGATCAGCGCGCCGACGATGGCCGTCCCCTGGTCGAGTGAACTCAACTGCATGTCGGAGATGCTGCCGCGCCAGGTCGGGGCGTACAGCACCGTCGCCGGTCGACCCGGCTCGATGGCGCGCTCCAGGACGCCGACCAGCTGCGGACGTCCGATCATCACGAACTTCTCCGCCGGAATCCGCACGCCATGGTCGGCATAGCGCTGCGCGCCGGCAGGACCGGCGACGAAGATCTGGTCGTAGATCGCGGTGAACGCCGCATAGCTCGACGGCTTCTCACTGTCGCCGTGGCCCAAATGGACGTGCCGCAGCGCCGGGTAGCGCACCATCTCGGCGTTGCGCGCCTCGTTGTTCACGTAGAAGACCGTGGTCAGGCCCGGTACCAGCACCGATTCGATCGCCTCCACCGACTCCGCATAGATCACCGGCGCATCGCTGACCGCGGCGGCGATCGGCATGAAGCTGAGCTCTCGCACGATGAGCACGCCCGGGACACCCGAGCGGGCCAGCAGGGCCAACCAGAGCTCCAGCTGGTAGGCACCCTCGTCCGGCCCGGAGTAGTACACCGCGTACCGCGGCGCGTAGCGGGCCAGCGCGGCGCGCACCTCGGTGGCGTCCACCCGTCGCCGCGCGCGCACCAGCTGGGCACCGGCCACCAGGGCTCCGGCGACGGCGACCACCGCCACCACGGCGAGCGTGACCGGTTCACCGACCAACCCGGACGCCCGCAGCGCGATCATCACCACCGCCAGACAGCCGGCCACCAGGATCGGGTGGGAGACGCGCGCGAGCGGTGGACGGGCCTCGCCCAGACCGATCGCCCGCACTCGCGGACGGACCGCCCGATCAGCCCGCGGCTGGATCAGCAGCAACGCCACCGCGATCAGCAGTGCTGCTGCTGTGCGCGGGTCGTCGGCGCCCGGCGCCACCCCTAACGCGACCACCATCGCCACCAGCACCGCACCGGACGTCGGCGCGGCGGGCCGCCGGCCCTGCCACCACAACGCGGCCGCGGCCAGCACCGTGACCACCCCGGCGATCAGTGGCTGGCCGAGCACCACCAGCAACACGACAACTATGGCCGCGAGCCAGGCCAACAGCCGGGGCAGGACCCGTCGGAGTACTCGTCGGTAGCGATCCCACAGGTACACACCAGCCCCCTTTACAGCGTCACCACAGCCTAGCGAGCCACCCTTTACACCTCGGGCACCCCCGCCCGAGTCGGGCCACGGCCGTCCGCGGCGAGCGTGTAGGTTAGGCGTCGCCCTACGCGAACAGGAGGACCATGAAAGCGTCAGCCAGCCTGCGGGCTCAGTTGCTGCGTGGACTCCGGGCGGTCGACGCCCGCACAGCGGTGGTCAGTGGTCTTGCTCTGTTCATCTTCTTCGCCGCCATCGTGCTGCCGGCTGCCTTGGCACCCGCCGCGATCACGCTCCTGGTCGCCGAGTTCGCCTGGTCGGCCTACCGGGTAATCGGGCATCCCAGCGATCGCGACGCGCTGCGGCTGGGCGCGGACGCGCTGGCCCGAGTGATGGTGATCGCCGCGGTCTCCGTCGGCGTCGCGCCGCTGGGTGCGTGGGTGCTGCTGGCCGGCTTGATCGTCGGCTTGTTGACGCTGTTGGAGCAATCCCTGCAGCCGCCGGTCGCCACCGCCCTGCCGATGGCGGCCAACATCGCCGCCGTGGACGTACCGGTGCCGTCGATCGGCCTGGCCAACGCGTTCCATCTGGTCAACCTCGGCGCTGCGGTGGCGTTGGCGCTCAGCCTGATCCCCGGCGTCCCGCCGCTGATCGCGGTCGTGCTCGCGGTGGCCAGCCTGGTGTTGGCCGGGGCGATGTCGTTCCAGGCGGTGCGCTACCTGTACCGCCGCACCCGGTTCGAAGCGAAACTGCCGGGCCTGATGAAGAAGCTGGCGCCAGAATTCGCCTTCCACTGGCAGGCACCGCGCGGCACCGCCTACCAGGCGGCCATGTGGCTGCCCTATCTCGATCGGCTCGGCCTGCCGTACTTCGTGCTGGTGCGCAGCCGGGACAACTTCGAGGAGGTCCGCAAGCTCACCTCGGCGCCGGTGATCCTGCGACTGCGCCTAGAAGATCTCGACCCGATCGTCTGCCCCAGCCTGAAGGCCGTGTTCTACGCCAACACCGCAGCGCGCAATGCCCACATGATCCGGTTCCCGCACCTGCGGCACATCCAGCTCAACCACGGCGACTCCGACAAGATCACCAGCGTCAGTCCCACCTTCCGGCAGTACGACAAGAACTTCGTCGCCGGGCAGGCCGCGATCGACCGCTTCGCCCTGCATCACGTGGCGACGCTGCCGGAGCAGATGGTCATCGTCGGCCGCCCCCAGCTGGAGAACGTCGTCCCGGCCACCACCGAGATCAGCCAACTCAGCGCGCCCCGGGTGCTGTACACGCCCACCTGGTCGGGCTTCTACGACGACTCCGACTACAGCTCACTGCGCGGCGGACGCCCGCTGGTCGAGAAGCTCCTCGAACGCGGTTGCACGGTGGTCTTCCGGCCGCACCCGTACGCGCGGCTGAAGCCGGTCAACGCCGAAGCCTGCACCCAGATCATCGAACTGCTCACCCAAGACGCTCAGGCCAGCGGCCGCGAGCACGTGTTCGGGCCGAAAGCCGAGAAGGAGTGGTCGGTGATCGACTGCTTCAACGCCTGTGACGCGATGATCACCGACGTGTCCAGCGTGGCCTCTGACTTCCTGATCGCCAACAAGCCGATCGCGATGGCGGCTGTCTCCAGCCATGGCGACGAATTCGTGGCCAGCTTCCCGCTGGCCAAGGCCGCCTACGTGTTCGACGTGGCCGCCGACGGCTCAACAACCGGCCTGGACGACATGCTGGACGCGCTGCTGGGTGCCGACCCGAAGGCCGAGGAACGCCGGGCGATCCGGCGCTACTACCTGGGCGACATCGAGCCCCAGGATTGCGTGGCGCACTTCGTCGCCCAGGCGCGTGCCGCGCTCGCCGAGGACTGATCAGCCCTTCGTCGCCTCAGCCCTTCATGATCGGTGCGGCGGCCGGTCCTGGTGGCATCACCCGCGCATCGAGGTGCACCGTGCCGGCGCGGGCAACCAAGCAACGCCAGCGCTGCGCACCGACGAAGTGGACGTTCGGAACCCGGGCCAGATAGCTGGGGGCGGCAAGGACCTTCACCGGATCGCGCCGCTGAGCCAATTGCGCCCACACGTCGTAGCCGCCATCGGGTTGCCCGGCCAACTCCAACTGCCAGCCGTCAGCGCTCTGACGGGCCGCAATGGAGCCCTTCGCCGATTTGAGCCAGACCTTGGTGACCGCTGCCCCGCCCGCGGCGCAGGCCACCAGCCCCATGGCGGCGCGCGACCCCTCGTAGCGCACGTCGGTGAACTCCACGTGAGCGGCGGGCGCCTGCAACACCACCTGGGCGTCGGCCTCGGTGGCCAGCAGCAGGGATTCCACCGGCTGGTGCACCCACCCTCGCAGCGGGACCCAGCCACCGGCAGCGTCCGGCCGGGTGAGCGGTTGGGACTGCCCGCGTGAGCGAGCGATCCGGTCCAGCTCGGCGCGGGGAATGACGGCACGGCCGTCGGTCACCGGGAACCGGACGCGGCCCTCACCGAGGGCGAGCTCCGCGATCTCGCCGCCCACCTCCACCTCAAGGCCGTCACCGACCGGGCGCGCGTCCATCACCCACGCAGACTCGTCGGCGACCTCGACCCGCACCCCGGCAGCATCGACGACGGGCCGCAGCCAATATCCCGCCATCGCCGCCGCGGTGAGACGGCTGGCAGCGAACCAACGGGTGCCGGCCGGAAGTGCGTCGGTGAACGCCAACTCACCCACCATCGTCCGCACCTGCAGGACGGCCACCGGACCGGCCGCGGCCAGCGCCGAGGGCGGCACCTGCGCAACAAAATGCGCGTGGGGGTAGGACAGCATGGTGTGACCGTCGCCGAAAGGCGCCGCGTCCGGGTCGATCTCGGCCGGCACCTGCGCCACCACCACGCCGGCGGGGTCGCAGACCTCCAGGTAGTGGCTGAGCACAACGCCGGCCTCGTCCAGACCGGGCAGGAAATGGCGCCCGCCAATGGTGAGACCCTCGGGCGTCCAGGTGGCCTGCAGGAACTCGGTGCGCAAGGTCAGCGAATCGACAGCGACCTCCCGACGCGGCGGAGCCTCATCGGCGGCGGTCAACTCCGGCTGCCAGAACACCTTCGCGCCCTCGACGATGAAGCGCTGCTGAGCAAGCTCGAACGCCCCTCCGGCACGCCAACGCAACAACTCGGCGTGACGATCATCACGCAGCAACTCCAGGCTGAACGCCTTCGCCGCAGGCAGCAACGGCAGGAAGCGGTCGAGCGCGGGCAGGTTCGTGACGACCTCGCGCAACTGCGCCCAGTAGGTCGGATCCGCCACCGACTCACTATCGAGATACCAATGCACGTGGGTGCGATAAACGGTGTCGAGCCAGGCCGTCCGAATCGCGTCCGGGGTGGAGTCGGCGTCGAAGAAGTCCAAGGTCGCCCGCCACGCCAGCGCTCGAGCCTGCAGATCGGCCATCGTGTGGCTTTGCTGACTGGTGGAGGACTGGTCGTCGCGCAACCGCCACTCATACACCGGGTCGGCCAGCGACACGATCCCGTCGGCGGCGATCAACAACCGGGTGACCAGAGGTTGATCCTCGTACGCGGTCCCTTCGCGGAAGGCGGCGTCAGCGGCGTCCCAGAACGAATGACGGATGAGCTTGCTCGCCGTGTAGAAGTTCCGCAACAACTCCGGACGCTCTGCCAGCGAGGCGAAGTACTGGTCGCTGCGGTGCAGCTCGCTTCCCCACCGCGGCACCCACTTGCGAACGCTGTTGAACCGGGCCAACGGCCCCATCACGATGTCGGCGTGGTGCTTCTCGGCCGCGCCCACCATGCGCGCCAGCGCCTTCTTGGGCAGGCAGTCATCGGAGTCGATGAAGAACAGGTACTCGCCGGTGGCGCTCTGCACCGCAGTGTTGCGCGCCGCGCCCAGGCCCCGATTGGTCTGGGTGAGGACCTTCACCCGGCGGTCTGTGGCTGCATAGCCGGCCAGGATCTTCGGTGATTCGTCGCTCGACCCATCGTCGATCACGACCACTTCGACCGCCACGTCGGCCTGGGTGAGCACGCTGTCGAGGCACTCTTGCAGGTACTGCGCGGTGTTGTAGACCGGGATGATGACGCTGATCAGTGGCCCGGCGACCGGACGAGCCGGTAGCAGCCGACCACGCATCCGGCGCAGCACTGTCTTGACCTGTGACACCTGACCTCCCTGAGGCCCCAGCCTAGAGGCTGGTCAGCGCGTTACCTTCGATGCCGTCGCGGCGTCTCGCACGCTCACCGCCAACCGCGGGTCGTCGGTGAAGAAGCCGTCCACTCCGGCCCGGATCAGCTTCGTCATCCGGTCGGCAGAGTTCACCACCCAGACACGGACGGCCAGTCCGCGGCGGTGGGCCCGTCCGACCCAGCCGGCCCCGGGAAACAGGCGCCGATCCGGGTGCAGGCCAGAGGCTCCCAACGCCTGTGCCGTCCGTAGCGGACGGACCGGTGGGCGGGAGTAGATCAGGGCCACCTCGGCGTCGGGCTCCAGTTGCGCCAGCCGCTGGACCGACTCGGCCGAGAACGAGGAGTAGACCACCCGCTTGCTCATCCCGGCCGCCTCCACAGCGGCGATGACGGCTTCCTCCAGACCCGGGTAGTCGACCTCGGAGTTCTTCAACTCGATGTTGGCCCGCAGCGGAGTCGGCGCGATCAGGGCGAGCACCTGCTCCAACCGAGGGATCGGCTCGCCGGCGAACTCCTCGACCCCGCCGGACGCGTCCAGGGCGAGCAATTCGGCCAGCGTGTGGTCCTTGACCCAGCCCTCGCCGTCGGTGGTGCGTTCCAGGGTTTCGTCGTGAATCACCACCGGATGCCCATCACTGCTCAACTGGACGTCGAACTCGATCCCGTCAGCACCGGCGTCGATGGCCAGAGCGAAGGCCGCCAACGTGTTCTCCGGCGCCTCTGCCTTGGCTCCCCGATGCGCCCAGATCTCGACCACGCCATCCTCCTGTTGCCCGTTGCGATTCGATCCTAGGCCAGCCACCACGCGCCCGGTTCAACAGCTAGAGTCGGTCGGGTGAACCCACGTCCAACAACGGCGATCGATGCCATCGCCGATGCGTACACCCAGCAGCTCGCTGAACTGGACCCGATCGGCGCCACCTACATGGGGATCAGTGGCCACGATCATCAGATGCCCGACCTGTCGCCCGACGGCCACGCCGCGATCGCCGAGCTCGAACGCACGACGCTGATGCAGTTGTCGGCCTGCACACCGGCCGACAGCACCGACGAGGTGACCCTGGCGGCGATGCGCGACCGGCTCGGCCTGGGACTGGAGACCTACGAGGCCGGCGAGACCCTGTCCGACCTGAACGTGATCGCCTCGCCGCTGCAGGGCATGCGCGACGTGCTGGATCTGATGCCGACCGCGACCATCGACGACTGGGCCAACATCGCCTCCCGACTGCGGCTGATGCCCGAGTCGATCCGGGGCTACATCGCTTCCCTGCGCGAGGGCGCGCGCCGCGGCTTGGTGCCGGCCCAATTGCAGGTCAGTGAGGGCATCAAGCAGGCCGCGGAGCTGGCAGACCCGAAGACGTCGTTCTTCGTGACCTTCGCCGCCGGCGCCCAGCCGGACGGCGCCCCCGCCTCCGGTGGTCTGGCCAACGATCTCACCGTCGCCGCCGGACGCGCGGCGGCCGCCTACGGCGAACTGGTCACCTTCCTCACCGACGAGTTGGCCGCCCTTGCTCCGGCAGACGACGCGGTGGGACGGGAGCGGTACGCGCTGCACTCGCGCGGCTTCGTCGGCGCCGAGGTCGACCTGGACGAGACCTACGCCTGGGGCCTGGACGAGTTGGAGCGGATGGCCACCGAGCAGCAGCAGATCATCGAGCAGCTCGCCGGACCGGGTGCCACCATGGCCGACGCCGTGCGGGTGCTGGACGCTGACCCGACGCTCACGCTGACCGGCACCACCGCTCTACGGGAATGGATGCAGACCACCGCCGACGCTGCGATCGCGGCCCTCGACGGGGTGCACTTCGACATTCCCGCTGAGCTCAAGACCATCGAATGCATGATCGCGCCCACCGAGACCGGCGGCATCTACTACACCGGGCCGAACGAGGACTTCTCCCGTCCGGGCCGGATGTGGTGGTCGGTGCCGCCGGGGGTGACCACCTTCTCCACCTGGCGGGAGAAGACCACGGTCTACCACGAGGGCGTCCCCGGCCATCACTTGCAGGTGGCCCAGGCGGTGCTGGTGCGCGATCAGCTGAACTCCTGGCGTCGGCTGGTGAGTTGGAGCTCCGGCCACGGTGAGGGCTGGGCGTTGTACGCCGAACGGCTGATGGCCGAATTCGGGTTCATGGACAACCTGGGCGATCGCCTCGGGCTGGTCGACGGCCAGCGGATGCGCGCCGCGCGCGTCGTGGTCGACATCGGTGTGCATTGTCGGATGCCCGCCCCCGAACGCTGGGGCGGCGGCATCTGGAACGCCGAGAAGGCCTGGGAGTTGCTGAAGGCCAATGTGAATCTGGACGAGGCCTTCCTCCGCTTCGAGCTGAACCGCTACCTCGGCTGGCCGGGCCAGGCCCCGTCCTACAAGATCGGACAGCGGCTGTGGGAGCAGGCCCGTGCCGACGCGCAGGCCAAGGCGGGCGCGTCCTTCGACCTGAAAGCGTGGCACACCAAGGCGCTCAACCTCGGCTCGGTGCCGTTGGCGATCCTGCCCGACGCCCTGGCCTGAGCGTCAGCACCTCTCCGGACTCCTCTGGTGAGTGTCGGCGCTGCCACCTAGCCTGAAGGCATGGCGCACAGCACCTGCTACTTCGACACCTTCATC
>JAJTBJ010000177.1 GCA_021286985.1 Propionibacteriales bacterium | reverse complement strand
CCTTGGTGACCATGTGCGCCTCGTCGATGATGTACACCTTGTAGCGGCTGTGGACGGGGGCGAAGAACGCCCGCTCGCGCAGATCCCTTGCTTCGTTCACGCCACCGTGTGAGGCCGCGTCGATTTCGATCACGTCGATGCTGCCGACGCCGCCACGGGCCAGGTCACGGCAGGACTGGCAGACCCCGCAGGGCGTGGGGGTGGGGCCTTCGGCGCAGTTCAGGCAGCGCGCAAGGATGCGCGCGCTGGTGGTCTTGCCGCAGCCGCGCGGGCCCGAGAACAGATAGGCGTGGTTGACCCTGTTGTTCACCAAAGCACGCTGCAGCGGCTCGGTGACGTGCTCTTGGCCGATCACTTCCGCGAAGGTGTCGGGACGGTAGCGCCGATAGAGCGCGAGCGGAGTGTCGGGACGTTCGATCGACTGGGCCGGTTCGCGGAGTGCGTCCACCACCTCCATCAGAGAGGCCGTGACTTCCTCCGCCGATCGCCGCCGCGGACGGGCATCTGTGCCATCGGGCAGGTCGGCGATCTCAGGCTCGTCGGAGCCGAACAAGTCCGGCCCGTCCTGTTCGGGGAACGGAGCGTCCTCGAAGAGGTCGTCGTCGTCGGATTCCACGGGTGAACCCTAACGGTTGGCACCCACAGCTGTCCGCGGTGTGAAAATGCAGCGGCCCCCGCGCACCCGGAAGAGCTCACTTACCCTTGCTGTCTTCCGACCCTGGGGGAGTTGGGCGAGGTACCGCCGCGCGGGGAACCGTAGGAAAGCCTACCTGCCCGGTGGGCACGGACGCGAGCCGCACTTGTCCGCCGATGGCCGACTCGGCATTTAGCCCGTGTTTGGCTTATTCTCAGGTTTTGTGGCTCCCAGATTCGCGCGCGTCATCGAGGTCGATGCGCCTCCTCCGCTGAGTGTGGAGCATCGCGGGCTGGAGCCGGTGCCCACCGATGAGCGGCACGGCTCGCTGTGGAACATGCTGTGGACGTGGTTCGCGGCCAACATCGGAATCATCACCGTGACGGTCGGCTCCGGTCTGGTGACCGGTTTGCAGCTGAACGCGTGGCAGGCAGTCGTGGCAGCGGTGGTGGGGTCTCTGGGCGCCTTCGCCTTCGTGGCGCTGCTCAGCCTGGCCGGGCCGTGGAGCGGGGCGCCGACGCTGATGGCGTCCCGGGCGACCTTCGGCGTCCGCGGCAACCTGGTGCCCGCGGCGATCTCCTGGATCGGACTGGTCGGGCTCGAAGTGGTCATGGCCACCACGGCCACCTTCGCCATCGCCAGCATCGTGGAACTGATGGGTTGGCCGATCGGCCCCTGGCTGACCATTCCGGTGGCGGTACTGCTGGTGGCCGGTGCCACCGTGATCGGCTACTACGGCCACTCCCTGATCATGGTGGTGCAGAAGTGGCTGGGGTGGGTGCTTGCCCCGGTGATGCTGGTGCTGTGCGTGGTCGCCCTCACCACCGTCGATTGGAAGCTGGTCGCTTCCGTTCCGCCGGCCGACTTCGGGTCGCTGATGGCCGGCATCGGAGTGGTGGCGGCCGGCACCGGAGTGAGTTGGATGTCCACCGGCGCCGACTACAGCCGCTACCTGCCGTCGGTGGTGTCCAAGCGTCGCCTGTTCGCCAGCGTGCTCGGCGGCTCATCGGTGCCGCTGGTGCTGCTGGTGAGCTCTGGTGCGTTTCTGGCGCTGGGCAACAGCGCCGCCGCCGGCCTGGCGCTGCCGGATTGGCTGCTGGTGCCCTATCTGATTGCCTCAGTGCTGGGCCTGCTCGCCGCCGCCGACCTGGCGTTGTACTCCTCCGGACTCAGCTTGCAGGCGACCGGCGTGCCGCTGCCGCGTCCGATCGCGTTTCTGGTCAGCGCCGGTCTGGTGCTGGTGGCGGTGGTGGCCGTGGTGGCCACCCAGACGGTGGCCGGCGACCTGACCTTCGCTGAGGCGGTGCCTGCCCTGATGGCGGTGTTCTCGCCGCTGCTGGTGGCCTGGGTGGGGGTGTTCGGACTGGACCTGATTCTGCGTCGGGACCTGTTCGACGGCGATCTCACCGACACCAGCCATGACAGCGAGTTCTGGTTCAGCGAGGGCTTCCACTGGCCGGCCGTCGCCGCCTGGCTGGCCGGCTCGGCTCTCGGCCTGATGTGCGTGCGCCTCACCGTTGGCGAGACGGTGTGGTTCGCCGGGCCGCTGGCCGACACCTGGCTGGGCCACAACTCACTGGGCTGGCTGGTCGCCGGTATCTGGGCGAGCGCGGTCTACTGGGTGCTCGAGCCGCTCACCCGCCGACAGCTTCCCGGGCGTGCTCATGTTGAGGACTCCGAGGACTGACCCTTCGGTTGGGGGCAGGCCATAGCCTGGCTCCGTGTCGACGAACGTGCACCCGCTGCCGCCGACGGTGGCCGGTCGTACCGCCCGGATCCTGATTCCGGTCGCGGTATTTGCTGCGGCGTTCGTCGTCCGGCTGATACCCGTGCTCGCCGGTGGCGGCCCCTACCCGGTGGACAACTACGACCCGTCGGTCTACTACGCCGCCGCGGTCGGGCTCGGGTCGGGACGCATCCCGTACCGCGACTTCTTGCTGCTGCATCCGCCGGGGCTGTTGATCTTCCTGCAGCCGTTCGTGGCCGTGGGCTCGGTCATCGGGGATCAACTGGCCAATCTGGTGGCCCGGGTGGCCTTCATGGTTCTCGGGGCGCTCACCACGGTGCTGATCTACCGGTTGCTCGCTGTTCGCGGCATCGTGCCGGGGTTGCTGGGCGCCGGCTTCTACCTGGTGTTCTTCCCGGCCATCTACAGCGAGCGCACCACCCGACTGGAGGGGCTGGCCAGCTTCGTGGTGGTGTGGGCGCTGGTACTCCTGGCTCCTGCGGTGAAGCGTGGGCAGTTGGGTGTGGCCCGGTTGCTGGCCGCCGGCGCCCTGGTCGGCTTCGGCGCCACGGTGAAGATCTGGGGTGTGGTGCTGGTCGCCGCAGTGTGTCTCTGGCTGTGGTTCTCCGAAGGCTTCCGGGCCGCGCTTTTGGCCGGAGTGGGTGCGCTGGCGGTGGCGGTGGCGGTGATCGGGCCGTCCGCGATCATGGCGCCGCAGTTCTGGCGGATGGTGCTGTTCGACCAACTCGGACGTCCGGAGCTGCCGGTGGGGCCATGGGAGCGACTGGGAGACATCGTCGGTTTGGGTCAGTGGGATCCGTCCGCGCCGATGCTGGTCGATGGCCGCTTCGTCATCACTGGTGGTGGTCCGCCGGTGGTCGCGCAGACGATCCTGCTGTCGCTAGTGCTTCTGGCCGCGGTCGCAGCCCTCGCCTCCCGGCTCGGCCGGCTGTATCTGGCGCTGGCCGTGGTGGCCATCATCACCTTGCTGGCCGGCCCGTCGTGGTTCGTCCACTACCCGACCTTCTCGGCCGCCCCGCTGGCGCTGGTGCTGGGTACCGGGCTGGCTGAACTCACCGAACGGATCCCCCGCGCCGCGCGGGCGGTGATCGGCGCGGTGGTGGTGTTCGCGATCGGGGCTGCCGGCTTCGCTCAACTGCAGATTCCCGAGGGCAAGGCGTTTCCGGTCGCCGAGGTGCGCACGGCACTGGCTGATCGTCCCGGTTGTGTGACCACCGACAATCCGGTCTCGTTGATCGTGACCGACACCTTGCGCCGCAACCTGGACCGCGGCTGCCCGCTGGTGGTCGACCTCAGCGGCTACGTGTACGACATCTCCCACGCCGACGGCTCCACCCCGGAGCGGTTGCGAAACGAGAAGTTCCAGACCTTCATGGTCGACTACCTGGGCAGTGGTAGCACCGCGGTGATCATGCGCTTGTGGCCGGGCAGCTTCGACGCCGCCAGCCAGGCGAAAGTGCGTTCCTGGCCAGTGCTGATCCACTTCTACGACCGACACACCGTCCGCAACACCCTGCCGGGTCGCTGACCGGCGTCGGGACCGTCCGTCCGGGGCCCTCATTGGGCTTTGACCTATCAAATTACCTAGCGGGATCGACGTTGCGGCCCGAGATCAGGGGTGGCTCTTCCGGGTCAGGACGGGTATCCTCTCCGCCAAGCACGGCCCAGATCTGACACCACTTGGGGTAACCCCCCGTAGGTGGCGCTCTATCCACCGAGTCATTGACCCTTGAGTCGGACGAGTAGATCGGCGAAGTACCACTCAGTCTTCGCGGGCGGCGTTACTCGAGCACTGCGGCCGAGGAAGAGCTCCTAGTGACCTTCTGTTTGGCTGCAGTTTTTGCGTTACAGGTTGATACTTGTCTAGGCCGAACCCAAGGAGCAATTCATGACCGCAGTCGTCACACCGACCGCAACTGACAGCAACAGCAAGGAAACCCCCGCCAAGCGTGATCTTGGCGCTCAGTGGACCTGCGTGGACGGTAATGAGGCAGCGGCCTCGGTTGCCCATCGGCTCAGTGACGTCTGCGCCATCTACCCGATCACGCCGGCGTCCCCGATGGGCGAGCTGGCCGACGTGTGGAGCGCCAAGGGCAAGCGCAACGTCTGGGGCCAGGTGCCGCGGATCATCGAGATGCAGTCTGAGGCCGGTGCGGCCGGCACCCTGCACGGTGCCATCCAGGCCGGTGCGCTGGGCAGCACCTTCACCAGCTCGCAGGGCCTGCTGCTGATGCTGCCGAACATGTACAAGATCGCCGGCGAGCTCAC
>JAJTBJ010000176.1 GCA_021286985.1 Propionibacteriales bacterium | reverse complement strand
GTCGGTGGTCGGCATCGGTGTAGCGGTGCCGGGACAGGTACGCACCGTCGACGGCGTGGTGCGCAACGCGCCCCACCTCGGCTGGCATGACGAAGCGTTCGGCGCGCCACTGGCCAAGCTGACCGGCTACCCCGTGGCGGTGGCCAACGATGCCGCTCTCGGTGCCCTTGCCGAGCACGAGTTCGGGGTCGGCCGCAGCCACGAGAACCTGATCTACGTCAACGGCGGCGCCTCCGGCATCGGTGGAGGGGTGATCGTCGGCGGACGTCTGCTGGGCGGGGCGTCGGGCTATGCCGGTGAGTTGGGCCACGTCCGGGTCTCCAGCTCCGATACTCGCGACTCGGCCGGGATCGCCGGCACCCTGGAAGCCGAAGTGACTCGGGCCGAGTTGGCCGGGGTGCTCGGCCTCACCCGAGTGGAGCCCGACGAGTTCGACGCGGCGCTGTTGGCTGATCGGTCGCCGGCCGTGGCCGAGGTTGTGGCCCGACAGACCCGGCAGTTGGGTACGGCGCTGGCTGCGGCGATCAACCTGTTCAATCCCGAGGTGATCGCCCTCGGTGGCTTCCTGGCCGCACTGCAGGCCTACGACCCGGCGGGCCTGGAGCAGGCGGTGGCGGCCGACACCCTGGCACCCTCTTTGGAAGGTGTGCGGATCACCCCGGCAGCGCTGGGCACCGACCTGCTGATGATCGGTGCCGCTGGTCTGGCATTTCGTCCGCTGCTGGCCGACCCGGCCTCGATCGGTGGCTGGGCGCGTTCGGCTTAGCATTTCGCGGCCTGGTGACCGTTGTGCGCGGGGTCCGCGCCGCGATGTGACGAAGTCGCGGATCCATGAGGGTTATCAGCCCGAACCGGGTCCCCATAACCATCGTCAATCCGCGCGTTACCGCTTCGTCCGGTGGCGCCCGGCTGGAAACGATCGCCAATCCGCGAAATGGGATCAGCGCAGGCGCTCGGCGATCACGTCGGCAGTGGCCTGCAGTTGGGCCACGACGGCGGCGAGGTCGTGCTCCAGCGGGGTCTGCCAGGTGACGGCCACGGCGGCCAGGTTGGCTGGTGACGCGATCGCGATGGCCACCGACGCGAAGCCGGGGGTGACCTCGGAATCCTCGTCGGCGTAGCCCTGGCGACGGGCGGACGTCAGGATCGGCCGCAGGTCGGTCAGGGTCGCCGGCCCCACCTCGGTGCGCCGGACGAGCTCGCGCCCGGCGGGGAAGACTGCCCGCAGCTGGGCCGCTGACAAGGTGCTCAGGATGGCGCGGCCGGACGCGGTCAGGTGCGCAGGTAGTCGGACGCCGACGTCGGTGACCAGTCGCGCGCGGCCCTTTGCGCGTTCCTCGACCACATAGACCACATCGGCACCGTGCAGCACCGCCAGGTGCGCCGATAGTCCCAGGCCGTCAACCAGGCGGGCGATCGGTAGCCGGGCCAGCCGGGCCAACGGATCGGCGCGGGTGTAGCCCTGGCCGACCTCCCAGGCGGCGACCCCGACACCCCACGTGCGGTCGTCGGGGTAGTGGGTCACGAACGACTCGGCGGCCATCGCGGTCAGCAGGTGATAGGTCGACGACCGCGGCAGGCCGAGCTCGACCGCGATCAGGGCGGCCGGAACCGGGGTGGTGCGCTGGGCCAGGAAGCGCAGCAACCGCAGCGCGGACGTGGCCGCCGGGACCGCTCGTGACATGGGTTAAGTCTCGCATACGAGACAGAAATCGAGGCGAGCTACTGGCGGGCGGACGCGGCCTGAGCGCTCAATGGAAGGGTGAGTCAGATCGTGATCGGAACCGGGCCGCTGACCCGGGCAGAAGTGGTGGCGGTGGCCCGTCACGGTGTCGAGGTGCGGCTGTCGGAGGCCGCGGTGTCAGCGTTGGCAGCGTCCCGGGCCCGGGTGGATGCTCTGGCCGCGCAGGCCGACGGTATCTACGGGGTCTCTACCGGCTTCGGCGCTCTTGCCAGCCGCAGCATTCCGGCAGGAGAGCGGGCCCGGCTGCAGCGCAGTCTGATCCGCTCCCACGCTGCCGGCAACGGCGCGCTGGTCGAGCCCGAGGTGGTGCGCGGGCTGATGCTGCTGCGGATCGCCACCCTGGCCAAGGGCTACTCCGGGGTGCATCCGGCCACCGCGCAGGCCTATGTCGACCTGCTCAACTCCGGGCTGATTCCGGTGGTGCACGAGTACGGCAGCCTGGGCTGCTCCGGCGATCTGGCACCGCTGGCGCACTGCGCGCTGGTGTTGATCGGCGAGGGCGAGGTCCTCGATGCCGGACGGCGCCGTCCGGCCGCCGAGGCGCTCGCCGCGCGCGGGCTGACTCCGGTCGTCCTGGCCGAGAAGGAGGGCCTGGCGCTGATCAACGGCACCGACGGCATGCTCGCCCAACTGGTGCTGGCGCTGGCCGACCTGGAGTCGCTGCTCGACGCCGCCGACCTCGCCGCTGCGCTGAGTGTCGAAGGCCAACTGGCCACCGACAAGGTGTTTGCCGCCGACTTGATGGCGCTGCGTCCGCAGGTGGGGCAGGCCGCCTCGGCGGCGAACCTGCGTCACCTGCTGGCCGGCTCGCCGATCGTGGCCAGCCATCGGGTCGGCGACGGCGTGGTGCAGGACGCCTACTCCCTGCGCTGCAGCCCGCAGGTGCACGGCAGCCTGCGCGATGCGGTCGACTTCGCCACCACCATCGCCGAACGTGAACTGGCCGCAGCCATCGACAACCCGTCGGTGCTCGACGACGGCCGGGTGTCCTCCCACGGCAACTTCCACGGCGCCCCGCTGGCCCACGTGCTCGACTTCCTGGCCATCGGCATCGCCGACGTGGCCAGCATTTCCGAGCGGCGCACCGATCGCTTCCTCGACGCCCACCGCAACCGCGGCCTGCCGCCCTTCCTTGCTGATGACCCTGGGATCGATTCGGGCCTGATGATCGCCCAGTACACCCAGGCCGGGATCACCTCGCGGTTGAAGCAACTGGCGGCTCCGGCCAGCGTTGATTCGATCCCGTCCAGCGCGATGCAGGAGGACCACGTCTCGATGGGCTGGAACGCCGCCCGCAAGCTGCGCCAGGCCGTCGACGGGCTGGCCCGAGTGCTGGCCATCGAGATCCTCACCGCCGCCCGCGGCATCGACCTGCGCAGCCCGCTGCAACCCGGACGGGCCACCGGCGCGGCCATCGCGGTGCTCCGCGAGCAGGTGGACGGGCCGGGCCCCGATCGCTTCCTCGCCCCCGACATCGAAGCCGCCTATCAACTCCTCACCTCCGGCGCCCTGGTGGCCGCCGCCTACGCCGTCATCGAAGAAGGGAATCCGGCATGACCGAACGCACCATTCGCGCCCCGCGCGGCACCGAGATCTCGGCCCGCTCCTGGCAGACCGAAGCGCCGCTGCGGATGCTGATGAACAACCTCGATCCCGAGGTCGCCGAGCGTCCCGAAGACCTGGTCGTCTACGGCGGCACTGGGCGGGCGGCGCGCCCGTGGGCGGCCTTCGATGCGATCGTCGACACCCTGCGCGACCTGCGCAGCGACGAGACCCTGCTGGTGCAATCGGGCAAGCCGGTGGGCGTCTTCCGCACCCACGAGTGGGCGCCGCGGGTGTTGATCGCCAACTCCAACCTGGTCGGTGATTGGGCCAACTGGGAGCACTTCCGCAAACTCGAAGCCGAGGGCCTGATGATGTACGGCCAGATGACCGCCGGTTCGTGGATCTACATCGGCACCCAGGGCATCCTGCAGGGCACCTTCGAGACCTTCGGCGCGGTCGCCCGCAAGCGCTTCGGCGGGACGCTCGCCGGCACCCTGACCCTGACCGGCGGCTGCGGCGGCATGGGCGGCGCGCAGCCGCTCGCGGTCACCATGAACGAGGGCGTGGTGTTGATCGTCGACGTGGACGCCGCCCGGTTGGCCCGTCGCGTCGAGCACGGCTATCTGGACGAATACACCGACGATTACGCCACCGCGGTGGCGCGCGTCCTGGCTGCCAAGGCCGAGCGTCGTCCCTTGTCGGTGGGGCTGGTCGGCAACGCCGCCGAGGTGTTTCCCCGGCTGCTGGCTGACGAGGTGGCCATCGACATCGTCACCGATCAGACCAGCGCTCACGACCCGCTGAGCTACCTGCCGATCGGGGTCTCGGTGGCCGAATGGCACACCGCCGCCCAGGCCGACCCGGCCGGGTTCACCGCGAAAGCCCGCGCCTCGATGGCGACCCACGTCGAGGCCATGGTCGGCTTCCTCGACCGCGGCGCGGAAGTGTTCGACTACGGCAACTCGCTGCGGGCCGAGGCTGAACTCGGCGGCTACGACCGCGCCTTCGCCTTCCCCGGCTTCGTGCCGGCCTACATCCGTCCGTTGTTCTGCGAGGGCAAGGGCCCCTTCCGCTGGGCCGCACTGTCCGGCGATCCGGCCGACATCGCCGCCACGGATGCCGCGATCTTGGAGCTGTTCCCCCACGATGAGCACCTGCGCCGCTGGATCACCGCCGCCGGCGAGAAGGTGCACTTCGAAGGCCTGCCGGCCCGGATCTGCTGGCTCGGCTACGGCGAACGCCACCTGGCCGGGCTGAAGTTCAACGAGCTGGTCGCCACCGGCAAGGTGTCGGCCCCGATCGTGATCGGACGCGATCACCTCGACTCCGGGTCGGTCGCCTCCCCCTACCGCGAGACCGAAGCCATGGCAG
>JAJTBJ010000175.1 GCA_021286985.1 Propionibacteriales bacterium | reverse complement strand
CTGTTCACCTTCGGCAAGGTGGTCGGTGGCGGCATGCCGCTGGCGGCCATCGGTGGGCGCGCCGAGGTGATGGATCTGCTGGCACCGCTGGGACCGGTGTACCAGGCCGGCACCTTGTCGGGGAACCCGCTGGCCACCGCGGCCGGGATCGCCACCTTGCGGCTGGCCGATGAGCAGGCCTACGCCACCATCGACGCCGCTGCTGAACGGCTGTCGACCACCGTCAGCGCAGCGCTATCGACGGCCGGGGTTCGGCACCGCCTGCAGCACGCCGGTTCGCTATTCAGCGTCTTCTTCGGCATCGACACTCCCGTGCGCACCTACGCCGATGCCCAGACCCAGGACGTTGCCGCCTACCGGGCGTTCTTCCACTCGATGCTCGATCAGGGTGTGGCGTTGCCGCCGTCGGCGTATGAAGCGTGGTTCGTCTCCGCCGCCCACGACCACGCCGTGTTGGACGCGATCGCTGCGGCGCTGCCGAGCGCAGCGATCGCTGCAGCGAAAGCGATCGGCTAGGAGGTGGCGATCCCCACCCAGGAGCCGGTCTTGGTCGATCCGTCGTCCAGGGTGTACTTGACCCGGTAGTAGTAGGTGGTCCCGGACGCCATCTGGCACGTCCCGTTGCCGAGCAGGACGGTGTTGCGCGCACACATCGCGTTCAACGCCGTCGGCTGCGGATAGGTGTAGCTCGTAGTCGCACCATTGCCCAACCGGCCGTAGGTGCCGGTGCCCCAACACCACGGACGTCCGTCGAAGATGGCGCAGCTGTGCAGCGCTCCGCCGGCGATTTGCACCGCCGAGGCAGGCGAGGTGGCGGTGGTGGTGACCGCCACGGGAACCCCGACGGTGGTGCCGGAGGAGTTGCCCAGCTGCCCGCTGGTACCCAAGCCCCAGCAGTACGCGGCACCGCCAGCCACGGCGCAGGTGTGATTCGCTCCGGCGCCCAGCGCCGTCACGCTGCCACTCATCACGGTGGTAGCCACCGCCGCTGGCGAGGTCATGTTGGCGTACGTCGAGTTGTTGCCGACCTGTCCGGAGGCGTCCGAACCCCAGCAGTAGGCCCGGTGATCGGCCGCGACCACACAGGAGTGGTTCGTGCCTGCGGAGATCTTGAGGACGTTTTGAGTTCCCAGGGCGCCCGTCGTGGACACCGCTCGTGGAACGTAGCTGGCCGTGGTGGAACCCACCCCCAGCTGGCCTGACGAGTTGAGACCCCAGCAATAGGCGTGATCGTTGGCCACCGCACAGGTGTGGGTTCCGCCACCGGTGACCGCCGTCGCCGGCGAGGTGCCCAGATCACCACCGCTGGCGCTCACGGGGACCGAACTGTTGGTGATGGAGTTGTTGCCCAACTGTCCGGAGTTGTTGCGCCCCCAGCACCACACGGCGCCGCCGGTCGTGATCGCGCAGGCGTGTGTGCTGCCGGCGGTGATGTCCTCAACGGTGTAGCCGCCCTGGTTGGCCACAAGGTTCGGCGTGGAGTAGGTGGCGTTGTCACCCGAGCCGAGCTGCCCGTAGTTGTTGTAACCCCAGCAGTAGGCCGCATCGTCGGCGACAGCACAGGAGAATGAGTCGCCCGCGGTGATGTCGGTGGCGGACATGCCCGCCAAAGCCGGGACGAGGGTTGGCGTCGCATGGTTGGCGGTGTCCGTCGTCCCGATGCCGAGCTGACCGTAGTTGTTGCGGCCCCAGCAGTAGACCTGCCCATCGGCGATGCCGCAGCTGTGATCCAGACCGGCCACGACCTTGCTGAAGCCAACCGTCGGCACGCCGGAAGCGTCGGTGAGCGTCTGGTTGCCGGTGACTCCCACGGTCGTCGGGTTACTGCCATCGCTGCTGAGCGAACGCTGCAGGGTGTACTGCGCATAGGAGTCGTGCGGCTCCGCCGGAGTGGGCCAGTCGACCGTGATCGAGTTTGCCGTGCGACTCACCAACGAGGGGTTGATGCTGCCGCGGGCCAACGTGGTGGCCTTCTTCCACGTGCTGTTCGGCGCGGTCCAGGTGCCGATCGAGTAGCCCAGGCGGAAGTAGTAGTCGGTGTCCTCGCTCAGCGAGCAGTCGCTGCCGACCCGCACGGAGCCGTCCGGGCAGGCGGCCTCGTTCAGCAGTACGTCGGTGGGCAGCGCCTTGTTCACCGATGCCCCATTACCGACCTGCCCGCTTGTGCCACGGCCCCAGCAGGCGGCTGGGGTGTAACCGGTGGCGCAGCTGGTGTAGCTGCCGGCCGAGACTGCCGTCACCGTTCGGGACGACAGCGTTCCGGCGGCCAGCACCGGGACGAGGCTCTGTCCGCCGCCGTTGCCAAGTTCGGTGTAGGTGCCGTCGCCCCAGCAGTACACCTGGCCGTCGGCGACAGCGCACGAGTGGCTGTAGCCCGCCGATACGGCGGTCACGGTGGCCGACATCGCCGTGGTCTGCACCGCCACCGGGTAGACCATCGCCGTTGTGGAGTTGTTGCCCAACTGACCGGTGGAGTTGTACCCCCAGCAGTAGGCCGCGCCGCTCATGATGGCGCAGGTGTGGTTGCCGCCCGCGCTGATGCTCGAGACCACCTTGCCCAAGGCGACACCGGTGGGAACCACGGCTGTCGGCACCGCGTAGGTGGTGTTGTTATTGGTACCGAGTTGCCCGTAGGTGTTCGTGCCCCAGCAGAAGGCCAGTCCGTCGGCGACGGCGCAGCTGTGGATCCGGCCGGCCGACACCTCAGAAACGATGCGACCCGCCAGGAGGCCGGTCGGGTAGACGGCGGTGGGCACGTTGCGCTGAGTGGTGCTGTTGTCTCCCAGCTGGCGGCTGGAGTTGCGTCCCCAGCAAAATGCCTTCCCGCCAGAGACCGCACACGCATGCACGTCACCGGCGGAGATGCTGGAAACGTCGCTCAACGAGACGAGGACCGGCACGTTCGAGTCGGTCGCGGAGTTGCGGCCCAACTGCCCATAGCTGCCCTCACCCCAGCAGTACGCCGCACCGGTGGACACCCTGGTACAGGTGAAGTTGGTGCCGGCGGTCACCTGGACCGCTTGCTGCCCGACCAGCAACCCCCCGACCGGGAGCGGAATGTTGGTGATGGTCGTGGTGCCCAGGCCCAGTCCACCGGCGGCACTGGTGCCCCAGCAGTAGACCGTGCCGCGAGAGATCCCGCAGGCGTGGGTGGAACCGACGGCGACGTCGGTGAAGGTAAGTGCTTGCGCAGACTGAGTTCCTGAGCCGATCTGCAGAGTCGTCGTCCGAGCGGAGCCCGTATAGAACGACGTAGCGGGCGTCCCAGAGGACAGCGGCGACCACGACATCTGATAGCTGGGCGTCGCCCAGTCGTTCGGGGGATCAGGCTCAGACCAGGACGCATCGATCTTGCTGACACCGGGGTCCAGGCTGGGGCTGATCGCATCGAGGGTGCGGGCGGAGAAGGTGCCCTTGCTGTACTCGGAGTCGACGAAGGCGGCCAGGGTGGTCTGCTGTTGCCAGAACAGCGACAGGGCGGCCAACAGGCCCAGCCCGAAGGCGGTGACCCGAGTCCTTCCGCGGGGGGAAGTCGGGAGGTAGTGCAGACCCCTCTTCACTGCACTACCTCCCGAGCCAGCCGCTCGGCAGGCGCCCAGCGGGCCCTGCGCGCAGCATGGTGACCTCGGCCGGCCAGCATTCCGGCCGAGGTCGTCTGTGGAGGCATCAGCTTCGGGCATGCCAAAGATGGCAGCCGCTGATCTTGCCTGTGAGCGTCCGCCTGAGCCCGTACCGGAGTGATGTTCATCTGCTGGTCTCCGATTCTGGCAGCAACCCGGTCAGGTATCGCGAAGGCGTCCCTGACCGGGTTGAAGCTTCGGTGGCGTCAGCTCAGTTCGAGGTGGCGGTGAACAGCCAGGTCGCAGTGCCCGTCTGTCCTTGGGTCAGGCCCGCACCCGCGGTCACCTTGAAGCACAGGTAGGTGGCCACACCGTCGGTGCTGCTGTTGGCCGGCTTGGCCACGGTGAAGGTGTTTGCCGCGCCGACCGCGCCAAGGTTGGTCCCGGCGGGCACCACGGTCACGACCGGGGTCGAGGCTGCGCTGCAGCCTGCCGTCGCGGTGGTGAACAGGGTGTAGGTGATGTTGGTCACCGTGCCGGTGGTCGACGGAGCCGTGACGGTCACGGTGCCGGCGTTGGTGGAGGTCTTGAACAGGTTCACCGCATACGGCGCGTAGACGACATCGCCAGGAGACATCTGGGTCACCAACGGGGTGGTGAAGCTCAAGGTCGCGGACGAGCCCGAGGTAGTGTGGTCGGAGAAGGTGGTCTGGTCGGTGCTGCCGCGCAGATCGAAGTAGCCGCCGGTGAAGGTGCCGGTCGCGTATTCGGTGTCGGTCCATGCCGCCAGGGTGGCCATGGTGCCCACGCCGACCACCACGCCGCCGGCGAGGATCGCGGCGACTTTGCGGCGACGGCCGCGGTTGTCCTGAGTCGAGTGTTGCTGGTTCACTTCGGTGCCCTTTCGGGTGTGGGGGGTAAATCGGATGAGTACATGCAAAAAGGTATTAGAGACACCGCACCCGCGCAAGCAGCCGCCGCACCAGGTATGGCTTTTTGTGGCCCGTCTTTAATCCGGGTTAACACGGCATCCCCGCTTGTCACCCAGTAGAGGACCACCCTGGGAGACCCCGGGGGTTTAGGCGTCTATCACATGTCACCCATTGTGATGACACCAATATCGAGC
>JAJTBJ010000174.1 GCA_021286985.1 Propionibacteriales bacterium | reverse complement strand
CTTTCGCGAGCTCGTAGACGCGGACCTTGGCCACTACTCTCCTTCAGGTCCGCGCGGGCGCGCCGGACCAGCTAGTTCTGTTTGCTCATTTCGAGGTACTCATCGAGTGGTCATGAGCGTTAGCCCACCTTCTGGTTGTGTTCGTCGCTTGTCGACGTACGCGCGGCGAGAATCATATCGCGCTTGCCGCCCTTTGGCTCAATCGCGACGCGCAGCGGCCAGCGCTGCGGCCACCTGGGCCGGGTCGATGCCGACCTTCAACGCGCGCCCCACCACGCCACGGCGCGCAGCAAGGGTCTCGGCACACCCGGGATGGACGTGGGCGCCGCGCCCGGGCAGCCGCCGGGCACGATCGACCACGACGGCACCGTCTACCACCGCCAGCCGCCACAGTGCGGAGACGTCGTCACGGGCACGACAGGCCAGGCACATCCGTTGCGGTTCCACGGCACAGGAGTCTAGGCGCATCCACAGCCGGAGCTCAGCACCGGGCGAGGCCCCGCTCAGACAGCCCTGATTGGCTCAAGGCAATCGAAACAGGAAGGGATCAGATGAACTCAAAGAGGTGGCTTGCCGCCGCAGTCAGCGGTGGGATCCTCGCCGTGTCGGCGGCCTTCGGACTCACCGGCTGCTCGACCGCGACGTCCACGACCGACACCGGCCAGGTGGCACCCAGCCAGGGCGCCGTCGCCCCACAGCAGTTCGACACGACGAAGCTGGCTGCGGCACTGGCCACCACACTCGGCGTCGATCAATCGAAGGTGAAGACCGCGCTCGACAACGCACTGGCCGCCGCCATGCCGAGCGGTGGTCCCAGCGGTGGCCCCAGCGGTGCGCCTGGAGGCGGCGCTCCCTCCGGCGCTCCCACCGGAGCGGCGCCGAGCGGGAATCCCGGCAGCGGCCAAGGCGGCGACAGCTCAACGATGCTCGCAGCGGTGGCGAAGTCGATGGCCAGTGAACTCGACCTCAAGGAAGCGACCGTGCTGGCGGCGTTGACCGAGTCGTGGAGCACCTATGGACCTGCTGCGGGCGCTCCGAGTTCGCAACCGACGAGTTGAGTCGCCTCCCTCGCCTTCAATCCACAGCAGATCCCCAGGTTCGGCGCAGTCATCGCACAGCCGGGCACGATGGGCTGAGGTCGGCTTGCAGCATCACGAGGGAGATTCATGAACAAGACGCAGCGCATCGGGCTGGCCATCGGCGGTGGCGTGATCGCCATCGGTGCCGCCGTCGGGGTGGGCGCAATGGCAGCCAACCTGGCCAACGGCGGCAGCAGCGACCAGGGCCTGCCCGGCGGCTACGGCCAAGGTCCCGGCGGCAACCGTGACCAGAACGGGCGCCCTGGCGGTTCGATCGACACCACGGCGATGGCCAAGCAGTTGGCCACCAAGCTCGGCGTCGATGAGTCCAAGATGAAGACCGCCCTGGACAACGCACTCGCGTCCGCACGGCCGTCCGGCGGTGGCCCCAGCGGCATGCCGTCCGGTGGCCCCAGCGGGATGCCCAGCGGGATGCCCAGCGGTAACCCCTCCGATGGCGGCCAGCGCGACACCAGACGCACCGAACTGCTCACTGCGATGGCGACCTCGATCGCCAAGGAACTCAATCTGGATCAGGCCACCGTCCTGGCGGCCCTCCAGGAGGTCTGGAGCACGAGCAGCGGCTTCGGCGGGCCGGGTGGCCAGCCCACCGCTGCGCCGACCAAGTAGGGGCCTTGGTCAGCTAGCGGTATCGGGTCGAATATCGATCCGCCACCCGGTCAACCGGGCTGCGAGCCTGGCGTTTTGGCCTTCTCGGCCGATCGCCAGGCTCAACTGGTAATCGGGCACGATCACCCGGGCCGACCGCGCGGCCGGATCGACCACCGTGACCGAGGAGACCTTGGCTGGGCTGAGCGCCTGCGCCACGAACACCTCGGGATCATCGGAGTAGTCGATGATGTCGATCTTCTCTTCGTTCAACTCGTGCATGATCGCCCGCACGCGCTGCCCCATCGGGCCGATGCAGGCGCCCTTGGCCGAGACGTCAGGGTTATGGCTGATCACCGCGATCTTGGTGCGATGCCCGGCCTCGCGGGCGATCGCCTTGATCTCCACGGTGCCCTGCTCGATCTCGGGCACTTCGAGAGCGAACAGCTTGGCGACCAGGCTGGGATGGGTCCGGGAGACCACCACCTGCGGGCCACGAAGCTCCCGCCGCACGCTGACCACAAAGACCCGCAGCCGCTTGCCATGGGAGTAGTCCTCGCCGGGCACCTGCTCGGCGGCCGGCATGATCGCCTCGATGCTGCCCAGATCGACCCGAACCACCCGCGGATCGCGATCCTGCTGAACGACGCCCACCAGGATGTCGCCCTCGGAGCCGGCGAAGTGGCCGAACTTCTGCTCGTCCTCGGCCTCGCGCAACCGCTGGGTGATCACCTGGCGGGCGGTGGCCGCAGCCACCCGTCCGAACCCTTCGGGGGTGTGATCGAACTCGCCGACGGCGGTGCCGTCCTCGTCGAGCTCGGGAGCCAGCACGCTCACCTTGCCGCTGCGTCGATCGATCTCGACCCGGGCACCCTCGATCGCACCGGGCGTCTTCTCGTAGGCGTTCAGCAAGGCTTCGGTCAGGGCGCTGAGCAGCACCTCCATGGAGATTTCCTTGTCGCGCTCCAATGCCTTCAACGCGCTCAGATCAACATCCATCACAACTCCTCGTCCACATCGTCCTCGGCATCGCCGAGGGGGCGGTTCAGTTCGACCTGAACCATTGCTTTGCTGATTTCGGCCAGCGCGACGGTTCGCGCCTGGCCATCGACGTCCACCTCTACCTCGGTGTCGGTGGCGTCAACGATCCGCCCGGTCACCGAATCCTGCTCGGTGCTGATGGCCACCAGCCGTCCGCGATTACGGCGGAAGTGCTTTGCCTCGGTGAGCGGACGGCCGACACCGCGGGAGGAGACCTCCAAGGTGTAGGGACGTCCGCGGGTGGGATCGTCGGCATCCAAGGCCGCCGAGATGCTCCGCGTGGCATCGGCGATCTGATCCAGGGAAGGGCCACGACCGGCGGGACCATCGCCATCGAGGAACACCCGGATCACCGAACGTTTCCCGGCCGCAGCCACCTCAACGCGATCGATCTCGAGCCCGTGCGCAGCGACCACGGGGGTCAGGAGTGCGCTGATGTCTGCCGGTGTCATGGCCTGCCTCGATCCGATTGTGTCCTGCGATTGTCGTCGCCGCGGTGGCGACGTTCCCCCCATCCTAAGCCGAGGGCGAGGCTTTCAGCCCCGGATCAGCCCGATCAGGTGCGGCACCGCCTCGGCGAAGGCCACCTCGGTGCGCTGACCGGACGCGCGATCGCGCACCTCGACCAGGCCATCGGCGAAGCTGCGTCCGACCACCACCGCGGTGGGCATCCCCATCACCTCGGCGTCGGTGAACTTCACCCCGGGGCTGGCCTTGCGGTCGTCCAGCAGGAC
Organism: Propionibacteriales bacterium; assembly: GCA_021286985.1. Taxonomy (GTDB): domain Bacteria; phylum Actinomycetota; class Actinomycetes; order Propionibacteriales; family Propionibacteriaceae; genus Propionicimonas. Next base: position 1,257 of record JAJTBJ010000174.1, on the reverse strand, counting down.
CCGAATGCCGGCGGCATCCAACTCGGCAGCCAACTGCTCAGCAGCGGCGGCGATGTCGTCGCCCTTGCCCGCGGCGAGGATCTGGACGTCGAAGGGTGCCAGCTCACGGGGCCAGTTCAGGCCGCGCTCATCGCAACTCGCCTCCGCCACCGCGGCCACCGCACGGGACACCCCCACGCCGTACGAGCCCATGGTGACGGTGACCAGCTTGCCGTTCTCGTCGAGCACCTTCAGCCCGAGCGCCTCGGCGTACTTGCGTCCCAACTGGAAGATGTGACCCATCTCGATCCCGCGGGCCAGGCTGAGGGGGCCGGAGCCATCGGGGGCGGGATCGCCCTCGCGCACCTCGGCCACGTCGATCACCCCGTCAGAGACGAAGTCGCGGCCGGCGACCACATTGGTGGCGTGGGTGTCGACCTTGTTCGCACCGGTGATCCACGCCGTGCCCTCGGCCACCCGAGGATCGGTCAGATAGCGCACTTTGGCGGGACCTTCGAGGCCGAGGAACTGGGTTGCCGCCTCGGCACCGATCAGTGCCGGCCCGATGTAGCCCTTCACCAGGTCGGACCGGGACGCGAACACCTCGTCGGTCACGGGGACGGCCTCAGCCGGTGCCACGGCAGCGTCCAGCCGCTTGAGGTCGACGTCGCGGTCGCCGGGCAGGCCCACGATCAGCAACTCGGTGCTGCCGTCGGGGTTGGTCAAGGTGAACACCACGTTCTTCAGGGTGTCAGCGGCCGTCCAGGCCCGATCCTCGCGGGGGAATGCCGTGTTGGCGGCGTCCACCAGCTCGGCGATGGTGCCGGTGTGCGGGGTGTCGACCTCGCGGGCCACAGCGATACCGCTGGCGTCCTGAGCAGCGGGCGCGACACTGGTCACGGCCTCCACGTTGGCCGCGTAGCCGCCCGGCGAACGGACGAAGGTGTCCTCACCTGTGGGCGAGACCGCCAAGAACTCCTCGCTGGCCGAGCCACCCATGGCACCCGAGGTCGCCTTGACGATCACGTACTCCAGGCCGAGCCGGTCGAAGATGCGGATGTAGGCCTTGCGATGCGCCTCGTAGGCGGCGGCCAGGCCGGCGTCGTCGACGTCGAAGGAGTAGGAGTCCTTCATCACAAACTCGCGCCCGCGCAGCAGGCCCGCGCGGGGGCGGGCCTCATCGCGGTACTTGGTCTGGATCTGGTACAGCGATAGCGGCAGGTCCTTGTAGGAGGAGTACAGGTCCTTCACCAGCAGGGTGAACATCTCCTCGTGGGT
>JAJTBJ010000173.1 GCA_021286985.1 Propionibacteriales bacterium | reverse complement strand
CAGGCTCTACCCAAGGGTTTCGACACGCGGCTTCGCCGCTGCTCAACCAGCGGGGTCAGAGACGAAGAAGTCGGCGGGCCAGGCTTCCGACAGCCGGGTCGTCCTGGCGGGCGGTGAGCGCGACCCGTCCGGCGGGGCCGAGGTCGGCCAGCGCCACCAGTGCCGAGCGTCGGACCGGCAGGTGCGGGTCATCGGCGGCCTCGATCAGCCCAGCCACCACCTCGGGATGCTCAACAGCCAGCTCACTGCCGTCGGTGGCGGCGAGCGCACCGAGGGCATCGGCAGCGGCGAGACGTACCTCGGCGGTGGCGTCGGCGAGGCGAACCAAGACCGCCGGTGCGGCCGGGGTGCCAATGGCCACCAGAGCATCGCTGAGCTCGGCATCGTCGACCACGCCGACGCCCAGCAGTGCGGCCAACCCCGCGGCCGCCTGCCGATCAGGGAGCTGCCGCAGGGCCGCCACTGTGGCAACCACCACCGCCGGATCCGCGTCGCCCAGCAGCGGCACCAATACCGCCACGGCGTCGCGGTCGCCGGCCTTGCTCAGCAGCCTGATCAGCAACCGCCGTGAATCCCCTCCGGCGGTGGCCAGGCGCGTCCGGGCCAGCTCGGCGACACCCGGACGTCCGGCCAGAGCCCAGATCAGCACCTCCTGGACGCCCGGGTCGGTCTCAATTGCGAGGGCGTCGAACAGTTCCTCGGTGCTGCGCCCGTCCGGCAACAAGGCAGCGCGCAGCCGGGCGATCGGATCGGTGTGGGTGCTGAGCCGGGTGAGCGCGATGACCTCCAGCACGTCCTCCCAACTGCGATCAGCAGTCTCGGCCAGCGCCTGCAGTCGATCAGCCAGTCGCTGCTCGGTGGCGATTCGCTCGGTCAACAATTCCCAGTGCCCACGAAGGGCGGCGGTCGCGTCCAGGCTCGGATCGTTCAACGCCTCGGCAATCTCGCCCAGACTCAGGCCCAACGCCTTGAGATTCTGGATCTGCAGCAGCCGCATCAGATCGCCGGCGTCGTAGCGGCGGTAGTCGTTCCACCCGCGCGCGGCGGGCACCAGGAGGCCGAGTTCGTCGTAGTGGCGCAGCGTGCGCCGGCTCAGCCCGGTGCGTTCGGCCACCTCACCGATTCGCCAGGTGCGCTCCATGACCGCAGCCTAAAGGGCTGTGCCGCCAGTATCAGCCGGTGTTAGCATTCCCGCGCCCGGACCGCGGGACGCCGGCGCGGACGCCATCGCGGCGGGGCGGCCGGGGTGAGAGGTGCACTGTGACCGAAGCTGCCAACAATTCCCGATCGACGGCACGCAAACGCGGTGATCGCTACGACGCCAGCCGCGTCGAGCTGGGCACCGACCTGAAGGCGATCTTCCCTTACATGATGAAGGGTCGAAACGAGTCGGTCGCCTACTACCCGGTGGTGGTCGACGCCGAGCCCCTGCTGGCCTACATCGAGCAGGTCAAGGGCACCGATCAGGCACTCACCATCTTCGAGGCGTTCATGTTGGCGCTGGTGCGGATCCTGCGTGAGCGTCCCACCCTGAACCGCTACTTCATCGGACGACGGCTCTACCAGCGTCACGACGTGGTGTTGTCGTTCGTGGCCCGGCGCGAATACAGCCTCGACAGCAGCGAGACCAACGTCCTGGTGCGAATCACCCCCGACGACGATCCGGCCACCATCGTGGCCAAGCTGCGCGGCGAGATCCGGGTGGCCAAGAGCGGTGACCAGAAGGACGACGACGAGCTGATCGCGACCTTCCTGAAGCTGCCGCGCGGCGTGTTGCGACTGGCGATCCGGGCGCTGGAGTGGTGGGACTTCTACGTGGACACCCCCGGCTTTCTGCGCGGCCTGGACCCGATGCGCGCCAGTGCGTTCGTGGCCAACCTCGGCTCTGTGGGCATGGGGGCGGCGTACCACCACCTGTTCGAGTGGGGCACCTGCAGCCTGTTCATCACCATCGGTCAGGTGAAGCCGACCGTCTGCGTGGTGGACGGAAAGCCGGGGGTCAAGCAGATGATGGAGCTGCGGGTCGCCCTCGACGAGAGGATCGCCGACGGCTATTACGACGCTCGCGCGCTGGAGCTGTTCGACACCTATCTCGGCGACCCGGCGAGCCTGTGGGGGCAGTGATGAGCGGCGCAGACGTCCCCCCACCGTGGGCGCGGTTCTATCGCGAACCGGACGCGAGCCTGGTCGTCGGCGACGCCACCATGTACGAGCAGGTGGCCCAGGCTGCGGCCGACTTCCCTGACCACACCGCGATCATCTTCCTGGGTCGGCGGATCAGCTTCGCGCACCTGCTGGAACAGATCGAACGCTGCGCGGCCGCACTGCTGGCGTCCGGCGTGCGGGCCGGTGACGCGGTGACCGTTTCGATGCCGAACGTCCCCAACGCGGTGATCATGTTCTACGCCCTGAACCGGATCGGTGCCCGGGCGGTGATGACTCACCCGCTCAGTTCGCCCACCGAGTTGAAGCACTACCTCACCGAATCGGGCAGCCGCTGGGCGGTCACCCTCGACCTGTTCTACCCGCGCCTGGCCGACATCCTCGACGACACAGCCGTCGAGCGGGTGCTGATCGGCAGCGTGGCCGACTACCTCAGCGGGCCGATGAAGCTCGGCTTCGCGCTCACCAAGGGCCGAAAGATCGCCCCCGTGCCGCACCACCCGCGCAACCTGAGTTGGCGGGAGTTCCTGGCCGGCGCGCCGACTCCGGCGCCGTACCGCCGGGCGATCGAGCCGGAGGCGACCGCGGTCGTCCTGTTCAGCGGCGGCACCACCAGCATGCCCAAGGGGATCGAACTGAGTTCGGCCAGCTTCAACGCGCTGGCCGCGTCGATGCGTCTGATCACCGGGTTCCGCCCGACCGAGAGCGTGCTGGCCATCCTGCCGGTGTTCCACGGCTTCGGACTGGGGTTGTGCGTGCACACCCCGCTCACCCTGGGTGGGGTGTCGATTCTGGTGCCGGAGTTCAGCGCCTCGGTCTACATCGACAACCTGATCAAATACCGACCGTCCTTCATCGCCGGGGTGCCGACGCTGTTCCAGGCGCTGCTCACCCATCCGAAGCTGAAGAAGGTCTCCTTCGCCTCGTTGCGCGGCGCCTACTCCGGCGGGGATTCGCTCACCCCGGAGCTGAAGCGGCGCTTTGATGCGGCGCTGCTGGCCCAAGGCAGTCGGGTGGAGTTGATGGAGGGCTACGGCCTGACCGAGTGTGTCACCGCGTGCACGATCTCTCCGGCCGCCCACTACCGAGAGAACTCGGTGGGGATCCCGATGCCCGGGCTACTGGTGAAGGTCGTCGACGCCGCGACCGGCGGTGACGTGGCCGCCGATGCCGAGGGCGAGATCTGCGTCAGCGGGCCGACCTTGATGAACGGCTACCTGAACGAGCCGGAGGCGACCGCGGACACCCTGCGGCTGCATCCTGACGGACGGATCTGGCTGCACACCGGCGATGTCGGCTCCATGGACGCCGACGGCTATGTCTACTTCCGCAGCCGAGCCAAACGGATCATCAAGGTCTCCGGCGTCTCGGTGTATCCCGCCCAGGTCGAGCACGTCCTGGAGACGCACCCGGCGGTGCGCCGCGCCTGCGTGGTCGGCGTCCCCGACGACTACCAGGGTCACGCCGTCCACGCCTTCGTGGTGCTGGACGATCACGCCACCACCGACCCGGCCGAACTGATCGCTCATTGTGCGACCCACCTGATCAAGTGGGCCGTGCCACGCACCATCACCGTCCGCGAACAGCTGCCCACCACGCTGGTCGGCAAGATCGCCTACACCGAGCTGGAACGCGAACTCACTGCGGGGTGAGCCCTCGGCGACGGGTTTCGACACGGCCGCTGCGCGGCCTGCTCAACCAGCGGCTGGGACGCCGGGGACGGTTCCCGGTGTCCCAGCCGCGCGGCATTGAGGTGGGACGGGAGGAACCGTCCCCGGTGTCCCAGGGCGCTCAGGCGGCGTCCTCGTCCACAATGGCGGCGGCGAACTGGGCCTGGTAGAGCCGGTAGTAGGCGCCTTGGGCGGCCAGCAAGGCGTCGTGAGAACCCTGCTCGACGATGGCGCCGTTCTCCATCACCAAGATGGTGTCGGCATCCCGAATCGTGCTGAGCCGGTGGGCGATCACGAAGCTGGTGCGATCAGCCCGCAGCTTCTTCATGGCCTGCTGAACGAGCACCTCGGTGCGGGTGTCGACCGAGCTGGTGGCCTCGTCGAGGATCAGGATCGCCGGATCGGCCAGGAACGCCCGAGCGATGGTGATCAGCTGCTTCTCGCCGGCTGACAGGTTGGACGCCTCCTCGTTGATCACCGTGTCGTAGCCCTCAGGCAGCGAGTGCACGAAGCGATCGACGTAGGTCGCCTTGGCAGCAGCCAGGATCTCGTCCTCGCTTGCCCCCTCGCGGCCGTAGGCGATGTTGTCGCGAATGCTGCCGCCGAACAGCCAGGTGTCCTGCAGCACCATGCCGATCTGGCTGCGCAAGGTGCGCCGCGGCACCGCGGCCACGTCCACCCCGTCGATGGTGATCCGCCCGGACTGCACGTCGTAGAAGCGCAGGATCAGATTGACCAGCGTGGTCTTGCCGGCGCCGGTCGGTCCGACGATCGCGACCGTCGAGCCGGGCTCGGCGACCAGACTCAGGTCGGTGATCAGCGGCTTGTCGGGGGTGTAGGAGAAGGCGATGTCCTCAAACTCCACGCGGCCGCGCACCGGGGTGGCCAGCTCGCCGGCGACGTCGGGGGTCTCCTCGTCCGCGTCCAGCACC
>JAJTBJ010000172.1 GCA_021286985.1 Propionibacteriales bacterium | reverse complement strand
GCGGCGATGCCGGCGGTGAAGGCCGCATGAAAGGTGTCGTAGTCGAGCGCCGCGAGATCGTGTGGACTCAGCCCACTCGCGTGACGGGCCGCGATCTCCGCCAAGGCCGATCGCTCGGCCGAGGTGGTCAGCCGCAGCCCGGAGTGCATCAGTTGACCGACTGCGGTGTCGCAGCCCTGCCGGGAGAAGATGAAGTAGATCGCCGGCAACAGGCCCTCGGCACCCAATCGTTCGATGGCAGCATCCCGGCGGGGAACCAGATGTTGGGACGCATCAAGCCGTTCGCGCGCGGCAGCCCCGCCGTACCGTCCCGAGCCGTAGCCGACGCTGCGCCGTCCGTTCCCGGAACGTCCCCGCGGACGCCGACTGTCGTCACGTTGCCCGCGAGATTCCTCCTTGGCGATCCGCAGCAACTCCGGATTCACGTCCGTGCCGGCGAACAACTCCTCCAGACGGCGTCCGACCAACACGTGTTGATACAGCGGAACCGGACGCCTTTCGGTGACGACCACCTCGACCCCGCCACGAACCTCATTGAGCCAATCTCCGAACTCCTCGGCATTGCTCACCGTGGCCGACAGCGCGATCAGGTGCACCGACTCAGCCAGGGAGATGATCACCTCTTCCCACACCGCCCCGCGAGATCGGTCGGCCAAGTAGTGCACCTCATCCATCACCACATAGCCCAGCCCGCTCAAGGTCGCCGAGCCGGCGTAGAGCATGTTGCGCAGCACCTCGGTGGTCATCACCACCACCGGCGCCTCGCTGTTGATCGAGGTATCACCGGTGAGCAGGCCAACCGAATCCTCGCCATGGCGGGCACACAGGTCGTGGTACTTCTGATTGCTCAAGGCCTTGATCGGCGTGGTGTAGAAGCACTTGCGCCCCGACTTCAGCGCGAGGAAGACCGCATACTCCCCCACCACCGTCTTGCCGGCACCGGTGGGCGCTGCGACCAGCACCCCGCTCCCCGCACTGAGCTGCTCGCACGCCTGAATCTGGTAGTCGTCCAGCGCAAAGGCGTAGCCGGCCGCAAACTCCTCCAGATCGCTCATCGTCCCGCCGGGACGTAGATGGTCAGCGCCTCCCGAACCGCGCGCACCGTGATCGGAACCGGCCCGAGCTCCTCGCCGTCGGCCATCGCGTACAGCCCATCGCCGTCGATGACGACTTCTTTGGCGCGCAGCAGTTCGACCGCCGGGTCCTTCACGAAGCCGCCGGTGAACATCGTGGGCAGCAATCGAATCAAGGTCGCTCGACTCACCGGGTTGATCACGGTGAGATCGAGCAGGCCATCGCCCAGATCGGCCTGTGGGCAGGCTTGCATGCCGCCGCCGTAGTAGGCCGCGTTACCGACAGCGATGAACATCGCCGTCTGTTGCCGGGCGACCCCGTCGATAAGGATCCGGTAGGTCAGCGGCTCGAACGTACGCAGCTCCGCGAGCGTCGCGACCGCGTACTCCAGACCGCCGTAGCTGCGCTTCATCTGATCGGCGCGGTAGCCGACGCGTCCGTCGAAGCCGGTCGAGACGATGCAGCCAACCCAACGATGATCCGTGCCGTCGACCATCTTCCCGGTGACCGAGGCCAAGTCGATCTTGCGCAGATGTCCCTCGACAATGGTCTGGACGGCGGCGAGCGGGTCGGTGGGGACGCCCACACCGCGGCAGAAGTCGTTTCCGCGCCCGGCCGGAATCAGCCCGAGCGGCACCCCTGATTGGGCTGCCGCGTTGAGACCCAGGTGCATCATGCCGTCCCCACCCATGACCAGCAGCGGGTCGTTTCGACCCTTGGCCACGTTCGCACTGGCCTCGGCGACCACCTCCGCGCAACGCTGCTGCGACTCCTCCCAGCTCGTCGTCCGAATCACTTTCAGGCTGTTGGACGGCAGGCCGGCCACCAGGGCGGCGGTCACCTTGGGCAGCAGCTTCGCCGACCGTCCGCGCCCGGCGTACGGATTGACCACGAGGGTCAGACTGGAACCCTCCACGTGCTGGGTCACGATTCCCCCTCTGAGTTCTTGGCCTTACGCCGGTCATGAAGATGGCAGATCACTTCCGCCACCAGGTACAGCACGGTCATCGGGATGGCGAGCGCCAGCATCGAAAACGGATCGCTGGAGGGGGTGGCTGCCGCGCCGAAGACGAAGATGCCCAGAATCACATACGAGCGGGTCCGCGCCAGGGTCTTGGCGCTCACCACCCCCATCAGGTTCGCGCCGACGATCACGACCGGCATCAGGAATCCGAGCCCGAAGACCACCATCAGTTGGAGGGTCAGCTTCAGGAAGTCGTTGATGTCGAGCAGGTTGGTGACCGAGGACGGAGTGAACGCCAACAGCACCGAGATGCCCTGCGGCAAGATGTAGTAGCCGACCACGACCCCGAAGAGGAACAGTGGAATCGCCGCACCCAGGAACGCCAGCGCGTACTTCTTTTCCTTGGCCAGCAGAGCTGGTGCGATGTAGGCCCACAACTGGTAGAGCCACACGGGGCTGGAGCCGACCAAGCCGGCCACCAACGCGATCTGCATCACCAGCAGCAGCGGCGCGGTCACGCCGTTGATCACCGTTGTCGCGGTCAGGTCGGGATTGGTCTGCTTCAGCATCTCGACCGCGAGGGTGTAGGGACGCATCATCAGCGCGTACAGCTGCTGGTACCAGATTCCCGACGCGATGGCGGCCACCACGATGGCCACAGCCGAGACCAGCATCCGATAGCGAAGCTCGCGGAGGTGATCCGCGAGGCTCATCACGCCACCGGGAGTGGGCTTCGGCGGTCGCAACCAGGCGAGCCGCGGGCCGCGCTGTGCCATCGCCTCTCGTCAGACCATCTCTGTGTCGGACGGATCCGCAGGTGGTGCGGCCACCTCACCGGGGACGCCCGCTCGCGGAAGCTCACCCTCAGTTTCGGTCCCGGCATCAGCGTCGAGCAGGTTCGCCGAACCGGAGCCGGCGGACGCCTCTTTGAACTCGCGCACCGCGCCACCGACGTTGCGTCCGACGCCGGAAAGGCGGGCGCCGCCGAAGAGCAACAGTGCGATCAACACCAGCACCGCCCATTCCCACCCTGTGGGCATCATCGCCTCCTTCGCGGCCTGCTCGGTGCAGGCTAGAGCGAACCTTCCGCTTCAGCGGGTAGTGCCGGTTGAATCTGTCCCAGCAAGGTGGCGAACTCCTCGGCTCGCGTGCCGAGCATCTGAAGTTCGCTGAACAGGTCGGACGCCTTGTGCCACAGCCACACCGCATAGCTGATCGCGGTGATCAGCCCGCCCAGGGCGATCGCGGCGAACAGCAGAACCCAGACCATGAACCTGAACCCTACCCTGCGCGGTAAGCGTCGAGGGCCTCCCGGGCGGCCTTCCTGGCCGATTCGGCAGCTGCCTCGGGCTGAACCGACAACAGGCCGTCCCCCAACCGCAGAATCAACGACCGGAGCCACGCCGGATCAGCGACCAACAGGTCGATTTCCACGTGGTCGGCGAGGCGGCGCACTTGTTGAACCGGGATGTACTCCGCGATCCAGGCGGCCTCGTGAGTCACCGTCAACTGAACCGGTTGCGCGTCCCCGCTGGCCTCCAGCCACCCCGCGCCGAACTCCGGCGGCTCGCCCGGCAGAACATAGGTCGTGGACGTCGGTTGGATGTTGGCGATTCGGTCCAGCCGGTAGGTGCGCCAATCGGCGCGCTCAGGACTCCACGCCTGCAGGTAGCCGTACCCGTCGCGCACCATCAGTCGCGCCGGCACGACCACAGGAGTTGACGGTTCCAGCCCGGCGTCGACGTAGTCGAAGCCGACCAGCACCGCCGCCTGGATTGCTTGGGCGAGCTGCCCGCGCACCGCTTCCTCGCCGCCGGCGACCGCGACCCGAGGCAACGCGGGCGCACCGGTGGCCCGCTCCAATTTCGCCACCGCGGAATCCACGCCCGCCTCTGCCCCGGCGAGCTCGCGAACGGCTCGCAGCGCCACCAGGAGACTGAGTGCCTCGTCCGGAGTGAACCGCATCGGACGGCTGAGATAGTCGGCATTGGACAATCGGATTCGGCCGCGTTCGTCGAGGGCATCGAAGTCGATCTCGATGAGGTCACCGGGAAGGCCGCCCGGCAGCCCGCAGTACCACAGCACCTTGAGGTCGGACAGCAACTGCTTGGCACTCACTCCGAATGTCGCTGCTGTTGCCTCCAGTTCGGCGTCCGGATGCAACTGCAAGTAGGGCACCAGGGCCAGCAGCCGCGAGACCTGATCAGCCGAGGTCATCGCGAACCTCCCGCCACAGCACGCAAGTGATCAATCGCCGCCTCACGCAGCGATGCCGGTTCGAGCACGACCGCGTCAGCACCGTGGGCACACAACTCGGCGACGAAGTCGCCGCGCCGGGCGTAGGTGAAGCGGTACGCCTCGTAACCTGCCGGGGCCTCACTCCCCGTCACCTCACCGCGTCGACGCAGGTCCGGAGCTCGCCCCGCCCGCAGCGCGACAATGGCTACCTCGTCCCCGGTCGAGGGTTCCAATCGACGCCAGGCACCCTCGAAGTCGACCGCAGCGGGCAGTGGGTAGCTCCCCGGCTTGCCGATCGGCGTCGCCTCCGCGTCGATGCGACTCAGCTTGAACATGCGTGGTTCGCCCTTGTCCACATCGTGGCCGAGCAGGTACCAGGCACCGCGCCGGGACGCCATCGCCCACGGCTGCACCGGCAAGGGCAACGATCAGGTGCGCTTTGAGCTGACCATCAAGGCCTTCGCGCCGGATATGCACATCATCGCCCCGTGGCGGGAGTGGGACATCAAGAGCCGCGAGGAGGAGATCGACTACGCCGA
>JAJTBJ010000171.1 GCA_021286985.1 Propionibacteriales bacterium | reverse complement strand
TCGGCACCGGCCGCCTCGGCGGCCTGGCAGCAGGCCACGATCTCGTCATCGGTCAGCGCCGCCGACTCGATGATCACCTTCAGCACCTTGCCCTCCGGCACCGACGCGCGCACCGCGGCGATCTCGGCCTGGGTGTCGGCCAGGCGTCCGGCCTTGACCAGGCCCAGATCGATGACCATGTCGACCTCGTCGGCACCCCGAGTCACTGACTCCGCGGCCTCGGCCGCCTTCATGGTGGCGGTGTGCTTTCCCGACGGGAAGCCGCAGACCGTGGCCACCTTGACGCCGCCGAGGGGGGCGGTCACCGGCAGCATCGCCGGGGAGACGCAAATGGAGTAGGTGCCCAGGGCCACGGCTTCGGCGGCCAGCGCGGCGACGTCAGCGTCGGTAGCGGTGGGCGACAGCAGGGTGTGGTCGACGTAATGGGCCAGTTCAGCAGGAGTGATGCTCATTGCTCGACCTTAGCGGGTGTCGTGTGAGGGCGAAGTGAGAACTGCTGCCGGTACGCCTGTGGAGCGACTCCGGTGATCCGGCGAAAGTGGTCGCGCAGCACGACCGCGGAGTTGAAACCGACCAGGCCGGCGATCCGCTCGACCGGCTCGTCGGTGGTCTCCAGGAGTTCGCGGGCGGCCAGCACTCGCTGCTGGGTGAGCCATTTGTGGGGCGTGGTGCCGGTCTCGGCGGCGAAGCGGCGGGCGAACGTCCGCTCGCTCTGGTGGGATTGTGCAGCCAGCGTGGCCACGGTGTGGGGCTGGTCGAGGCGCTCTTTGGCCCAGTCGAGCAGATCGGCGAAGCCGTCGCAGGCGCAGTCGGGGACGGGGCTGGGCACGTACTGCTGTTGGCCGCCGTCGCGCTGCGGCGGCACCACCATCCGCCGGGCGATCTTGGTGGCCGCGGCGGCACCGAGTTCGCGGCGTACCAGGTGCAGGCTGGCGTCGATTCCGGCCGCGGTGCCCGCGCTGGTGATCACCTGACCGCTGTCGACGAACAGCACGCCCGGGTTGACGCGGGTCTGGGGGTATTCGCGCTGCAGCAACTCGGTGAACATCCAATGGGTGGTGCATTCACGTCCGTCCAGCAGTCCGGCGGCGGCCAGGACGAAGGCGCCGGAGCACATGCTCATGATCGTGCTGCCGCTGGCGTAGGCCTGCCGGATCGCGTCGAGGACTTCGGGCGGGTAGCTGCGGCCGTGGGTGATCGCCGTGGCGGCCACCACCACCAGATCGCTGCCGGGGACCTGGTCGAGCCCGTACGGGGCGGTGAGGGTCAACCCGGTGGTGGTTTCAGTGGCCAGCGGCCTGCCGGGTTCGACGGCGCAGATGCGCAGGTCGAAGCGGGGCAGGCCGTCGCGGGTGCGGTCGATGCCGAACACCTCGATCGGGACGCCGAACTCGAAGACCGCGACTGGTTCGATCAGAATCAGGCTGATGCGCTGCAGTGCCATGGCGTCAGTGTAGTGGCGGTAATCCTTTCAAGAGTGACTTTTCAGCCACTGGTGGCAAGTAAGTTGCGGCAGAAGGATTGCTGCCATGGTTGAGGTACTCGTTCTGATCGTGATGGTCGTCGTGCTCGCGCTGGCTCTGCAGCCGGCACATCGGCGCACCTGGCGTCCGGGTCTGGAGGTGCGCTTCGACCGCGACCGGGCCCGGCTCGCCGACGAACTCGCCCTTCTGGAGTCGTTCGACGATCCGCAGCCCGCGCCGCCGGCCCGCGGTGAGGTGGCGCAATTCGATGGGGAGTGCCAGGAACTCTCCCCATCGAATGCCGCCGAGCCGGACGACTACCGCCGGTTCATCAGCAGTCGCAGCGACAAGAACCGCAACAACGTCGCCGCCGCGTTCGCCACCACCAGGACGGTCACCTCCACCCACCGTCCTGCCGTGGGGGCGTAGGTCGCCAGCAGCCACAGCGAGCCGGACGTCAGCCCGAGCGCCAGGCCGAACGCGGCCAGGCCGCCAAGGTGGTGCTTCAACGCCCCGGTCGTGCCCGAGATGCCGAAGGTGAAGCGGCGGTTGGCGGCCGTGTTGGCCACCGCGGTGATCAGCAGCGCGGCCAGGTTGGCCGCCTGCGCGCCGAAGGGGCGCAGCAGCAGGTAGAGCACGAAGTAGGCCGCCGTGCTGGCCACCCCCACTGCGGCGAAGCGCAGCATTTGGGACAGCATCCCGGTGGGCACGCCCGGCACGGACGAGGGCACCTCATCCCGGCTGAGCTCGGCGCGCAGCCGGGCAACCGGAATCCGTCCGGTGGCGAAGCCGCGCAGCAGTCGCCACACGCCCTTGAGGTCTTCGACAGCGGTGTCCACGATGTTGACCGTCGATCCGGGATCATCGACCCAATCGACCGGCACCTCGTGGATGCGCAGCCCCGCGCGCTCGGCCAGCACCAGCAGCTCGGTGTCGAAGAACCAGTTGTTGTCCTCGACCAGTGGCAGCAGCCGATCGGCGACCTCGCGGCGGATGGCCTTGAAGCCGCACTGGGCGTCGGAGAACGACGCCCCCAGGCTGGCTTTCAGGATCAGGTTGTAGGTGCGCGAGATGAACTCCCGCTTGGGGCCCCGCACCACCCGCGAACCGCGGCTGAGCCGGGTACCGATCGCCACATCTGAATGCCCACTGACCAGGGGCGCAACCAGGGGCAGTAGCGCCTTCAGATCGGTCGACAGGTCGACGTCCATGTAGGCCACCACGTCGGCGTCGGAATCCAGCCAGACCTGACGCAGTGCCCGGCCGCGTCCCTTCGCCTCCAGATGGACGGCGCGGACGTGCGCATGCCGGTCAGCCAGCCGCCGAGCGATCTCGAAGGTCGAATCGGTAGAGGCGTTGTCGGCGATGATCACCCGATAGTCGTAAGGGAAGGTCTCGGCCAGGAAGCGGTCGAGCCGCAGCACCGACGCCGACAGATCGAGTTCCTCGTTGTAGACCGGGATGATCACATCGACCACCGCGGTGTGCAGGGCCTGCGGCGTGGTCGCCGGGGCGGGCATCAACGCACTCATCGCCAGCCTCACTTCGCCGCGGTGAGGTCGTAGATGGTGACCCCGTCGACACTCTGGGCGGTGTAGGTGGCTGCCACCCACTCGGCGATCTGCGAGGCGGTGTTCGACCCCCCGTTGGACTGACCGACCGATCCACCGATGTAGTAGTGGATCTTGCCTTGGGCAACGTAGGCCTGGAACTGCGCCAGAGTCGGGGACGGATCGGAGCCGTTGAAGCCGCCGATCGCCATCACCGCATCGCCGCTGGCCAACTGGTAGCTGGCGGCATTCTGTGAGCCAGTGGTGGCCGCGACCCAGGTGTAGTCCGACGCATTGGTGGTGAGCAGTGCCAACACCGAGGTGGAGACCTGGGTGCCGTTGAGCAGCCCGCCGATACCGCCCGCACCGGCGCCATCACCGGGACCGCCCTGCGGCGGCTGACCCGTCTGGCCGCCCTGCTGGTTCTGTCCCGGCCCGCCCTGGCCCTGGCCAGGACCTCCCTGGCCGCCCGGACGTCCGCCGCCGGAGGTGCCGCTGACCGGGCCGGCAGTGACGATCGAGCCGGTGTGCGCGGTGGCCGCCGTGTTGAGCGAATACGCCAACGGGCCGGCCAGCCCCGCAGCCAGCGCCAGGCCCACCACCGCGGCGGCGAGCTTGGTGGGCAGTTGGTCGAGCCAGATCATTGCCAGCCCGGCGACGGTGGCGGTGGCGAAGACCGTCCAGCCGAGCACGCTGTACCAGCCGCCGGCCTGCAACAGCAGCACCAGCGCCCATACGCCGCTGCCCAGGGAGGTGATTCCCAGGGTGATCCGGGCGGCCGGGCGGCCACGTTCGGTCCACAACGCGGCGGCGCCGACGGCGACCGACCCGCCGATGGCCGGGGCCAAGGCCACGGTGTAGTAGTCGTGGTAGATCCCGGCCATGAAGCTGAACACCAGCGCGGTGACCAGCAGCCACCCCAACCAGATGGTGGCCGCTGCCACCATCGCCTGAGACGAGCTCTGCACCCGATCGGTGCCGCGCCGCCACCGCAGGATGGCGATCGTGATCGCCGCGGTAGCCAACACCAGAGCAGCCGGGATCAGCCAGCTGACCATGCCACCGGAGACGCCTTCGAACATTCGCAGGATGCCGGTGGTGCCCCAGTTGCCACCGTTGCCCCCGCCGCCGCCGACCGAGCCGGTCTCGTTGCCGGTGATCCGGCCCAGGCCGTTGTAGCTCAGGATCAGTTCGACGATCGAGTTGTTCTGCGAGCCGCCGATGTACGGGCGCAGGCTGGCCGGAGTGAGCTCGACCGCCGCGAGATACCAGCCGAAGGAGACCACCATGGTGGCGAAAGCGACCAGCAGATCGACCAGTTTGCGCTTCCAGGACGCGGGCGCGGCGAACCAGTAGGCCACCACCAGCGCCGGCAGCACCAGGAAGGCCTGGAGCATCTTGGTCAGAAAGCCGACACCGATCGCCACTCCGGCCAGCGCCAGCCAGCCGCGTCCGGCATGCTCAGTGGCGCGGACGGTGAAGTAGCTGGCCAACACCATGGTGAACACCAGCAGCGCGTCGGGGTTGTTGAAGCGGAACATCAACGTGGCCACCGGGGTGAGCGCGAAGGTGGCCGCACCGGCGAGTGCTGCCCAGTGGGCGCCGCGCGCGGTCAGCGGATGGGTTCCCTGGCCGGCCCAGTGCCGCAGGCTGCGCCGCACGGTGACGTACAGCACGCCCACGCTGGCCACGCCCAGCAGGGCTTCGGGCACCAGGATGCTCCAGGAACTCAGTCCGAACAGACGCACCGACAAGGCCATCAGCCAGATCGCGGCCGGTGGCTTGTCGACGGTGATCGAGTTGCCGCCGTCCAGGGAGCCGAAGAACCAGGCGACCCAGTT
>JAJTBJ010000170.1 GCA_021286985.1 Propionibacteriales bacterium | reverse complement strand
TTGCCGCGGGCTTGTCCTACGCAGAGGGGCACACGGATGCCAGGAATCGTCGTTGTCGGCGCGCAATGGGGTGACGAGGGCAAGGGAAAAGCCACCGATCAGCTGGGTGATCGGGTCGACTACACCGTCCGCTATTCCGGCGGAAACAATGCCGGTCACACCTTGGTGGTGAACGGCGAGAAGTACGCGCTGCACCTGCTGCCCTCCGGCATTCTCAACGACTCGGTGCCGGTGATCGGCAACGGTGTGGTCGTCGACCTCGACGTGCTGTTCGAGGAGATCGACGGCCTCAACGCCCGCGGCGTAGACACCTCGAAGCTGATCATCAGCGCCAACGCTCACGTGATCACCGAATACCACAAGGTGATCGACAAGGTCACCGAGCGCTTCCTGGGCAGCCGCCGGATCGGCACCACCGGACGCGGCATCGGCCCGGCCTATTCCGACAAGATCAATCGCCTCGGCATTCGCATGCAGGACCTGTTCGACGACAAGATCCTGCGGCAGAAGGTCGAAGCCGCCCTGGAGCAGAAGAACCACCTGCTGTTGAAGGTCTACAACCGCCGCGCCATCGACGCCGACCAGGTGGCCGATGAACTGCTGGCTCATGTCGACCGCATCCGTCCGATGGTCACCGACACCTCGCGGGTGCTCAACACCGCGCTGGACGCCGGCAAGGTGGTGCTGTTCGAAGGCGCCCAGGCCCACCACCTCGACGTCGACCACGGCACCTACCCGTATGTGACCAGCTCCAACCCGATCGCCGCCGGTGCCTGCACTGGTGCGGGCGTCGGCCCAATGCGGATCAACCGGGTCATCGGCATCGCCAAGGCCTACACCACGCGCGTCGGCGAGGGCCCGTTCCCGACCGAGTTGCTGGACGCCGATGGCGAGAAGCTGCGTCAGGACGGCGGCGAGTTCGGCACCACCACCGGACGGCCGCGCCGCTGCGGCTGGTTCGATGCGCTGGTGGTCGAAGCTGCGGTCAGCGCGAACGCCATGACCGACGTCTTCCTCACCAAGCTCGACATCCTGACCGGCTGGGAGAGGATCCCGGTGTGCGTTGGCTATGAGGTCAACGGCGAGCGGATGAGCACCCTGCCGATGACCCAGACCGACTTCCATCACGCCAAGCCGGTCTATGAGTACCTCGACGGCTGGACCGAAGACATCTCCGGTTGCCGCACTTTCGCCGATCTGCCCGCCACCACGCAGGCGTACGTCCGGCGTCTGGAGGAGCTCATCGGCTGCCGTATCTCCGGCATCGGCGTCGGTCCCTCCCGCGAGCAGTCGGTGATGATCAACGACCTCCTGTGAGGTTTCGCAGCGGCATGCGCCCGTCTAGCCTGGGCGCATGCTGCTGAGCGATCGTGACATTCGCGCCCGAATTGAGTCCGGCGACATCGGAATCGATCCGTGGGAGCCGGCGATGGTGCAGCCGGCCAGTGTGGACGTCCGGCTCGATCGGGGTTTTCGGCTGTTCGACAACCACCGCTATGCCTTCATCGATCCGGCTGTCGATCAGCCCGACCTGACCCGGTTGGTCGAGGTGGCCGACGATGAGGCGTTCGTGTTGCATCCGGGCGAGTTCGTGCTGGCCTCCACCTATGAGGTGATCACCCTCGGCACCGACGTTGCCGCCCGGTTGGAAGGCAAGTCGAGCTTGGGGCGGCTGGGCCTGGTGACCCACGCCACCGCCGGTTTCATCGACCCTGGCTTCTCCGGGCACGTCACCTTGGAGTTGTCGAATGTGGCGACCCTGCCGATCAAGCTGTGGCCGGGAATGAAGATCGGCCAGTTCTGCTTCTTCGCCATGTCGTCGCCGGCCGAGCACCCCTACGGCGCCTACGGCAACCGGTACCAGGGCCAGCGCGGCCCCACCGCGTCGCGATCGCACGAGAGCTTCCACCGCACTCCGCTGGGCTGAACCGTCGGGGCGCGCGCCGATAGGATCAGCCCCGTGGCGCAGACGGTATTGGTGATCGGATCAGGTGGACGCGAGCATGCCCTGGCGTGGGCGCTCAGCAAAGACCCCGGAGTGGGCGCGGTGCACATCGCGCCGGGCAACCCGGGGACGGCCACGGTGGGCACCAACCACGGCGTCGATCCGATGAGCCCCGCGGCGGTGGCTGCGTTGGCCACCGAGCTGGCCGCCGACCTGGTCGTGGTGGGTCCAGAAGCACCGTTGGTGGCCGGGGTTGCTGACGCGGTGCGTGCGGCCGGGATCCCGGTGTTCGGCCCGAGCGCGGAGGCGGCCCAACTCGAAGGCAGCAAGGCCTTCGCCAAGATGATCATGGAGGCCGCCGGGGTGCCGACGGCCGCCGCCCGGCTGTGCATCTCCATGGACGAAGTGGTCGCCGCCCTGGACGAATTCGGCGCGCCCTATGTGGTCAAGGACGACGGCCTGGCCGCCGGCAAGGGCGTGATCGTCACCACCGATCGGGACGCCGCGATCCGGCACGCGGCCGGATGTTCGCGGGTGGTCATCGAGGAGTACCTGGACGGTCCCGAAGTGAGCCTGTTCGCCCTCAGCGACGGCACCACGGTGTTGCCGTTCGAGCCGGCTCAGGACTTCAAGCGCGTCGGCGACAACGACGAAGGCCCCAACACCGGCGGCATGGGTGCCTACACCCCGCTGCCGTGGGCACCTGCTGGACTGACCGCCGACGTGGTCACCCGCGTGATCCAGCCCACCATCGACGAAATGCGCCGTCGGGGCACTCCGTTCGTCGGCCTGCTGTACGCGGGTCTGGCGCTGACCGCGCGTGGGCTGAAGGTGGTGGAGTTCAACGCCCGCTTCGGCGATCCGGAGACCCAGCCCCTGCTGACCCGATTGAAGACCCCGCTGGGAGGCGTGCTGTACGCCGCCGCCACCGGCACTCTGGCCGAGCATCCGCCGCTGCAGTGGGGCAGTGGTGCTGCGGTCGGCGTGGTGGTCGCCGCCCAGGGCTATCCGGAATCTCCCCGCAAGGGCGATCCGATCAGCGGGGCCGACCAGGACGGGGTGTTCCACGCCGGCACCGCGCTGGACGAGGCGGGTCGACTGGTCAGCGCCGGCGGCCGGGTGCTCACCGTCGTCGGCACCGGCGACACGCTCGCCCAGGCCCGCGCCGCCGCCTACGACAAGGTGGCTCGCATCGACCTACCCGGTGGCTTCTCACGCCACGACATCGCCCAGAAGGCTGCCGAGATTCAGGAGAACCAATGATCCCCAACGTGCTGGCCACCCGCTACGCGTCCACCGCGATGCGGCAGATCTGGTCCCCGGAAGCCAAGATCATCGCCGAGCGCAAGCTGTGGCTGGCCGTCGTGGCCGCCCAGGCTGAGCTGGGCGTCGACTTCGGCGGGGACGATCCCGCGCGGGTGATCGCCGACTACACCGCCGTGATCGAGCAGGTCGACCTGGCCAGCATCGATGCCCGCGAGCGGGTCACCCGCCACGACGTGAAGGCCCGCATCGAGGAGTTCAACGCTCTGGCCGGGCACGAGCACGTCCACAAGGGCATGACCAGCCGCGACCTGACCGAGAACATCGAGCAGCGCCAGTTGCTCTCCAGCCTGGAGTTGGTGCGCGAACGCATCGTCACCGTGCTGGTCAACCTGACCCGGTTGGCGGTGCAGTACCGCGATGTGGCGATGGCCGGACGCTCGCACAACGTCGCCGCGCAGACCACCACCTTGGGCAAGCGTTTCGCCACCGCTGCCGATGAGTTGCTGGTGGCGTTCACCCGGGTCGACGAGCTGATCAAGCGCTACCCGGCCCGCGGCATCAAGGGCCCGATGGGCACCGCCCAGGACATGCTCGACCTGTTCGGCGGCGACACCGCCAAGCTGGACGCGTTGGAGGCCAAGGTCGCCGCCCATCTGGGCTTCGCGCAGGTGTTCACCGCCACCGGTCAGGTCTACCCGCGCTCGCTCGACTACGACGTGCTCGCCGCTTTGGTGCAGACCGCCGCCGCACCGTCCAGCCTGGCCACCACGATCCGGCTGATGGCCGGTCAGGAACTGGTCACCGAAGGCTTCAAAGAGGGTCAGGTCGGCTCCTCGGCGATGCCGCACAAGATGAACACCCGCTCGTGTGAGCGCGTGAACGGCCTGATGGTCGTGCTGCGCGGCTACGCCTCGATGGTCGGCGAGTTGGCCGGCAACCAGTGGAACGAAGGCGACGTGTTCTGCTCGGTGGTGCGCCGGGTGGCGCTGCCGGATGCGTGCTACGCCCTCGACGGCATGTTCGAGACCTTCTTGACCGTGCTGGACGAGTTCGGCGCGTTCCCGGCGGTGATCGAGGCCGAACTGCAGCGCTTCCTGCCCTTCCTGACCACCACCAAGGTGCTGATGGCCGCGGTCCGCAACGGGGTCGGTCGCGAGGTCGCCCACGAAGCGATCAAGGAGCATGCGGTCTCGGTCGCCCTCGGCATGCGTGCCGGTGGCAGCAACGACCTGCTCGACCGGCTGGCCGCCGACCCCCGGTTGGGGCTGTCGCGGGCCCAGCTGGACGCCGCCCTCGACGATCCGATCGAGCTCACCGGCTCGGCCCGCCACCAGGTGGACGTGCTGGCGGCCAAGGTCGCCGAACTCGCGGCGGCCTATCCGCAGGCCGCCGGCTACCACCCCGGCTCCGTCTTGTGAGCGACCGCTTGTGAGCGACCGCTCCGACCGCGGCCATCGCTTGCTGCTGGCGTCCACCGCCCGGCGATGGTGGGTCGGGGCGACGGTTCTGATCGCGTTCGGCATCCCGTGGCTGCTGGCCTTCACCTTGCCTGTCGCCGAGCGCACCTTTGCTGCGGTGAACGGCCCCACTCAGATGCTGATCTCGGTGATCACCCCGTTCGTGGGCCTGCTGCTGGCTACCGACGTC
>JAJTBJ010000169.1 GCA_021286985.1 Propionibacteriales bacterium | reverse complement strand
GCCACCAGGACGGCGTCGATGTTGTTCTTGATGAAGCCGATCTGCCCCAGGAAGAAGCCCAGCAAGGTGACGCCGATCGCCCACACCACTGCGCCGATGCCGGTCCAGGTGATGAAGGTGCGGAAGCTCATCCCGGCGGCGCCGGCCACCATGGTGACGAAGGTGCGCACGAACGGCACGAAACGTCCCAGCACCAGGGCCTTGGCGCCGTAGCGCTCGAAGAACTCATGGGTTTGGTCGAGGTGCTTTTGGGAGAACACCTTGCCGATGAAGCCGGGGCGCGGCTTGAACAGCCACGGTGAAATGGTCTTGCCCACCCAGTAACCGGCGACGTTACCCAGCACTGCGGCGACCAGCAGGATGGCGGTCGAGATCGCCAGCACCGCCGGCTTGCCGAGGTCGCCGAAGCGGATGATGGGGGCGTCGTTGGCGATGAACATGCCGATGGCGAACAGCAGCGAATCGCCGGGCAGCACCGGGAAGATCGCGCACTCGATGAAGATCACCAGGGCCGCACCCCACAGCGCCCAGTTGCCGAGCGAGGTGAGCAGGTATTCCGGGTCCAGCCACGGGATGAGTTGCAAGGGCAGCAGAGTGAGCGCGTCCATGATGGGAAAGGGTACCGTGAGCGCCATGACGGGGCTGAGCGAGGACGAGGTCGTCGCTGTGAGTTCCCCCGGCGTCGGCCCCCACGCCGAGCCGTGGCCGGACGACCCGCGGCTGGACCCTGAGTTGCTGGCCGCCGGCGATCGCCGCAACGTCCCCGACGAGTACCGCTATTGGCGGCTGGAGGCCATCGTCGCCGAGCTGGACACCCGGCGGCTGCCGCTGCAGGTGGCGATCCAGAACTGGGAACACGACTTCAACATCGGCTCGATCGTGCGCACCGCGAACGCGTTCAACGTCGAACGCCTACACATCATCGGACGGCGCCGCTGGAACCGGCGCGGCGCCATGGTCACCGACCGCTATCTGCACCTGGAGCATCACGCCACCACCGCCGACTTTCTGGCCTGGCTCGCGGCACATGAGGTGACCCCGATCGGGGTGGACAATCTGCCCGGCTCGGTGCCACTGGAAACCGCAGCGTTGCCGCAGCGCTGCTGCCTGATCTTCGGCTCCGAGGGGCCTGGCCTCACTGATGAGCTGGTGGCCGGCTGCGAGCAGCTGGTGGCGATCACCCAGTACGGCTCCACCCGCTCGCTGAACGCCGGCGCCGCCGCCGCGATCGCGATGTATCACTGGGCGCTGCAGTGGGCGCCGCGGGACGCCGGCTGAGCACGTCCGTACGACTTTCGACGGGGTGTGGATAACCCGGCCTCGGCGGTTGTGAGCGGTGTTCGCGGTGTGTCAGGCTGGCCGGAACCTACCCCGGGGAGACTTTCATGGCGAAGTCGTTCGTTCTTGTGCTGTCCGCCGCGCTAGCTGGTGTGATGGTGGCCGGTTGTGCGCCGGCTGATCCAGCGGGTCAGCCCACCTACTCCTGTACGCCGGAGGCCGGCGGGACGCCGTTCCCGTGTTACAAGGTGCAGCGCGACGAGTACGACAAACTCGATGCGTTGTATGCCGAGGCTGAGGCGGTGTATCGCCGATACCTGGCCGAAGACGAGCGGATCTTGCGTGCCGGTGGGGTGGAGGAGCCCACGCCAGTAATGCTGGAAACGCTGAGTGGTGATGCTCTTTCGAGTGCGGCAAGCGTCTACGTAGCGTTCCGGAAGACCGGCACTCGGTTGGAGGGTGGTCCTGTGAAGCTCGCTTGGCTCAAGCGGCGTCCGGATGCTCTCCGCCCTGGCATGAAAGTGGCAATGCAGTCGTGTGTCGACTCCAATGCGGCGGTGCTGTCATCGCCGGGCGAGGCGGACGAGCCCGCAGGGTTCACCTCAGACACGATGAATTTTGGCGTGGTTGACGGCGTTCTTCGGATTGTCGCGGTCACTGGTGATCCGGTACCAGCATGCTGAGGCGTGTCGCCGTGGTGCTCGCGGTTGCCATCGTGGCTGCACTGCTGTTTCCCGCCGCCCAAGCGGACGCAAAGGGCGGAGGGATCTGTAGGAAGCTCGCAAACGCAGGCGGGACCGGCAATTCGGTTGGCGGGTGGGCGCTTCGGAAATGCCCCAAGCCGTCCGGGTCCGCGAACAACACGGGCAACGCGACGGAGAAGGAGCGGAACTGTCCGGGGATGGTGGTGCGGTTGCCGGACGGGAGTTGCCCGAAGCCTTCGCCGAATGGCTTGCCGCAACCGGTGCACACTTTCCGGCCGATCGTGCCGATCGAGCAGTCGGTGGTGGCGGCGTTGAGGTTGCCGGAGGCGACGCCGCGGTTCGGTCCCGACCCGAGTGTGAACGAGTGGAACATGTTGGTGGTGGGGTTTCCGATCTGGTTGTGGACCGATGGTCCGCGGCAGCAGACCACTCACGTCCGCCACGACGGGTTGGAGTTCGCGATCACCGCCACCTGGCAGTCGTCCCGGTTCCGGATGGGCGATGGCGAGGTGGTCACCTGTGGGGCGATGACCGAGTATCGCCAGAATGTTGATGTGCCAGGTCGGGAGTCGCCGACGTGTGGCTATGTGTATGAGGTGGTCTCGCCGAAGGGGCATCCGTACCAGGTGGTAGCTGAGGAGACCTGGCGGATCGACTGGAGCAGCGATGGTGACCAGGGCAGTTTCCTGCACACCTATCAGGGCAGCCGCACCCTGGAGATCGGTGAGTTGTCCTCCCTGATCAACGGCTGAGTCGTCGCCTAGGATTGGGGCCGTGGGCGACGAATACGGCATCTACTACCGACCCGACGTGGCGGTCGGACGGGTGAGTTCGGCGCGCTTCAACACCATCTGGCGGCTGGGGTCCCTGCTGCTGTCGGCGCTCATCATCGGGTTGGTCTGGCTGATCTGGCCCGGGCAGGTCGGCAACGCGGCCCCGTGGTTCCTGATCGCCAGCATCACGCTCGGGGTGAGCACGTCGATCTACGCCGCGATCACGTGGGCGCGGGCGTCCGGTGAGGCCAAGCTCGCCTCGGGTCTGGCCATCGGGCTGAATCGCGACGGCGTCCTGATTGCGCAGCGGTGGATCACCTGGCCGGAGGTCGGTTCGATGGTGGTCAAGCCGGGGTCCTTCGGCGCTTCGACCGCCCTGGTCGCGACTCTGCGCGACAACTCCACGATGAAGGTGCCTCTCGACATCACCGACGTGATGCCGGCCTCCCTCGATTCGGTGGTGAGGGTACTGTCCGGCGGGCGCACCTGGGTCGATCTTTCTCGTTTGGACTGAGCCTGCACGTCCGGCGAACTCCTGACAGACTAGAGAGGTACCGCTTGGCGGCCGCACCGTCGCGGGCACTGTCTGATGAGAGAGAGCCAATCGAATGCCTATCGCAAGTCCTGAGAAGTACGCCCAGATGCTGGATGCCGCCAAGGCGGGGTCTTACGCCTTCCCGGCGATCAACATCACGTCGTCGCAAACCCTCAATGCTGCGCTGGCCGGGTTCGCTGAAGCCGGTTCGGACGGCATCATCCAGATCAGTTCCGGTGGTGCCGAATACGCCGCCGGCCCGACCATCAAGGACAAGGTCGCTGGCTCGGTCGCGCTGGCCGAGTACGCCCACGTGGTCGCCAAGAACTACCCGATCAACATCGTGGTGCACACCGACCACTGCCAGAAGGACAAGATCGACACCTGGGTGAAGCCGCTGATCGCGATCTCCACCGAGCGGGTCAAGAAGGGCCTGGAGCCGCTGTTCCAGTCGCACATGTGGGACGGCTCCGCGGTGCCGATGGAGGAGAACCTGGCGATCGCCGATGAACTGCTCGCCCTCACCGCCGCTGCCAAGCAGATCCTGGAGATCGAGGTCGGCGTCGTCGGTGGCGAAGAGGATGGCGTCGCCGCGGAAATCAACGAGAAGCTCTACACCACCGTGGCCGATGGCCTGCGCACCATCGAGGTGCTCGGCATGGGTGAGAAGGGGCGCTACATCACCGCGCTGACCTTCGGCAACGTCCATGGCGTCTACAAGCCGGGTGCGGTGAAGCTGCGTCCGGAGGTGCTGAAGGAGATTCAGGACGCCGTCGGCGCCAAGTACGGCAAGGTCAAGCCGTTCGACCTGGTCTTCCACGGTGGCTCGGGCTCGACCGCGCAGGAGATCTCCGACGCGGTCGACTACGGCGTCATCAAGATGAACATCGACACCGACACCCAGTACGCGTTCACCCGTCCGGTGGCCGACTACATGCTGAAGAACTACGACGGCGTGCTGAAGATCGACGGCGAGGTGGGCGACAAGAAGCGCTACGACCCCCGCGCCTGGGGCAAGATCGCCGAGGCCGGCTTGGCCGCCCGCGTGGTTGAGGCCTGCGAGCGCCTGCGCAGCGCCGGCAAGACCATCGGCTGATTTGCAGTCCTGACACAGGGCCCGGGGATCACCCCGGGCCCTGTGCCATTTGGGGTGGGGATACCCGCGCGCGTCGCAGGGGCGGCGTTCTCGAATGTGGGTATTTTTGGCCCCGATGGACGGATATCGCGGGCCGATCTTCGACGCCTCGGTGCAATTCCCTGTGGTCGGCAGGGCCGATGCCGCGTTGCGAGCAAATGACTGGCCAGCCCTTCAGGCGGCGTTCGCTGAAGCGTCCATGCAAAACCGTCATTCCATCATCCGGCGTGCCGGAAGCGTGAAAGGTCGCGAGGACTTCTTCCGGGGAATCCTGCGATCCGATCCGCGCGACGTCCTCGCCGCCACCATGCTCGCCGACCGCTACGTGACCATGGCCTGGGAGGCTCGGGGCCGGGGGCACATCGAAACGGTCACCGCGCAGGGCTACGCCACTTTCCAGAACTATCTGCGCACGGCCGAGCAGTTGCTGATCGGCGTCTGCGC
>JAJTBJ010000168.1 GCA_021286985.1 Propionibacteriales bacterium | reverse complement strand
TCAGCCGCACCGGTGGGCTGGCGCGGATGCTGCCGTTCAAGACCACCGAGATCCGCACGGCGGCCATGGTCGTCCCGGCGATCCTGGCGGTGTTGTGGGCGATGGTGACGGTGCCGGCCTTCGTCGGAATCAGTAACACCGGTACCGATCGCACGGCGTGGAGCGGTCTGATGGCTGCGGTGATCACCGCAGCGGCCGGCGTGTTCGGCGCGGTGCGGTGGGTGACGGCGGGGAAGGCCGACTACTCGGCCCCGATGCTGGCCACCGGATCCGGCGCGTTGCCGCCGGCGCTGTTGTTCAACCTGTTCCGGGGCATCGACATGGTCGCTCTGATCACCGCGCCGCTGATCCTGGGGCTCGACCCACTGTGGTCGGTGGGGTTGGCCGTGGTGGTGTTCATCGGACTGCGCGGCACCTTCAACATGGACGAGTTGAAGGCCGAGCAGGAAGCCATGCAGCGTGATGCCGCCCGGGCCAAGACCGAACGCAACGAGCGGACCAAGATCGCCCCACCGAAGCGCTGAGGCGACCCGGGTGGGGCAGCCGCACGATGACGCTGCCGCGGGCTACGGTGGAGGGGTGAACGACACCTCGACCTTGTCCTCGGTCCGCTGGCGCCGAATCGCCCTCTTCTACGGAATCGCTCTCGGCTGGGCCGTGTTGATCGGACTCGCCTTCTATCTCCTGGGCCAACGTGACCTCGCTGCCGCCAGTGCGCCGTGGGTGTTCCCGGTGATGGCCGTGGGGTACATGCCGGTGCCGCTGGTGGCTGCGCTGATCACCGAAAAGATCGCCGGCGAGGGCTATCTGATGCGACGCATCTTCACTCGCCGATTGGGACCTCAGCTGGTGCGCACGCTGATCGCCGTTCCGTTGATCATCGCCGCCTTGATCCTCACCATGGCAGGCCTGACCTGGATCGTCGGCAACGTTGCCGGGATCGCTGGGGTCGGCCGACTGCTGTTCAGCGTCGAGGACCTGGTGGCCAATGTCATCGCCGTCACCGGGACGTCAATGGACGCGGCTGCCGTGGCCCAGGTCACCGCGGCCACTCCGCCGCTGTGGGGGCTGCTGGCGATCACCCTGGTCGGAGCCTTGGTGGCGGGGTTCACCATCAACGGGCTGTTCGCCTTCGGTGAGGAGTACGGCTGGCGAGGATGGCTCGCCGACGAACTTGCCCCGCTCGGACCGG
The DNA here is from genome assembly GCA_021286985.1 of Propionibacteriales bacterium. Classification (GTDB taxonomy): domain Bacteria; phylum Actinomycetota; class Actinomycetes; order Propionibacteriales; family Propionibacteriaceae; genus Propionicimonas. The sequence goes on along the minus strand of JAJTBJ010000168.1, from coordinate 3,791 downwards.
TGTGGGCCAACCTGATCACCGGGGTGATGTGGGGCCTGTGGCACGCGCCGGTGATTCTGCTGGGCTACAACTACGGCAGCTACCGCCTCCCGGGGGTGGTCGCCATGATCGCCTGGTGTGTGGCCGGCTCCTTCTTGTTGTGGCGGGTGCGTCAGGTCACCGGCACGGTGTTGGCCGCAGCCATCACTCATGGCGCCATCAACGGCTTCGCCGGCATCTTCCTGGTCGTCCTGGCCGATCCCAATCGCCTGCTGGCCGCTCCCATGGGCGCGGTCGGGATCGCTGCGGTGGGGGTCGTGGCCGTGCTGCTGTGGATATTCGGACGTCCGGTGGCGGCCGCGGCCGAGGTGTCGACCGAGGCGGAGCAGGACGCGACGGCGGCGCAGAACTCGTGAGTTGGCGCGCTCCAGCTGGCGCCAGCGCTTAGGCTTGACTTATGTCTACCGCCATTGGACGTTGGCCGATCATGGTGATCGATTGCCCTGATCCGCATGCCCTTGCCCTGTTCTACTCCGGTGTCACCGGCTGGCCCCTGGTGGGCGAGCCGGATTCCGAGTGGGTGCAGCTCGACAGCAACCACACCTCGACCATCGGCTTCCAGCGGGTGAGTGGCTATCGCGCACCGCAGTGGCCGGGCCAGGACGTCCCGCAGCAGGCCCATTTGGACTTCACCGTCAACGACCTCAACGAGGCCGAGGCCCAGGTGCTGGCTTTGGGGGCGCGGAAGGCGCCGGTGCAGCCGGGGGAGTCGTGGCGGGTGTTCCTCGACCCGGTCGGGCATCCGTTCTGCCTGGTGCAGGCCACGGCCGAGCAGATGGTCTGAATCAGCCGATCGGCAGGCCGAGCACCTGGTGCATCGGCAGCAGCTTCGCCTCGGTTTCGGCGTACTCCTCGGCCGGATCGGATTCGGCCACGATCCCGCAGCCGGCGTAGACGGTGATCTTGCGGGCATCGGTGCGACTCAGGCAGCCGCAGCGCAAGGCGATCGCGAACTCGCCGTCGCCGCGTCCGTCCAGCCAGCCGACCGGGCCGGAGTAGCGTCCGCGGTCGAGGTGTTCGAGTTCGGCGATGAGCGCCCGCGCGGCGGCCGTGGGAGTGCCGCACACCGCCGCCGACGGATGGAGTTCGCCGGCCAGCCGCAACGCCGAGACCTCCGGATGGGCCACCGCGGTGACGTCAGAGGCCAGGTGCATCACATTGGGCAGTTCGAGCACATACGGCGCGTCGGGCACGTTCATGCCCGAGCAGAAGGGTCCCAGCGCGCGGGCGACCGAGGCCACCGCCAGTTCGTGTTCGATCAGGTTCTTGCCCGATCGGGCCAGCGCCTGGGCCAGCTTCAGGTCGAGTTCCTCGCTGCCGTGGCGGCGAATGGTGCCAGCCAACACTCGCGAGGTCGCCAGGCCGCCTTCGCGGCGCAACAGCATCTCCGGAGAGGCGCCGATCAGGCCGTCGATGTGGAAGGTCCAGCAGTTGGGATAGTCGCGAGCCAGTTCGGTGACCACCCAGCGAGGGTCGATGGCATTGTCGGTGGCGAGTACTTCACTGCGGGCCAGGACGACCTTCTCCAGCGCTTCGTCGGACTCGATTCGGGCCACGGCCTCGGCGACGATGGCCAGCCAGCCCTCGCGATCCAAGCTGCCGTCGACCACGCGGGCACCCGACGGCGGCACCGGCGCGGGTTGGGCGTTCAAGGTGGGGACGGCGTCGCCCTCGGCGGTAATGGTGGTCAGCCACGAGCGTCCGCCCCGGGACCCGACGACCACCTGGGGCACCACCAGCACCGACGACAGCCGGGTAGTGGCGGGGTCGAAGGTGAACGAGCCCAGCGCGATCGGGCCACTGGCCGGGTGATCGTCCAGTTCGGTCTCGATAGTGAGGTCTGCGTACCACTCCTGCCACCAGGTTTCGGCGGCGGTGAAGTCGGCTCCCTCCAGCCGGGCAACTTCGCCCAGGCCGATCATGCCTTGTCCCCGGCGAATCCAGGCGGCGCCGTCGGCGGGGAAGAGAGACAGCAGGTCGGGGGTTTGGGTCAGCTCCACCGTTCGTGCAACCAACGGCGATCCCGGTTTCTGCTGAATCACCCGGCAAGGGTAGCCCCAAGTTCGCATCCGCAATAACTCGCCCTGCCGCCCCGCGGGGCCTCGCCCAGGAATGCCGGGGCGGTGGCCCCGGTCGGCCGCTATGCCTAGACTGACCCGAGGTTCCAGGTGCTAACGGGGGTTGTCTGTTTTGTCTGAACGATCGGTGCGGATCGGTTCCGCTAAGACCGAGCACACCGCAGACGTGATCGTGGTCGGCGCCGGACCTGGTGGTTCCAGCACGGCCGCGCACCTCGCCTCGCGAGGGCTCGATGTGGTGTTGCTCGACAAGAGCGCGTTCCCACGGGAGAAGGTCTGCGGCGACGGCCTCACCCCGCGGGCAGTGAAGCAGTTGATCGCCCTGGGCATCGACATCAGCCCGGAAGCCGGGTGGATGCGCAACAAGGGCCTTCGGATCTACGGCGGACGTACCGAGCCGTTCATCCTGCCGTGGCCCGACATCTCCGAGTTTCCGCCCTACGGCCTCACTCGAGCCCGCGCCGACTTCGACAAGATCCTGGTCGATCACGCGGTCGCCAAGGGTGCCCGGCTGTTCGAGAACACCAACGTCACCGCGCCGGTGATCAACCCGCGCACCGATCGGATCACCGGGGTGATCACCAAGGACGGTCGGCGCTTCTCTGCGCCGGTGGTGGTGGCCGCCGACGGCAATTCGTCCCGGCTGGCGCTGGGCATGGGCCTGGCCAAGCGCGACGATCGTCCGATGGGGGTGGCGGTACGGGCCTACTTCACCTCGCCCCGCAGCCACGACGACTACATGGAGTCCTGGTTGGAGTTGTGGGACGGCGAACCGGGCAAGTCCAACCTGTTGCCCGGCTACGGCTGGGTCTTCGCTCTCGGCAACGGGTTGGTGAACGTCGGGCTGGGCACGGTGAGTTCGCGCCCGGGTAAGGCCGACGTCAACTACCGCGATCTGCTGCACCGCTGGCTGGCCAGCACCCCGAGCGAATGGGGCTACCGTCCGGAGAATCAGGTCGGCGCCACCCTCGGTGCTGCGTTACCGATGAGTTTCAATCGCCAGCCCGCGTACACCCGCGGACTGCTCTTGGTCGGCGATGCCGGCGGCATGGTGTCGCCCTTCAACGGCGAAGGCATCCCTTACGCGATGGAGTCTGCGGCGATGGCCGCCGAGGCGATCAGCGACGCCCACTTCCGTGGTTTCGGCACCCCGAGCGCCGAGCAAGCACTGCGTGGCTACCCCATTCGCTTGAAGGACGAGTGGGGCGGGTACTTCCGTCTCGGGCAGGTGTTCGTCTCACTGATCGAGCATCCGCAAGTGATGCATGTCTGCACCAAATACGGACTGCCGCGGCCTACGCTGATGCGGTTCACCATGAAGTTGCTGTCTCATCTGTACGACACCCGCAAGGGCGATTGGATGGACATGGTGTTAACCACCCTTACAAAGATGGCACCCTCAGCATGAGGAGAATGCCGACGCTGGCGTTTCAGAAGGGAAGTGAGGCCTGATGAGCCCCTACCTACCGATCATCGCGATCCTGGTCGTGGGAGGTGCGTTGATGGCCGCGATGGTCATCGCGAGCGCCTTCATCGGACCTCGGCGGTGGAACCGGCGCAAATACCAGGCCTACGAATGCGGCATCGATCCCACCCCGCAGCCGTCCGGCGGTGGTCGCTTCCCGGTGAAGTACTACCTGGTCGCGATGCTGTTCATCATCTTCGACATCGAAA
>JAJTBJ010000167.1 GCA_021286985.1 Propionibacteriales bacterium | reverse complement strand
CATCTACGAGGGTGTCGCCGAGACCAAGGGCATGCTCGATCGCTTCGAGGAGATCTCGGTCGCCATGGGCGAGCCCGATGCCGACTTCGATGCGCTGCTGGCCGAGATGGGCGAGCTGCAGACCGAACTCGATCACCGCAACGCCTGGGACCTGGACTCCCAGCTGGAGCAGGCCATGGACGCGCTGCAGTGCCCGCCGGCCGACGCGATCGTCGATGTTCTCTCCGGCGGTGAGCGCCGCCGGGTGGCGTTGTGCAAGCTGCTGCTGGCCCAGCCCGATCTGCTGCTGCTCGACGAGCCCACCAACCACCTCGACGCCGAAAGCGTGAACTGGTTGGAAGGCCACCTGAAGAGCTACCCCGGTGCAGTGTTGGCCGTCACCCACGACCGCTACTTCCTGGACAACGTGGCCGAGTGGATCTGCGAGATCGACCGCGGTCGGCTGCATCCCTACGAGGGCAACTACTCCACCTACCTGGAGACCAAGCGGTCCCGCCTGCAGATCGAGGGCAAGAAGGACGCCAAGCGCGCCAAGATCCTGGAGAAGGAACTGGAGTGGGTGCGGGCCAACCCCAAGGCTCGCCAAGCCAAGAACAAGGCTCGACTGGCCCGCTACGAGGAACTGGCAGCCGAGGCCGAGCGTAACCGCGCTGTGGACCTCGGCGAGATCAACATCCCGCCCGGCCCGCGCCTTGGCGGCGACGTGCTGGAGGCCGTCAAGCTCACCAAGGGCTTCGGTGACCGGGTGCTGATCGACAACCTGAGCTTCACCCTGCCGCGCGCCGGCATCGTGGGCGTGATCGGCCCCAACGGCGTCGGCAAGACCACCTTGTTCAAGATGATCATCGGCGAGGAGAAGCCCGACTCCGGCACCATGAAGGTCGGCTCCACGGTCAAGTTCTCCTACGTCGACCAGGGCCGTGGTGGCATCGACCCCAACAAGAACGTCTGGGAAGTCGTCTCCGATGGCCTGGATCACATCAAGGTCGCCAGCTTCGAGATGCCGTCGCGGGCCTACGTGGCCTCCTTCGGCTTCAAGGGCCCCGACCAGCAGAAGCTGGCCGGCGTCCTGTCCGGTGGTGAACGCAACCGGTTGAACCTGGCCTTGACGCTGAAGATGGGCGGCAACGTCCTCCTGCTGGACGAGCCCACCAACGACCTGGACGTGGAGACGCTGCAGTCGCTGGAAGACGCACTGCTGGAGTTCCCCGGCTGCGCCGTGGTGATCTCCCACGATCGCTGGTTCCTCGACCGCGTGGCCACCCACATCCTGGCGTGGGAGGGCACCGACGATGACGACGCCAACTGGTTCTGGTACGAAGGCAACTTCGCCGACTACGAGGAGAACAAGGTCGCTCGCCTCGGCATCGACCTTGCCCGCCCACACCGGACGGCCCACCGCAAGCTGACCCGCTGAGCAACTCGCGCCACCGCACGCCGGCCCGCTGAGCACATCGCCCAGCGGGCCGGCTGTACGTTCAGGCAGCCGCGACGTCGGCCTCCTGGCCGGTCGGGTCTTGTGATTCGGTCGCCTGGATCAGTTCGGCGACGGTGTCCTTCTCGTCGACCACCGGGCGGGTGATCCGCTGGAAGGTGGCCACACCGCCGCTCAGGTCGTGACCGACCGCGATCGCCTCGATCGTCAGCCGGGATTGCGCCCCCTTCTCCGCATCCTCCCAGCGCGAGGTGCGCAGCCGGCCCACGACAACGACCGGATCGCCCTTCTTGACGCTGGCCAGCACGTTCTTGGCCAGCGTCTTGCTGCAGGTCACTCCCAGCCAGGTGGTCTCGCCGTCCGACCATTCCCCCGCCCGCCACGACCGCGGCGTGGAGGCCAGCCGGAAGCTGGCGTAGACGAACTCGTCGCGAACCGTGCGGCTCTCCACCTCGGTGCCGACGTTGCCGGTGATCCACACCATTGCGTCCATTACTTCCCCTCTCTTTGCCGTCAGTTTCGGCAGCGAAAGGGTCGATGAGTCAGCCCGGCGGCAGATTGTGGATAGCAATGTCGCCCTGTGGACGGACCCACCCCGCGCAGAATCAGCGCCGCGCCACGTCAGCGCAACGCGGCCCGCACCGCAGCCTGCGCCCGGTGGTAGCGGTCGAGTTCGGCCTGAACCGGGGCAAACACCTGAGCCTCGATCGCGGTGGACACGGCGGCGTTGAGCTCCTTGCGGGCCCGACGTGCGCGCGCCTTCGCCCCGGCGTTCACGAGCAGGCGACCGACACCGGCCAGGATCAGCCCAGCCAGCACTCCCGCCAACGCCACCCACACCCCGGCCGGCACCCCGTACCAGGAGAGCAGCGGGATCCCGAAGCCGGACGCCGCCAACGCCGGTCCGGCCAGCCACCACGCCAGACCGCCGACGACGGTGAGGATCAGCAGCCACTGCAGCAGGCTGAACAGCACCCACCACCAGGCACCGGAGGCCACCTTCAGATCGGTGCGGGCGATCGCGGTGTCCAACTCGTCGGCCAGTAGCGCCTGATTGCCGTGCGCAGCCTGATCGACCGCAGCCACCCAACCGGTGGGCATCCCCTGGGCCGCCTGATCGATCAGCTGACGCAGGCCCTGGTCGACGCGGGCCTTCTGCACAGCGCTGGCCTTCGGCAGGGACGTCCGATTCACATCGGTCGGGCGATGCTCGAGCGCGGCCATCGCACCCAGGCGCAACTGCTTCAGCGGATCCGGACGCAGCCGCGACACCCAGCTCACCAGCGGCCAGCCAGTCAAAGCCGCACCCCGCCGCTGCCAGGCATCATGCACGCCGTCGACCACCAGGCCGACGCCGGCGGCCTCGCCCATGGTCTCGATCACCTGCTCTTTGAGGCTGTTGTTGAGCTTGGCCGGCACTTTGGGGCCCAGATCGTTCGAGAGCTGCCTGGCCGCCTTCTTCACATCGAGGCTGAGCCGGTGCACCATCGCCCGCTTGCGGGCCACGGTGGCCACCAGCGATTCACGCAACTCCGAGACTCCCGAGCCGCGGACGGCTGAGGTCGCCACCAGCGGTGAGGCCCGCAGGCCCTCACGATCGAGGAGGCCCCGCAGGTCACTTACACAATGCTTCAGCTGGTCACCGGTCAGACGATCGCACTGATTGAGCACCACCATCATCACGTCGGCGTGCTCGGCCAGCGGCTTCAGGTAGCCGTCGTGCAGGGCGGCGTCGGCGTACTTCTGAGGGTCGACCACCCACACCAGGGCATCCACCATGTCGACCATCCGGTCGACGGTCATCCGGTGGGCATCCTCGGTGGAGTCGTGGTCGGGCAGATCGAGTAGAACCAGGTTGCGCAGTCGCTCATCGTCGGTGGCGACCAGGTGGCGGCGCCCCACGTCCAGCCAGTCGAGCAGTTCGTTGGGAAGCTCGGTGCCCCAGCCCACCGCCATCGCTCGGGAAGTGGTCGGACGACGCACGGCAACCTGGGCGTACTCGGTGCCGGTGAGCGCGTTGAACAGGCTGGACTTGCCCGACCCGGTGGAGCCGGCCAGCGCCACCACCGTGTGGTCGGCGCTCATCGACACCCGTTGCCCAGCGCGGGTAGCCACCTTGGTGGCCCGACCGACCACCGCGGGGTTGCCGCGGCCCTCCATCGCCTCGACAGCCTCTTTCAGCGAGGCCAGTCGCAGGCCCAGCTTGTCGGCAGATGGCTTCACTGCTCCCCCTCGATCGGCACGACGACAGGCGGCTCTGGCAGTGGCCAGGCCGGAACCGGCGGTGCGGGGGGCATGCTGTCGGGCGGTTCCAGCGGCGGAAGCTGGGTGTGGGGAGCGAGCTCTGCGACCAGTTCAGCCTCGGGAGCGGCTGCGGTGATCGGTTCGGCCTCGGGAGTGACGGTGATCGCTTCGGCCTCGGGATTGGCATGGGTAACCGACTCAGCCGCAGGCGGCGGGAAGACCGGCGGTGGCGTCAGAACCGGGGCGTTCGCGTCGACCGCGTGCGGCGCCGTCGAGTCTGCAGCCGGCGCTTCAACCATCGGCGGCGGTGGCGTCAAGACAGGCGCAGCGGGCAGCACGAAGGCGGGTGCCGACGGGTTGGTGTCCGGTTCGTCTTCTTCTTGCCCTGCCTCAGCGGCATCAACCTCGGACGACTCGCCATCAACCAGCGCAGGCTCAGCACCCTCGGCGGCGCCGGCTTCAGCTTCTCCAGCGTCGTGGTCTCCGGCGTCATGCTCCGCAACGTCGGGCTCCCCGGCAGCGTCGTCGCTGTCGGCGCCCGACTCGTCGGCCGCGTCGGCGGGTTCGCTTTCGGTCGCCTCGGCGTCATCGCCGGCTCCGGCGACAGCGTCGGTCGGCTCACCGTCGGCGGGCTCTGGGTGCGCAGGCTCATCGTCCGGGCGCCGGACGGCCTCAGCGACCAGTTCGGCCAGCCCCGCCGGCACCGGGATCGGATCGCTGCGCAGCGCGGGCGCCTCCGCGTCCTGCTGCTCGGCGGCATCGGTTTCGGCCTCCGGCTCAGCGGCGGCATCGCCTTCGGCGTCAGGCGTCGGCTCAGCTTCAGCAACCTCGGTTTCAGAACCCTCGGTTTCAGAACCCTCGGTTTCAGAGCCCTCGGTTTCAGCCGCGTCGGATTCCGCTGCGGCGGCCTCGGACGCACTTCCGCTTTCGCCTTCGTCCGAGCCTTCGTCCGGGCCTTCGGCCTCGTCGCTCCACTCGTCGTCCTCGCCGCGGCGGGACGCGTCCTGGGCCAGCGCCGACAACTGCGCCGACACCAGGGACGGCAACAGCCCGGTGTCGCCCTCCACGAACCGCTGCGGGGCGTCGGCTGCAGCCGCCGGCCCACTGACCGGGTCGCGCTCCACGACAGGCTCGTCACCGGGCTCGTCAGCGGCCTCGCCCATTGCCTCCGCCTCCGTTGACGCGTCGGCCACCTCGACGGTCGGCTCGTCACTGGACTGCGCCGTCGGCCCGCCATCGGAGGCCGCATCGACCTCGTCGGCCTCGATCACCACGGTCTCATCAGCCTCAGTCTCGCCGGCCTCAGTCTC
>JAJTBJ010000166.1 GCA_021286985.1 Propionibacteriales bacterium | reverse complement strand
GCGTCGGGGTAGAAGGAGAAGAACGCCGCCACCGACGACATCAGAATGGTCATCGGGTGTGCGTTGGCCGGGAACCCCGCCAGCACCGTCTTCACCTCGTCCGGCACCCGGCGATGGACGGTCACCCGGTCCTCCCAGGCGCCCAGCTCGGTGGCGGTGGGTAGCTCGCCGTTGAGCAGCAGCCAGGCCACCTCCAAGTAGGTCGACGACTGCGCCAGGTCGGCGATCGGGTAGCCGCGGTACTCCAGCACTCCGGCGTCGCCGTCGATGTAGGTGATCGCCGAGTGGCAGGACGCGGTGTTGGTGAACCCGGGATCGAACGCGGCCAGTGGTTCGTCGCCGATTCGGAACTGTCGCAGGTCGGACGCCTTGATGCTGGCCTCGGTGATCGGCAGCTCGGCCTGGGTGGCCGTTGCGGCGTGCGAAACAGTCAGAGAATCGGGCATGTGCTGACATTAGGGGGTGTGTGTTGCGGCGATGTGACGGTCTCGCCCGCGCGGACGTCCGGAGGGCAGGGGCGTGGACGTCCGGATCGTCAGGAATGGAACGGCGTACGGCAGTTCGCGCCGACTTCGTCGGTCACGCTGAAGGCGATCCGCGTCCATTCGGCGGTGAGGCAGTGGGTCAGGCCGAAGGTGGTCCAGGTGTAGCGCGTGCGAGCCACCGTGCTGGTGGCATAGCCGACCTCGCTGGGGGTGCCGTTCTGCGCCTTGAAGACCCGCTCCTTGGCTACCCAATCGGTGTCGGCATGGCGGTGGTAATCGGCCACGGTGGTGCCGGCGAACAGCTGGGTGAGCTGCGCATGCGCGTGGTTCTGCCGGTAGGTGGCGAGCCCGACCGGAATGCCGATCACCACCGCCGCCACGACCAGCAGTCCCACCACCACCCGCACGGTGCGCCCGGTAAGGAATCGTCGCGCGGTCAGGCTGTCGGCGATCAGGAGTACGACCGCAGCAGCCGCCGAGCCGATCATTGCGCCGGCGAGGTTGGTGACCAGATCGGTGAGGTCGTTCACCCCGACCCCCCACATCGGCTGCAGCAACTCGATCAGCAGCGAGCCCAGCGCCGCCACCAGCACGGTGACCACCGGTGTGCGCCAGACCAGGACGGCGAAGAAGGCCACCGGAACGAACAGCGCCACGTTGAGCAGGCCCTCGGTGCCGAGTTGACCGTTGAGGAGGCGGGGTAGTCCCCAATCGGCGACCAGACAACTGGTGCACCAGATCTGCGGCGGCTCGCGAAACAGAGTGACCACGGCGACCGCTCCGCCGGTGGCGGCGAACCCGAAGAAGGCCGCTCGACGCCCGGTGGTGGCCAGCGGCCGACGCACCAGCCAGGTCAGGAGGAGTGCGGCGACCACCACCACCACGCCACCGGTCAGCACCCAGGGTGTGGTGAAGGCGCTGAGGTAGTTGGTCACCGTGGTCTCCGCTCTGCTGCTCCCAGTGTGACCGATGACCGAAGTCAGGTAGCGGAGCCGCCCTCAGCCGAGCTCAGAATTCGACCGGCGCGCCGGCCAGGGTCCGCACCACCCCGGACGGCCGTGCGTCGGCAGCGGTCTGGGGGAGTGGTCGTACCTCGACGTGCTTCGTCTCGCCGGGAATCAGGTGGAACCAGTCGTCGGCCACCACGAAACCCGGAGCGCTCAGGTGCACCGATTGGGTGAAGCGGTCGGTCGACAGGTGTAACACCCAGCCGTCGGTGTCTTCGTGCACCTCGGCCTGCAGGTGTGCCGGAGCCAGGGCGGCGGGTCGGCCCAGCGGGAAACTGAACGCCTCGCTGACCACCACGCCGTCGACGCTCAGCCGAGCGACAGCCACCTCCAGCTCCGGTGCGCCGAAGCGGTAGGCGTAGGTGTAGTCGAAGAAACCGCCGTACAGATCGGTGGCGTTCAGGGCGGTCGCGCTGCGCGGGGCCAGGGTCACCTCGGCAGTGGCGCGGGCGACCACCACTTCGCCATCCCGCAGGCCGAAGACCTCGACCTGGCCGGTGATCGGCTCGGCGGTGTCATTCACCAGTTGCAGCCGCAGTCCGTTGGTGCCTTCGTCGGTCAACCCCACCCACACCGGACGCCACGCGCGAGCCAGGGCGCGGAAGATCGACTTGGGGTGGTGCTCGGAATCCAGCACGCCCCAGCCGGCGCCGGGTGCCAGGTCGGCCAGGTGGAACACCAGGGCTCCACGGCAGGACGAACCGGCCCGCCGCCACTCGGTGAAGGTCTCGGTGACCACCTCAGCGACCGCAGCCCGGCCGAAGTCGCGGAAGGCGGCGGGGGCGTCGGCTCGCAACTGGTCGGCGTCCAGTTCGTAGAGGCGCTCCACGTAGTGGTTGCGGGTGTCGGCGAAGTCCCAGTCGGTGCCGGGGTCCTTCGGCACGCCGGCGTCGAGATCGATGCTGTCGTCATCGCTGAGGTTGGCGAAGGCCAGGCATTCGGTGGCGAAACCGACGTTCGCGCGCCGGGCGTCCTCCAGCGGACGTTCGTAGGCGCCGACACCGTAGTAGTGGCCGACCCCGGCGTCCGGGCTGAAGGGCAGCGGCCCGCCTGAGGGCGAGCCTGGCACGTAGCCGACATCGGGCCGCAGCTCGCTGACCAGCGTCGGCAATATCTCGGTGGCCAGCGCGGAGTACCACCGCGCGGCCGGCAGGCCGAGCATGGACGCCTGTTGGGCGATCTCGCTGCCGGCGCAGCACGCCGCCAGCGACGGGTTGCCCTGCCGGGCGTCCAAGAATTGCCGCACCTCGGCCTCCACCAGTCCGAGCCAGCCGGTATCGGCGGCGGGGTAGTCGAAGTTGGCGAACATGAAGTCGGCGAAGACCAGCAGGCCGAGTTCGTCACACAACTCGAAGAAGGCCGGGCTCTCGTAGGTGGCGATCCCGGGAATGCGCACCAGGTTGGCTCCGGCGTCGGCGAGTTGCTGCAGCAGTGGGGTGTAGGTCTCCCGGTCTCCGGACAGGCCGAGTAGGTCGGCGTTCGTCCACACCGCTCCCCGGCAGAAGATCGGCTCGCCGTTCACGGCGATGCCGAACTCGTCACCGGTGGTCACCTCCAGATGCCGGAACCCGGTGCGCGTGAGCAGATGGATGCCCTCGTCGTCACCGACTTCCACCTCGTGCAAGGTGGCGGGGCCGTGGGTCGCCGGCCACCACGGGCTGACGCCAGGAATCACCAGGGTGGCGAGGCTGCGCTCGCCGTCGGCGACGAAGTCGGCGCTGAGGCCGGCGCACCGCAGCTGCAGTCCCGCCGGGACGCCGCGGGCGGAGACGGCGAGGAGACCGTGGCCATCTTCGGTGAGGTCGGCGGCGACCCGGACGTCATCAAGGCTGATTCGCCCCGGACGGATCAGCGTGATCGGTCGATACGGGCCGACGGCCTGGATCGTCGGCGCCCAGCCCGGCATGTGGCCCAGCAGGGTGGTGCGGACCAGGCGAAGGCCCTGGTCGTCCAGCAGGCGCGGACGCCACAGCGCCCGCGGTCCTTTGGCGGCCAGCGCCTCGGTGAGTGCGCGGAAGCAGATGGCCAGCTCGTCGTCGCCGGACAACTCCACGGCGAGGTCGAGGCCGACGTACATCGATTCGGTGTGGCCGATCAACTCGCCGTTGAGGAAGACCTCGGCCAGGGTGGCCAGGCCCTCCAATCGCAACACCGCGGGGCCGGCCGGTTCACTCAACCGGCAGCGGTACCACCAGTCGCGGCCCTGTAGCGGGACGGGCGCGGCTGGGTCGAACAAGCCGGCCTGGGTGAGGGCGGCGGCCACCGTGCCGGGGACGGACGCCGGCACCTCGCCGCTGTCGGTCTCCAATCGCCAGCCGGTGCTGAGTTCGGTGACGTCGGCGTCGAGGTAGCGCAGCATCAGCCGACCTTGCTACTCAGGCCGGTCATGATCGCCTCCCAGGCGGCGACCGACGGTTCCAAGGCGGTGGCCAGGGCGTCGAATCGTCGCCGGGCGACCGCGCGGGCCAACGTGAACTGCGTGGTCTTGGCGTTGTCGCAGATGGTCTTGGCGGCCTCAGCCTCGGCGGCGAACTCGGTCGCGTCCAGCCAGCTCAGGTGGGCCGACAGCAGCTCGAAGTTGGCCCCGAACTGGCGCACCGTGTTGAACGCGTATAGGTGGAAGAAGTCCAGGCCGCGTTCGGCCACCTCGGCCACCTGGGTGCCGAAGACGCTGTGGAAGGTTGCCAGCGGGTTGGTCTGCGGCCGCCGTGCCAGGTGCTGAGCCAGCAACGTGCGGGCGACGGTGCGCTGATCGTCCTCGCTGGGCAGTGACGCCGGCAGCTTGGCGAACTCGGTGTAGGGGATCCAGCGCAGCCCGAACTCAGTGGCGTGCTGGAAGGCACCTTCGTAGTCGGCGCCGCTGAGGGCGAAGTAGCCGTCGTTGTGGAAGTACTCCATGGTCTTGGCTGCCGGATCGAGCCGGTTGATGCCCACCGTGGTCTTGCCGTGCTCGATGCCGTAGGTGACTCCGGCGGTGTCGGGCAGATAGAAGCTGTCCATCTCGACCAGGCACAACCGTCCGCGCCCGAGTTGGGTCACGACATGGGCCTCGACGGTGTCGTACAGGGCGAGTTCGGTGCAGACCACCCCGTAGAGGCGTTCGAGGTCTTCCAGCGGCACCTTGAAGAAGGTGAACTGGTCGCCTTCGAAGTCCTGGGTGAGGGTGAAACCGAGCATTGCCTCGGGTGCCACGCCCAGGCTGGCCAGGGCTTCGATCCACAGATCGACGTAGCAATTGGTCTGTGGCCAGGCCCGATCCGGAGCGTGCAGCCGGTGCTGGACGTATCCTGTGGCCGATATCTCTGGAAACACCGCGGTCATCGCACCTCCTGGCCCCTCATGTGGGGAGGTTAGCATCCGGTCTGAGGCTGGTTTTGACCCCCCACAACCGGCGCGGTAATCTTAGGCGCTGTTGCGCAGTGGTCTGGCCCAGGCCGACCCCGCACTCCACCTGACCACAACTTACGGAAGCAGGACGAAGACCCGTGTCTACGTACAGCCCCAAG
>JAJTBJ010000165.1 GCA_021286985.1 Propionibacteriales bacterium | reverse complement strand
CGGACGTCCGGCCGACTTCGAGGCGGGCCTGCGCCGGGCGCGCGCCGCGGCGCTGATGATGCTGGCGCTGCCCGGGGGCGCCTACATCTATGAAGGCGAGGAGCTCGGCCTGCCCGAGGTCGAGGACCTGCCGGCCGACGCCATGCAGGATCCGGTGGTGAAGCAGACCTTCGGCACCGATCCCGGACGGGACGGCTGCCGGGTGCCGCCGCCGTGGACCGACCGGCCCGAGTCGAACTTCGGCTTCAGCGCCGAGCCCGCGGCCGCACCGTGGCTGCCGCAACCGGCCGACTGGGGACGCTATGCCGCCTCCACCCAAGATGGCGTGCCCGGCTCAACCCTGGAGCTGTATCGCGCTGCGCTGGCGATCCGGGCGATCCATCCCGGCCTGGGCGAGGGTGAGTTCAGCTGGCTGCCCAGCAGCGCGGACGTCCTGGCGTTCACCCGCGGCGACGGCCTGGAATGCTGGACGAACTTCGGCGCCGATCCGGTCGCGCTGCCGTCCGATGCCCAGGTGCTGCTGACCAGCACCCCGCTGACCACGTCCGGCGCCCTCCCGGTCGACACCACCGCCTGGCTCCAGCGCTAGCCACCGATCTCCGAGTGGTTTCGACACGCGGGCTTCGCCCGCTGCTCAACCAGCGGTGGCGAGACACCGGGACAGGTTCCGTGCTCCAGCCTCGCTGGTTGAGCAGGTCGCGTAGAAACCCAAACCGACCACCGCTGGTTGAGCAGGTCGCGTCAGCGACCGCGTCGAAACCTCAGTGTCCGATCTGCTCCAGGTAGGAGTCGGAGAAGTCGGTCTTGATCTGCACCCACAGCGGGTTGTGGTCCGACATCTGCCAGGTGCGCCAGGTGCGGAACCTGTCCAGCGGCGTCTTGCCCACCACCGCGTCCGGCACCTGATCGGCGTAGAGGGCCACGTCGTCGTCGGTGAAGACGTCGGCGTACAGGTCGACCACCCCGCCGTCCACGGTGGCGAAACGCGGATCCCGCACCCGCACCGCGATCTGGTCGTAGAAGTGGTTGCGGGTCTTCAGGTGCTCGGCGTCGATCTGCTCGGGCACCGTGAACCCCTTGTCGACCAGGGCAGCCATGGTCTCGTGCTGGGGTGAGACCACGTTGAAGTCGCCCAGCAGGATGTAGTTCTCCGCCTGCTGCGGGTTGCCCTTGCCGGCGTTCTCCTTGTCCTGGCGCGAGGCGAAGAACTGCACCAGCGAGCGGATCTCGGCGATCCGGCGCTGCAGCCCCGGCCCGGTCTCGGTGCCGTAATACAGATGGACGGTGCACAGATTGAAGTGGAACCAGCCCGACTGGAAGGCCACCAGGAACGGCGTCCGGGCGAACTGCTGGCCGGTCTCAGGCTCGGCCGGTGCCGGATCACCCGGCTCAGCGGTGATCGGCGGCTTGACCGTGTCGGTAGGCACCACCGTCACCCCCTTCGGCAGGACGATCTCGCCGGCGATCTTGCGGAAGCGCACCTTGTCGGTGCGATAGAGGAAGGCCATCCGCTCGCCATTGCCGCTGGTGCCTTCGGTGACATCGGTGAGCAGGTAGTCCCAGCCGGGCCCGAGGATGTCGACCAGCTTCAGGAAGTCGCCCAGATTGCGGTTCACCTCCTGCATCGCGATCAGGTCGAAGCAGGCGGCCACTTCGGCCAAGTAGAAGAAGGTCTCCGGCAGCCGCGGGCTCGGGTTGAGGCGTCCCGAGCCGAAATCGCGGATGTTCCAGGTGGCCAGCATGAGAGTGCCGTCACGGCGTTTGGCTCGCAGTGGCGCCAACGTGGTCCGCATCTTCAGCAGGCGCTGGGCGCATCGTTGCGCCATGACCGGATCTTTGAACCTTCGCAAATCGGTGTAGAAGTTGGACATCACGCCTCCTTGGGGGGTCGGCTGATTCCACGTTAGACCTCGCCCGCCACCGGCGGCAGGTCGATAAACACATCGCTCGGGCGGACTCCCACAGGCATGCCCACCCATGTCTGATCGAGCCGAGAGTTGCAGGCGAGGCCCCATCCGCGGCAACAGCCCAGGCGGCGTGCTAATGTCGGTGCTCGCCACCGGCCACCGAATGCGATTCTCCGGAAACGTGCCGGAAATTGCCCGCAACCCCACCCGATTCGCCGTGATTGTGCCGGCAATTGCTGACACTCTGCGGATGTGGCCAGCCAACCTCTCTGTCGCGAGACTAATGCGTGCGAGGAACCCGCGATGAGCAACTCGCCGAAAGATAAGGAGGCACGGAATGAACAGAACTCTTCGAGCGGTCGCGGCGAGCGGTCTCTGCCTGGCGCTCAGCATCAGCCTTTCAGCTCAGGCGAAGGCCGAGGACGACCGCCAGTACCGCCTGATCAACACGGCGGGCCTAGGCGCCTATCCCCGATCCGAACCACAGTTTGAAGCGCGGACCGGTTCGGCCCTGCCGGAGGGGGCGATGATCACGGCCTCGTGCTGGACATACGGCCAGTCGGTCACGAACCCCTACGGATATACGAGCGACGTTTGGATCAAGGATCCGGCGGCCCACTTCTGGCCGGAGGTCTGGCTAGACACCGGCTCCAACGGCGTACCGCCCGGACTCGTCAACTGTGACTCGGCGACGACCGCGAATCCGCCCGTACCGAACTCCTTCTACAACCGCGCGGAAGCAGTGAAGTGGGCCATCGCGCAAGCACCATACGATGTCACAGGGCTTTACCACGCATCCGCGTGCACCTGGTTCGTGAGTCAGGCGCTCTGGGCAGGCGGCTTCGGTCAAGACGCCACCTGGACATCAGTAGGCGAGCACAACCGACTGCGCAAGGTCCCGGGGTCTGCCACCGCCTGGTCGGTCACCGACTTGCGCACCTACCTTGAGACTCCCGGCCGACTCGACATCAAGGTTGTCCAACTGGGGCCCGATCAGTTCCGTGCGAACTCGGTCCCCGACGCCGAGCCAGGAGACCTGCTTGTGTACGACTGGGATGGTGACGGGACGTGGGATCACTTCACTATCGTCACGAGCATCGCACCGGGGAGCTACCCAGAGGTATCCGAGTGGGGGGTAAACAACACCTACGTCAAGCGGGGTTGGACCTACTCGATCAACGATGGCACCTGGCTTCAGGTAAGGAACCCGAATGTCGTGGCCGAACTTATTCACTTCAATGGGGGCGTCTGGATTGATGTTCCTCACTACTGAATAGATCAGGTCGGGCGGGCATCAACGCCCGCCCGACGCCGATCTACATTGAGAACAGGTGGCGGCCATGCCTGCGAACGAGATTGGCTGGCGAAGAAGAGGACCCTACCCATTCGCATCTCACGCTGCCGAGAGCTCCGACCTTCGCGTCCGCTGCCTGCCGAAGGATGTACGGCAGAGTCTCCGGCTCCTTGACTAGGTACACACAGGGCTTGCCCAACGCCAGCGCGATCCCCGCCTCTACCCAAACACTCGAGGGCTTTGTCAGCGGTCGATCTACCCACAGCAGGAAGTTGCTCGATTTTCGAAGGGCTTCGATGTTGTCAGCAAGAGCGAACGCTGGCGAGTCGAAATCATCGCGCCCGGCGACTTGAAGTGCACCGCAGTAGACGGTGAAGTCACACCTCTCCTGCAAAGCTTGCACCAGCGCCCTGGCCTCGTGCTGAATCTGGCTGAACGCCGCGTCGTCATCAGTCGATGCCATCGGCAGCGCAAGGAACACGTCCCACAAACCTGAACTGTTCGGCGCCCTACGTCGCTGACGCGTGGCCCGCATCAGCGCAAGCTCCTCGAAGGATCCCCCCAGGACCGGCGTAAGCCCGTGCTCGTCGAGCATGCGTGCGCGGTCGACGGTCAGACTGGCCGAGCCGTTCACGATCTTGTTCAGCTGGCTCGCCGTCGTGTAGCCAAGTACTTCTATGCCCAGTTTCTCCTGCGTGTAGCCCTGAGAAAGCACCTCCTGCAATTCCCAACGAATCTGGCCTTCGATTCGCTCAAGGCCCGCAGCCTCGAGAATCTCCCTTGATGGAATCGGTCCATGCGCCACCACTGGTCGTCGAGCCACGCCGACAAGATATCGCCACGCACGATCAAGGGGAACCCAACGATTCGATATTCGGCGAATGCAACACGACCTTCAACGAGTTGTGCATCTCGCCAACGCGTCGGTGCGACCAACTTCGCGCGGCATTCGTGAGGCGGCTGTGCCGCATCGCACGAGCAGCGGCAGATCCAGAAGAGCATCCATCCCGGCGAAGCGCCGCAATCCCCGGTTCCCCAACTCTGTGGACGGCCGACCGCCGCCCGACGTTCCCCAAGCGTCAGGGAAGACCGCGCCCGCGGGAGGGCATCGATATAGGGTCGAAGGCATGCAGTTCTCGGATCCGCAGGCGATCCCGTTCGTCGCCGACTGCGAGCGGTCGGCCCGCTTCTATGCCACGTTCGGGTTCTCCGAGACCTTCCGGAGCCCACAGGAGGAGCCGGTCAAGATCGAACTGGCTCTGGGCGGGTTCGGCCTGGGGCTGGCGCTGCCCGGTCCCGCGGCGGAGAGTCACGGCATCACGCCGGTGACCACCGGCCACCGCGCATGTCTGGCGCTGTGGACCGACGACGTGGACGCGGCCTACGCCCTCGCCTTGACGGCGGGCGCGACCGACCATCGCGGGCCGCACCCGTTCCGTGACGGCTCACTCCAGGTGGCGTTCGTCGAAGACCCCGACGGCCACCCGCTCCAACTCGTGCAACGCGCGGGTTGACCACTAGTCGACTTCGAACCCCACGGGCCGCCCTCCGCAGTGCGCCTCAGCCGGGGCGACGCCCACTCCAGTCGCCGCCTTCCCGCTCGCGGCCAAGGACCGCCCCCGCCGCTTGAGCCTGCAAGATCGGCCCACCCCGCTGGCTGAGCAGGCCCACCCCCGTTGGTTGAGCAGTGAGAGCCAGCGAGCGTGTCGAAACCCTGCCCAGCATTCGCGAAAGAACCTGTCCACAGATTTCACACACACGTTCTATTTTGTCAGTGGCAGCTGCAAGACTTAGACCAT
>JAJTBJ010000164.1 GCA_021286985.1 Propionibacteriales bacterium | reverse complement strand
CACCGCGATCGCCGCGCCCCAGCCCAGCGACAGGAACCAGATGATGAATCGCTGCGGGCGGTAGCGGTCGGCCAGCGAGAACAACACCGTCCAGACCGCCACGGTGGGCAGCGCCAACCACGCCGCCTGTCGCATCGCCGCCACGTTCACCCCGACCTGGTCGGCGTCCACCCGCATACTGGACGCCATATCGGTCAGCAGCCAGGTGAGGGCCGCGGCATAAACGATGACCGCCCCGACGAACAGCCAGGTCCACCCCGAGCGCAGGACGCGCTCAGCCAGGGTGCCCTTCGGCGTGTGTGCCCGCGGAATCGCGTTGCGTTTGCGCGCGAGTTCGGCCACGGAGTCGGTCATGGCGCAAAGCCTACAAGTCCGCCGGAATCACGTTCAGTGAGCAATCGCCGCGCGCGGCGGGA
Organism: Propionibacteriales bacterium; assembly: GCA_021286985.1. Taxonomy (GTDB): domain Bacteria; phylum Actinomycetota; class Actinomycetes; order Propionibacteriales; family Propionibacteriaceae; genus Propionicimonas. Next base: position 4,667 of record JAJTBJ010000164.1, on the reverse strand, counting down.
TCAGCCGCGGGATCAGGCGGATCAGCAACCACCCACCCAGGAGCACCAGCCCCAGGTTGCGGAGCGCCAAGACCGTCGTGACCGCCGGGTCCCACATGCTCGGGTAGAGCAGGGCGTCGTAGCCGATCGGGTACACCACCTGGGTGGCCACCGCCAGCAGCAGCACCCACACCCCGGTGGTCCGGGCGGTGCGTCCCAGCGGCGAGTCCGGCTCGGTGACCATCCAGAACACGGCGGTCGCCGCGCCCAGCCAGGTCAGATACTGCGGGGAGAAGGTCTTGTTGGTGATCAAGGTGATGGTGATCACGGTGACGGTGGCGAAGGCGATCAGGTCGACGCCGAGCGGCGAGGCGGTCTCCACCAGGCGCGGACGACGTCGGAACGCCTCCGGATAGGCGCGGCGGAACCAGGCCAGGTACCCCGCGGCGATGACCAGGTAGCCGGCCACCCCGAGGACGTTGGCGACGGCCAGCCAGGCGTCCACTCCGGGCCCGAACACTTCGAACGCCTGCCAGCGCGACATCTTCACGGTGTAGCCGGGCTGGAACAGCTTGGCCACCATCGGCACCGTGGCCCACACCGACTCGATCTGCAGACCGCGCCCGGACTGCCACTGCAGCGGCGAGATCAGCCGATTCCAACCGCCGTAGGCCAAGGCAGCGATCAGCAGGCCGACGCCGGTGGCGAAGAAGCTGATCGTGATCAGGTGATCGCGGCGACGCTGCCCGGTGAACGTCACCGGATAGACGGTGGCCGGCCAGACCTTCAGACCCGCCCCGAGGCCCAGCAGGATGCCGGAGGTGCGGTAGCGTCCGGCGGCCAGCGCCAGAACGGCTCCCGCCGCTCCGAGCGCCGGCAGCAGATCCAGCCGAAGATAGATGATCGGGCCGAGTGCCAGGCCGAAGCCGACCCAATACCAGGCCGCCGCCGAAGGTGCGCCGCGGCCCAACAGGATCGTGAAGAACAGATCGAGCGCCAGCATCAGGGCGACGTAGGCGATCTTGAATCCGAGCAGGGTGCCCCCGCCGAGCAGGTACGGCACCAACAGCACCCACAGCACCGGAGTCGGGTACTCCGGCATGGTCATCGTCGCCGGAACCCCGAGGGCCAGGTGCTGATGCATCCGATTGAAGTAGTAGTCGACATCGCCGCTCATCACCGGCACACCCCACAGCCACACCGCCATCGCGATGGCACGGGTCACCAGCCAGCCGAACACCAACCAGAACCAGCCTGCGCGCGATCGGGAGGCCGGTTCGGTATGTGGCATAGGTAGAAGATACCCGTCGCAATCCGTGACTCCGATCAAACTGTACGGTACGGTTTGATCGTGACCACAGGTTTGAGCACCCGGCAGCTCGCCAAACGCGAGCAGATCAGTACGGCCGCGCGCCGGCTGTTCCTCGCCGACGGCTTCGCCAACACCAGCATGGACGCGGTCACCGCCGAGGCCGGGGTGAGCAAGCAGACGCTGTACACCTACTTCCCCACCAAGGTCGATCTGCTCGCCGAGGTGCTGATCGGCAGCGTTCGCGAGCTGGGCATCCGACCCGCCGCCAACAACCCCCCACCGGAGACCCTTGCGGACCTTCGCCGCACCCTGCTGGGCCTAGCCACGATGTTCACCCGCAGCCTGATGCAGCCCGACGCCATCGCCTTGATGCGACTCATCCTCGGCGAGGCCTTCCGGGTTGCCGAGTTGCGGGTGGCGGTACGGGAAGCCCTGCCCGGCCAGCTTTTGGGCCTGACCAGCCGCCTGCTGCAGCAAGCCTCCGATCGCGGCCTGATCGCGATCACCGACCTCGACGTGTCCTCCCGGTTCTTCGTCGGCTCGATCATGGCCTACGTGGCCCTGGACGGCTTCTTGTCGGTGGAGCCGGCCGCGCCGCCGAGCCCGGCGAAACTGGAGCTGATCATCGACACCTTCTTGGCCACCGTGGCGGTGAAACCGTGAAGCAACTCACCCCCGCCCTCGCCGCGGCGTCTCTCCTCGCGATCACGCTGACAGGCTGCACGCCCGCAGCCACACCGGTCACGGCCGTCGGCACCGTCACCGACCCCAGCCGGACGATCGTGGTGCCGTCCCTCACCCTGCCCACCGTCAACCTCGACGCCGGTTTCACCCCGGCGGCAGGCACCTCCGGGCAGACGCCGAGCCTGGTGGCCGTCAGCTATCAGGCCGGGGCGTCCCAACGGATCGCCAGCGTGAAGGTGCACGAAGGCAGCCAGGTCACCGTCGGCCAGGTACTCGCCGGGTTCGACACCACCGCCCTGCGGGCACAGGTGCAGGCCACCGAGGCCGATCGCGACGTCGCAACCGCGCAGGTTGGCGTGCTCACCGACGCCATCGACTCCACCTACACCACCGAGCGCACGCTGGAAGCGAATCGGGCCAAGGTCACCGATGCCATCAGCACCCTGACCAGCACGTTGGCGAACCTCAAGCAGGCCCAGCCCCAACTGGTCAAGACCCGCGCAGATCTGGCCGCCAAACTCAGCCAAGCCGAGTATCTGCTGGCCCACTACCCGCCGACGCCACCGCCGGGGACGCCCACCAAGCCCGAGCTGCAGGCGTCCATCGCCCAGCTGACGGCCGCCATCGCCGGCTTGGACGCCAAGCTCGCCGAGGTGAATGCCGCCCTGCCGAAACTCACCTCCGGACTGAAGCAGGCCCGGGCCGGGCTGGCGAAGCTGAACCAGGCGTTCGCCACCCTGTACGACGCCCGCAGCCAGCTGCGGGGACTCCGCGACCTGGCCGAGATCGCCGCCCAGACCGCCGACATCCCGGTGAGCGTGGCGAAGGCTCAACTCGACCAGGCCACGATCACTTCCCCGGTGGCCGGCGTGGTCACCTGGACGGCCGGGGTCGGAGACCGGGTGATCACCGGGGCGCCGGTGGTGACGATCCGCGAGACCGGGCAGGCCAAGGTCACCGCCTGGCTGTCGCCGACCCAGCTGAGCCAGGTGTGTATCGGTGATGCCGCCACCATCACCGGCGACTGGATGGCGCCGGGAGCCTCGGTCGCAGCCTCGGTGCATTGGATCTCCCCCACCGCCGACTTCCCGCCGTCGTCGACGGCCACTGACGAAACCCACCTGACCCGGGCGGTCCGGGTGGAACTCCTCGCCTCCGGCGAGCTTCCCGCCGGAGTTCCGGTGGAAATCAGCATCCCCGGCTGCCATCCGACAGCCGGCCAATCCGAGCAAGACAGGTAGGCCCGACATGGCCAGTCATTCCCGCAAGCGTCCGCCGATCCCGGTGATCATCGCGGTCGTGCTGCTGCTCATCGGCGGTGGCATCTGGTGGTGGTGGAGCGCGACCCAAGCCGCGCAGGCCCAGACCAACCAGTTCTCCGGATCCGTCGAGGCCGACCAGTTCCAGATCGCTCCGGCGGTGTCCGGACGGGTCACCGAGGTGAAGGTCAGCGAAGGCGACCAGGTGACCAAGGGTCAGCTGCTGGTGCAACTGGACACCACCGCCTTGAAACTGCAGCGCGACCAGGCCAAACAGGGCGTCGTCGCAGCCAAGGCGGCGCTGACCAACGCCCGCAACGACGGCACGTCCGCCGACGTGACCGCGGCCAAGGCCCGCCTGGCCCAGGCCGAAGCAGCGGTGAAGCTCGCCGAGGTGCAGCTGAGCTACGCCAGCATCAGCGCCCCGCGTGACGGCCTGGTCACCTCGGTGGTGACCAACGTGGGCCAGAACGCGTCCCCAGGCAAGACGGTGGCCACCATCATCGACGCGACGTCGCTGTTCGTCCGGATCTACGTGCCCGAGACCGGCATCGGCAACGTCAAGGTCGGCCAGCCCGCCACCTTGCGCATCGATTCGGCGGCGCAGACCTTCACCGGCCAGGTGAGCTTCGTGGCCAGCCAATCCGAGTTCACGCCCAACTCGGTGCAGACCAAGGACCAGCGCACCAAGCTGGTCTACCAGGTGCGCGTGCGCGTCGAGGATTCGTCCGGCACGCTCAAGGCCGGGATGCCGGCCGACGTCACCCTGGGCTGAGTGATGGCCAATCCCACCACGCAGGAACCGGCGGTGGTCGCCGCGGACCTGCACAAGAGCTTCGGCGACGTCGAGGCGGTTGCCGGGGTCAGCCTCGGCATCGCCGACGGCGCGGTGTTCGGCCTGCTCGGACCCGATGGTGCGGGCAAGTCGACGCTGATCCGAATGCTCGCCACCGTGCTGGCTCCCGACCAGGGCGACGCAGAAGTCTTCGGGCACTCGGTGACCAGTGCGCGGGCGCAGATCACCGGGCGGATCGGCTACATGTCGCAGCGCTTCTCGATGTACCCCGACCTGTCGGTGGCCGAGAACCTGGAGTTCTTCGCCACCGTGCGCGGGGTGAGTAAGGCCGACCGCGCCCGCCGCTCCGCGGAGTTGCTGGAGAGTATGGGGTTGGCCGAGTTTCGCAGCCGGCAGGCCCAGCACCTCTCCGGCGGCATGAAGCAGAAGCTGATGCTGGCCTCCACCTTGATGCACTCCCCCGACCTGCTGCTGCTGGACGAGCCCACCACGGGCGTCGATCCGGTCTCCCGCCGCGAATTCTGGCGGATTCTTGCCGGGCTTCACCGCGAAGGAAAGACCATCCTGGTGGCTACCCCCTATATGGACGAGGCCGAGCGCTGCACCCACATCGCCTTCCTCGATCGAGGCCAGATCA
>JAJTBJ010000163.1 GCA_021286985.1 Propionibacteriales bacterium | reverse complement strand
GGCTGACCCCGGGCCCATGGTCGATCACCGAGATCTCCACCTGGCCGGATCGAGGTTGTGCGGCCACCACGATCTGCCCATCGGCCGGCTCATAGCGGTCGGCATTGTCGATCAGATTCGACATCACTCGCTCCAGCAGGCCAGGGTCGGCGAGCACCGGCGCGAGTTCGTCCGGCACATCCAACCGCACCCGCTGCGACCCCCGGCGAGCCGCGTCGGCGAGCACCTGGAGCACCGACACGGGCTCGAGACTGACCGACAACACACCGGCCTGAAGGCGGGAGAGATCGAGCAGATTGGCGATGATCGCATCCAGCCGCCCGACTGCTGCCTGGATCTGCTCCAGCAGTTCGGCGCGGTCATCGTCGCCGAGGGTGAAGGAGGTGTCGGCCAAGGTGTCGGCCGAGGTGCGAATAGTGGCCAGCGGTGCCCGAATGTCATGGCCGACAGCAGCGAGCAGGCCGGCGCGCAGCTCATCGATGCGGGCCAACTCCTCGGCACGATTGGCCTGTTCGGCGAGCCGCTGAGAACGCCACAGGCGTCCGGCGGTGGCGGCGAGGGCCTGCAGCGGGGCCAGGTCGGCGCCCAGGCGTTCCGGCCCGAGCAAGGTGAGTTCCAGCCCCTCGCCGGCGTCGGCGCGCAACTGCTGCCCGACGTCAGGTCGCAGTCCCGAGGTCGCCACGGGGGCGCCACGTTCGGTCAAGGCCGCCCACTCGGTGCCGTACACCCGCCGGGCCTCGGCCAGCACTGCGGCCAGCGAAGTCGGGTCGGCAGCGTCCTCCAGGCCAGCCAGCCACTCGGCTCGGACCAGAGCGCGCTCGGCGCGCACTCGGGCGCGCGCGCCGACCTCGGTGATCACTCCGACGAAGGCGGTGACGGCAAGGAACACCACCAGGTCGACCAGCTCACCGGCGCTGGCGACCACCAGCGTCCCGTACGGCGGCGCAAAGAAGAAGTTGGCCACACCGAAACTGATGAACGCCGCCGTCAGGGCCGGCACGACTCCGCCCACCACCGAGGCGGTGACCGACACCAGCACGAAGATCAACAGGATCGTGTCCAGTCCCACCAAGCCACGGATGGGTAGGAGCGCGACGGTGAGCAGGGGTGCGCCCAGAAGGGCGACCGCGAGGCCGTACCACCGGCGGCGTTGCGACAGTCCCCTCGCACCCGCGAGGAGAAGCCCGTCGTCGGTGTCAGTGCCCACCGAACCAGCTTGCCAGAGTCTCAACGCTCAGGAGCGGGTGGCGTCCACAAGTTCGGGCGCCTGGTCGTGGTCTCCCCCGGGACGCGGCAGCGTCCACGGTTGTGCCGACTTGAGGTGGTAGGGCACCGAGGTGACCATGACGCCCGGCAGGTAGAGCAGTCGGCTCTTCAGCCGGAACGCGCTCTGGTTGTGCAACATGGCCTCCCACCAGTGGCCGACGACATATTCAGGGATGAAGACCTCGATCACGTCCCGCGGTCCGATCGGGATGGCTTGCAGGTAGTCCAGTACCGGGTCGACCAGGTCGCGGTACTCCGAGGCGACTGTCGTCAGGGGTACCGGGATCTCGCGCGAGGACCACTCGCTGACCAGCTTGTGGGTGCGGTCGGTGTGGGTGTCGACGTGCAGCGCGATCACCGTGCTGGGGTGGATGGCTCGGGCGAAGGCGAGCGCCTTCAAGGCAGGCTCGTTCAACTGGCTGACCAGCACGACGGCGTGGATGCGACTGGGCAGGGTGATTCCCGCTGTCTTGGGGGCGAGCTGGGCCGAGGTTCGGCGGTAATGCCGTTCCACCCGGATCATCGCGAAGACCAGCAGCGGGATCGCGATCACCACCAGATAGGCGCCATGGGTGAACTTGGTGATCAGGACGATCACCAAGACCAAAGCGGTCGCGCTGGCACCGATGGCGTTGATGATGGCCGAGATCACGATCTTGGGGGTCCAGCCGTGCTCCCGCGCCTGGCGACGCCAGTAGGCGACCATTCCCGACTGGCTGAGGGTGAACGATACGAACACCCCGAGGATGTAGAGCTGGATCAGCTTGGACACCGATCCCTCGAAACCGATGATCAGCGCGGCCGCGATTCCCCCGAGGATCAAGATGCCGTTGCTGAACACCAGACGATCACCGCGGCGGGCCAACTGCTTGGGCATGTAGCGGTCGTCGGCGAGGATCGAGGACAGCACCGGGAAGCCGTTGAAGGCGGTGTTGGCCGCCAGGATCAGGATCAGCGTGGTGAAGCCCTGCACGGCGAAGAAGCCGATGCTGTTGTTGCCGAAGGTGGCTGCCGACAGCTGCGCCAGCACGGTGCGCTGTTCGTAGCCGGGGGTGACCCCGGTGAGCTGGTCGAGACTGTCGGCGATGTGAATGCCGGCCACGGTGGCCAACACCGAAATTCCCAGCATCATCGCAATGCTCAAGGCAGCCATCATCAGCAGGGTGACGGCAGCATTGTGAGCCTTCGGAACCCGGAAGGTCGGCACGCCGTTGCTGACGGCCTCCACGCCGGTCAACGAGGTGCAACCGGAGGCGAAGGCGCGCAGCAGCAGGATCAGCATGGCGGCTCCGGCGGGATTGGCGGAGGTGAAGCCCAGTTGGGCGGACTCGGCGACCGGCGGATGCCCGGTGGCGACGTTCCAGAACCCCACGATCAGCAGGACGAACACGCTGACCACGAAACCGTAGGTAGGAATGGCGAACAGCGTGCCCGACTCCTTGACGCCGCGCAGGTTCATCACCGCCAGGCCGGCCACCAGCCCCACCGCGATCATCACCGAGTACTCCCCCAGCACTGGGAAGGCTGAGACCAGGTTCTCCACCCCAGAGGCGACCGAGACCGCCACGGTCATCACATAGTCGACGAGCAAGGCAGCGGCCGCGATCAGCGACGGCATCCGTCCGAGGTTCGCCCGGCTCACCGCGTAGGCGCCACCGCCGTCGGGATAGGCGTGGCAGGTGGAGCGGTAGCTCACCGTGACCAGCGCGAGCAGGGTGACCACCACCACCGCGATCCAGGGCGTCAGCATGATGGCGGCCGCCCCGCCCATCGCCAGCACCAGCAGGATCTCCTGGGTGGCGTAGGCGTTGGAGGAGATCGGGTCGGAGCAATAGACCGGCAGTGCGATCCGCTTCGGCAGCAGGGTTTCGTGCAGCTGCGCGGAGCGCATCGGGTTACCCACCAGAATGCGCTTGGGAATTCGTAGGTTCGTGGTCACGACACCAGCCAACGGCCAATCGGGCGGCCATGACGGGGGTCTTTACGGCTTCTTAGCGGGGCCGACGCCGATGTTGACGCCGCCCATACGCCCGCAGGTGAACGGCCTAGCCCGAGCCTCATCCGCGGGGGTACTCCGGCCTTCACTGGGGTTGCCCAATTGGCCCCCTATGGGTGACTGCGAAATGCGCCGCTGTCGCGATAATCTGCCGGGGACGGGATTGCGTCCTCCTCCCCCAACACCGTCGATAGCGAGCCACGATGACCCTGACCCTTCCCCGCCGTGCGGTGGTCGATCCGGATGAGCTACCAGCCACTGTGTCGGCACCGTCTGCGTCGCCAGCGGCTACGGACAACCCGTCCGGTCTGCCCAGCGACCCCGAACGTGAATGGCTGCGCAAGCTCAACTGGGGACTGTTCGAAACCTTGGTCGAGTCGGCCTTCTCCCGAGACGGATTTTCCGTGGAGCCGCCGCCGCAGAGCCTGAACGGACGCGCCGACATGCTGCTGAAGCGGCGAGGCGAGCAACTCCTGGTGCAGTGCAAGCATTGGAAGGCGTGGCAGGTCGGCACCCCCGCGGTCGCCGAACTGCGTGAGCTGGTCGACGAAGCGGGCCTCGACAACGGGATGCTGATCACCGCGGGCAAGTTCACCGCGGAGGCCGCGGAACTGGCCACCGAATCCGGCCTGTTGTTGCTGGACGGCGACGATCTGCTGCGAATGGCCGCTGGCGGGCCGGTGCTGCCGCTCGCCGACGAAACCACCTCGCAGTGGGCGTTGCCGAAGGAATGGACGGCCTTCGGCGCACCCACCTGCCCGCTGTGTGAGGCCCCGATGATGTACAAGCGGGTCCGGGCTGGGAAGCACACAGGAATGCGCTTCTGGGGGTGCCGCAACTACCCCACCTGCCGCGCCATCCGCGAAGTCGGGCCTGCGTATGCGGGCTTGCCGCTGGAGCGTCCGGCTCCCGAGAGCGAGTCAGACCCTGTCGCCGAAGACGCCGCTGTCACCCAGGACGTGCCCGCGGAGGAAGTCGCGGCTGCCGAGGAGGTGGCGGCTGTGGCCGATCTGGTGGCGTCCCCAGCCGTCGCGGGTGCGGAGACCGACCTCGAGTCTGCGGTCGTAGCCGAGGTCGTGGACCCGGCCGCACCGGTGCAGTTGCTGCCGTCGGCTCCCCTCCCGGCCGCCACGGTGGTGGCTGCGCTTCCGGTGGCACCTCTTCCCGTGGCACCTCCGCCGGTCGCGTCCGTCCCTCCCCTGCCGCTTCCCGCTGCGCCACAGCCTGCCGCGACGGTGATCGAATCGGAGCTGACCGAATCGGAGTCGGGCGAACCGGAGCTGGGCCAATCAGCATCGGTCGAGGATGGTTCGGACGAAGTCGTGGCGGCCGCTCTGCCGGTCGCTCCCCCGCCAGGTGTCGCGCCGGTCGCCGAAGAGCCACCCGCTGTCCCGGTCGTCAGTGGACCCTCCGCAGCAGCCCCGGCCGCGATTCTGCCGTCGGCTCCCGTCCCACAGTTGCTGCCCCGCGAGGTGGCGGCCACCCCTGAGCCGAGCCCGGAGTTGCCAGCTCCCGCGTCGGCGGTCTCCGAGCAGGTCTCGGGGGCCGCGATGGACGTTCTGGCGAATCCGGCCAGCGCTGCTGAGGCACCCGCCGGGCCTGTGGGTGCTGACGGAGGTGCAACTGTCGCGCCGACGGGAGTGCCGACCGCTCCGGAGGTGCCCAGTTCAGTTGTCGGCGTGCCGGTCGCAGACGTTTCAGTCACAGCTGCACCCACGACCCCCGCACCAACGACCCCCGCTCTAATGGCGCCCGCTCCAATGGCATCCGTGCCGCCATCGCTGCCCGCGACTGCGCCGATCGCACCGCCGCTGCCCCTGTCGGCACCCGCGCCGATCGCACCGGGGCCGATCGCACCGACAGCGGCGGTGGCAGCGTCGTCGCCGGTGACGCCGTCCCTGGCCGAAGCCGTGGTGAATCCACCGATCGTCCCGCCCGAGGTGGGAGACGCGGAGTCGGACGTGGAGGCCGCTGAGCCGCAGATTGTCTCCCGGGCGGCCGATGACGCCCCCGCCTCACCCCTGGGATGGGCCGAGC
>JAJTBJ010000162.1 GCA_021286985.1 Propionibacteriales bacterium | reverse complement strand
TGGTGTGGCTCTACATCGAAATGCTGCGGCTGCTGTCGTACCTGCGACGCTGACCTCACCCATCGCAGCCGGCGTCCGCACGTGCGGGCGCCGGTTTTGCGTTGTCAGGCGCCGATCAGCTCGGGCAGGTGACGCTCGAGCATCAGCCGGGCCCAACTCGACCAGGGCCGCAGATTCCACTCGCCCAGCCCGATCCACTCCGCCGCCGCGGTGGTGCCGCCGAGATCATGGACGACAGCAGCTGACGGCTGCGGGCACCGTCCGGTGTAGACGATGCGCACCGCGTGGAAGTCCTCCACCACCCCCGAGGGAGCCCGGCCGATCCAGTGGTCGGTTTGCACGTCCAGCAATTGGGAGATGGTCAGCTCTTGGCCGGTCTCCTCGGTGACTTCACGAACCAGCGCCTGGCTGGGATTCTCGCCGGGATCGATGCCGCCCCCCGGCAACCCCCACAACCCGGGGACGGCTGTGCGGTCGGAGAACTGGGTGGCCAGCAGACCCCACTCGGAGATGACGATGCCGTAGGCAGCCACCCGCTGACGCAACGGTGGAGGCGACGCGAGGGCGTCCAGATTGAGGTCGGCGTCCATGGTGCGGTGACGCTGCTCGCGGACCGTCCGACTGCGATGGTGCGCCGCCACCTGCACGGTGAGTTGGAGGTCGGGGGCGCTGCCGGTCGCCGACAACGGCCGGACGATCCGAAATCCGTGCTCCCACGCCAGCCGACGGGGATCCTCGCCATGGGGCAGGACGGCACTGAATACCGGGGAGCCGCCCGCCGCCCGCACCCCGATGATCCTCATCGGTCCATCATGGCTGGGCCGGCCGTACGAACCAACCGGCCTCGCCGTGCAGCAACCCGGCCACGAGCGTCGCAGGGCCGTATGCTCAACGCGGAGGTGAGCGCGGGTGCACGCGACGAGGGGACAGAGCCGGGGCCGGGGTGCCCGGGCGTGATCAAGTACCTCGGATCGAAGCGACGCCTGGTGGACCAACTGGGTGAGGCCTTCACCGCCGTGGGTGCCCGCACCGCCGTGGACGCGTTCACCGGTACCACTCGCGTCGCCCAGGAGTTCTGTCGCCGCGGGGGCACCGTGACCTGTGTCGACACCGCGGCCTACTCCGAAGTGCTCGCCCAGTGCTACGTGGTGGCCGATGCCGCCGAGGTCGATCCGGACGAAGTTGCCGAGGCGTTGACCCGACTGCAGGAGCTGCCTGACCGGCGCGGCTATGTCACCGAGGTGTTCTGCGAGCAGTCCCGGTACTTTCACCCCGACAACGGACGCCGCATCGACGCGATCCGTCAGGGGATCGACGATCTCTACGGCGACCATCGGCTGCGTCCGATTCTGCTCACCGCTTTGCTGGAGGCTGCCGACCGGGTCGACTCCACCGTCGGGCTGCAGATGGCGTTCTTGAAAGACTGGGCGCCGCGTGCGCTGCGTCCACTGAGGCTGGTGGCGCCGGTACTCACCCCGGGCACCGGACGCGCCATTCGGGGGGATGCGTTGCAGGTGGTCGACGAACTCGAGCCGGTCGATCTGGCCTACCTCGACCCGCCGTACAACCAGCACCGATACTTCACCAACTACCACGTCTGGGAGACCCTCATCCGGTGGGACGAGCCGGAGTACTACGGCGTGGCCTGCAAACGGATCGATGCCCGCAGCGCCGAGACCCGCAGCCCGTTCAACTCCCGCCGGCAGATGCCGGCCGCGTTGGCCGGACTGATCCAGCGGGTGCGCGCCGAAGTGGTGATCGTCTCGTTCAGCAACGAGGGCTATGTGCCGTTGGACGACCTGGTAGCGATGTGCGCGGCGCGCGGCAACCCGGTGAAGGTCCTGGCCTACGACACCCGCCGCTACATCGGGCATCAACTGGGGGTGTTTTCCCCTGACGGGCGGCGCGTGGGGGAGGCCGGACCCGAACGCAACGTGGAGTACCTGCTGATCAGCGGACCCGAAGAGCGGTTGGCCGCGATCAGCGGATGATCGTGCCGTCGATGTCGGCGACCACGACGGTGAACCCGAAGGAGAAGTACATCCGAGGGGAGGCGAGCTTCTCCCGATTGTCGATGGTGACGCTCCATTTCGAGCCCTCGGCGATGTCGGCTTGGCCGCGCGCCTGAGTGACCACGCGCCAGATCGCCGCCGGATTGACCCGCGAGGCGGGGAATGACCGCAGATCCGAGCCCGACCGGGTGGTGGTGATCACCGGAACCTTCGCTCCGCGGGTGCGCCGGATGGTGCCGCTGCTGGTGGGGGACGGGAACTCGGCGGTGACGCCCTGATCGCTGATCACGCTGACCGAATAGACCGTGCTTCGTTGGCCCAGGACGTCACGGATGCCGGCGTTCACTCCCGAGGCGGTGTCGAAGTTCAGCAGCGCGGTGAGGGTGCCGTCCGGGTTGAAGAAGACCGTGCGCGATTCGGGGTCGGTGGACACCGACATGGCCACTTCGCCGCCGGAGGAATCGACGATGGTCAACGACTGCCGCGACGACGACCCGCACTGTCCGGCGGCCGCGCGAAACAGTGACCCGACGTCGGACAGGTTGAACCCATCGACATCAAAAGTGGCTTGATCGACGTACTGCAGGTCGCTGGCGATCTTGCTCGCCTGTCCGTCCCGGAAGGCCCAGGTGACCGGCTTGTTGTCGGCCAGGACGCTCACCTGGACGTCCTCGGCGGCGATCCGCACCAGCAGCACTTTGGTGCTGCCGGCGAGGGTGAGGAGCTGCTTCACCATCGCTTTGGCCACGCCGGGCTGGGTGAAATCGGGGCCGGGGGTCGGTGCGACCGTGGGGGTCGGGGTGCCCGGGGTGCAACCGACCAGCACAGCCATCAGCACGCCGCAGGCGGCGGCGAGCGTGCGCCGTCGGTTGATCACCCCTCAACGGTAGCGCCTCGGCCGTACACCCCAGGCACACTGGTCCGGTGATCGACTTCTCGCTGCCGGCCGACAAACTGGCGCCGCTCCTGCTGGGCTCGGTGCTGACCCATGCTGGGGTGAGCGTCGCGATCACCGAAGTGGAGGCTTATGCCGGCATCGACGACCCGGCAGCTCATGCCTGGGGCGGGCCGCGTCCGCACACCCGTGACCTGTTCGCCGCGCCCGGCACGTTGTATCTCTACCGGTCTTACGGCATCCACCTGTGCGGCAATGTCACCTGCGGCGAGCCGGGTGGCGGATCGGCGGTGCTGTTCCGCTCCGGGCGCGTCGTCGCCGGCATGGTCGAGGCTCGCGCCCGTCGGGGCGGGGTCGCCGAGGTGGCGTTGGCCCGCGGGCCGGGCAACCTCGGGCAGACGATGGGATGGACCTTGGCCGACTCCGGACGTCCGGTCGGTGAGGGCTGGACGCTGGTGCCGGGGGCGGTGCCGGCGGCGATCAGCAGTGGTCCGCGGGTGGGGGTGAGCGTTGCCTACCGACGTGGGTGGCGGTTCTGGATCACCGACGACCCGACCGTGTCGGCCTACCGGCGCAGCCCGCGGATCGTGGCGGGGCGGCAGGACTGGTAACTCAGGGACGAACTGAGAGGAACACGAAGGCCGCCAGAATGCTCAGGTGCACCCAGCCCTGAAGGGTCTTGGCCCGTCCGGGAGCCACGGTGAGCAGCGCGATCACCACCGACAAGGCGAACAGCACCAACTGCACCGGTTCGAGGCCGAGCACCAGGGGTGTCGGCAGCCAGAACGACAGCACCGCGAGGGTAGGAATCGTCAGGCCGATCGACGCCATCGCCGAGCCGTAGGCCAGGTTCAGGCTGGTCTGCATCCGGTTCACTCGGGCGGCCGAGACGGCCGCGATCGACTCCGGCAGCAGCACCATGACGGCGATCACCACCCCGACGAACGACTGCGGGAAACCGACGAAGGCCACCCCGGCCTCGATCGCCGGCGACTCGGTCTTGGTGAGGCCCACCACGGCCACTAGCGACACCAGCAACGCGATCAGGCTGAGCCAGGTGGCCTTCGCCGTCGGTGGAGCGGCATGTTCGTCCTCCGCGCCAAGGGAGGCGCCCACCGGCAGAAAGAAGTCGCGGTGCCGGACGGTCTGGGTGAAGACGAAGGTGCCGTAGAGGAACAGCGAGGCGATGGCAGCGAAGACCAGTTGGGCGGGACTGAACACCGGACCGGGCTCGCTGGTGGTGAAAGTTGGTAGCACCAAGGTGAGTGCGGCCAGGGTGACCACGGTGGCCACCGCGGAGCCGGTGCCTTCGGGATTGAACTGGGGCAGGTGGTGCCGGGAGGCACCCACCAGCAGGGAGGCGCCGACGATGCCGTTCATGGTGATCATCACCGCCGAGAACACGGTGTCGCGGGCCAAGGTGGCGGTGTCGCCTTTGCCCGAGAGCATCAAGGTGACAATGAGAGCGACCTCGATCACGGTCACCGCGACCGCCAGGACCAGTGATCCGAACGGCTCTCCGACCTTGTGAGCCACCACTTCGGCGTGGTGGACGGCGGCCAGTACGGCCCCCACCAGCAGCAGCCCTCCGACGACCAGGACGGGAGTGCTCGGCTCACTTCCCCAGGTGACGGCCAGCAGCACGCAGGCCAGAACGGGCACGATCAGCGTCCATTGCAGCCAGGCGGGCCGGGTTCTCCTCATGTGGGCAGTGTAGGCAGTCCACGGTGTCGCCCGAGGAGTCACTGCCCTCGCCCCCACCCTCGTCCTGACTGGGAAGTGGTGCCGGACAAAGGTGAAGGCCGGACCAAGTATGAGTTGGTCCGGCCTTCGATTCGTCCGAACGAGACGCTTTCGAACTCCGTCAGCCTCGTCGATCCGCCCCCCGTCTCGGGAGCACCGGTGGATTGCTCCACCAGCTCTTGGACCTCGTCTGCTGTCCGTCCGTGATCTTGGTTTCGTTCCCTTTCGGGTCCGTCTCCGCGATCGCGTAGGTAAGTTCTACGCCCGCGAGAAGTGGCCGCGCAAGAGGTTCGAGCGAGATTGTTCGATCAAATTTTCGCGAGCTGTCGCAGGGGTCTCTCGGGGCAACTTTCGTCCCACCCGTCACAGGCTCGGGCACCTCGGGGAACGTGAAAGCCGGACCAACTCATACCTGGTCCGGCCTGCAATATTTCTATCGGGTCGCCATCCTCAGATCGCGGAGCGACACGCTGTCAGGGCCAGATTGGGTCGGTGTGGGAAAGGTTCACCGAACCACTTCCATCACCGGCGATCCTGAGTAGTGTGGCGGGTATCCAGCCCAGTGTTGGGCGGATCGAATCGCCGAAGGATCGAGGTATGTGATGATCGAACAGGCTCAGGGTGACACTCTCGTGAACCCCGTGGACACCACCGTGAAG
>JAJTBJ010000161.1 GCA_021286985.1 Propionibacteriales bacterium | reverse complement strand
GGTTCACGATTCCTCCCCGGGGTTGGTGACGCGCGGCACCTCGGCGGTCTCGTCGCCGGCCGGGTCGGGCGCGGGGGCGCTGATCGGCGCGGTGGTATTGATGGCGGCGGTGGTGTCGACCGGGGCAGTGGTGTTAATGGGGGCGGTGTTGTCGCTGACCGCCGGCAATGGTCCGGTGGGTTCGTCCGCGCCGGCCGGTGCCGGGGACGAGGTGGCGCCTGGGCGCGCGGGCGCGCTGGGTTGCAGCGAACTGACGTCGATCAGCTCGGTGGTGTCGGCCTCCAGCGAGGCCATCGGCATGGCGGCGACCGCTGCGGCCGGACGGCGCACCTGGTGGGTGATCACCAGTAGCAGCCCGATCATCACCCAGTTGGCCACCAGCGACGAGCCGCCCTGCGACATGAACGGGGTGGTCAGGCCGGTCAGCGGCAGCAGTCGGGTGACGCCGCCAATGATGGCGAACACCTGAATGGCGAACACGAACGCCAGACCGGCGGCCAGCAGCTTGCCGAACGGGTCTTTGGCGGCCAGCGCGGCCCGGAAGCCGCGGGCGACGATGATGCCGTACAGCAGGATGATGGCCATCAACCCGGTGATGCCGATCTCCTCGCCGAGGGCGGCAGCGATGAAGTCGGTCTTGGCCAGGGGTGTCATGTTGGGACGTCCCAGCCCCCAGCCGGTGCCGAAGATGCCGCCCCAGGCGATCCCGAACTGAGCCTGGATCACCTGGTAGTTGCGGTCGTAGTCGGAGAACGGATTGAGCCACGCCGACACCCGTACCTGGACGTGGTCGAAGGCGAAGTACGCCCCCACGGCACCAACGAGGAACAGCACCGTGCCCAGGGCCGGCCAACTCGGCTTCTCGGTGGCCACGTACAGCATCACCACGAACAGACCGAAGAACAGCAGCGAGGTGCCCAGGTCCTTCTGGAACACCAACACCGCCAGGCTGGCCAGCCACATCAGCAGGATCGGCCCGAGGTCGCGCGGACGGGGCAGCTCGACGCCGAGGAAACGTCCGCCGGCCAGTGCCAGCACTTCGCGCTTCTCCACCAGGTAGGACGCGAACGCGATGGTCAACACCAGCTTGGCCAGCTCGGCCGGCTGGAAGCTGTAGCTGCCCAGGTGGATCCAGATTCGGGCGCCGTTCTTCTCCAACCCCAGTACCGGCATCAGCGGCAGCATCAGCAGGATCATGCCCAGCAGGAACAGCAGGTACGGGTAGCGCTGCAGCAGCCGGTAGTCGCGCAACCCGATGATCACCCCGGCGCAGGCCGCCACCGCCACCACCAGCCAGGTGAGCTGGAGTTCGGCCGAATGCATCACCGGGCTGCTGCCCAGATCGAGGCGGTGGATCATCGCCAGGCCGAGGCCGTTCAGCAGCATCACCAGCGGCAGGATCAGCGGGTCGGCGTACGGGATGCGCCAGCGGATGACCAGGTGCAGCCCGACCGCGATCGCGGTGAGAATGCCCAGCGCCCACGGCCACTGGGCCGGCAGAGTGGCGGTCTGATCCAAGTGAGTCAGCAGGTAGCCGGCCATCGACAACGCAATGGCGAAGCCCAGCATGAAGGCTTCGACACCGCGGCGCTTCCGGTAGCTGACCACGCTATCCATCAGCACTCCGTGGGGCCGGCGGGGGTCTCGGAGGGAGTGGGGACGGGAACGGCCGAACTCGCGCCCGGCGTCGGCTTCGCCGTACCGCTCGGAGCGGTCGACGGGTTCGGGGTGGGCGTCGTGGACGGCGGGTTGTGCCACTGCTGACGCTGCTTGATGCACTCAGCGGCCTTGGTCTGGAGCATCACCAAAGTGGTGCGGGCGGCGTCCAGGGAGGACGCCGGCAGGGTTTGACGGACCTGCTCCTGGTAGTAGGGCGGCAGGTCGATGATCCGGGTGCTGTCGGCCTGCACCAGGTGCGACAGCGGCAGATTGAACACCGGTTCGGGGACGCCACGATAGATGCCGATCGTCTCGGCGTTGGGGCCGACGAAGTACTGCTCCTGGGTGTAGGAGTACCACAGCCCACCGCCGGCGCCGATCAGTAGCAAGGGCAGCAGGACCGCCAGCGTCACCTTCAGCCAGGCCAGGCCGCGTCCCTTGCTGGTGGGGGCGTAGCGAGCCACTTCAGGGGCGTTGGGGTTGGGGGCGGCGGCCTTCGGTGGGGCGACTCGCTCGATCAGCGTGGCCTCATTGTTGAGGTCTTCGGCGTCGAGCTGCGCAGCCGACCCCAGAATCTGCGGTTCGCCTTCGGGCTCGCCTTCGACGACGTCGGCGATGATGATGGTGATGTTGTCCTGGCCGCCCTCCAGGTGGGCCACCCGGATCAGTGCCGCCATCGCGTCGTCGCGTTCGCCGTCGATGCGCGCGGAGATCACCTGGTCGGTGACCATGCCGCACAAGCCGTCGGAGCACACCAGCAGGCGGTCGCCGACCTGAATGTCGAGCATTTCCAGGTCGGGAGTGTGCTGTGGTTGGCCGTTGATCACCTTCAGGATCAGCGAGCGGTGCGGGTGCTCCAGCGCCTCGGCCTCAGTGATCCGTCCCTCGTCGATCAGGCTCTGCACCCAGGAGTGGTCCTTCGACAGCCGGGTGAGGACGCCGTCGCGGTAGCGGTAGGCGCGGGAGTCGCCGACATTGGCCAGCGCCAGATGCTCGCCATCGAACATCAGGCCACAGACGGTGGAGCCCATGCCGTCCAGGCTCGGTTCGGTGCGCACCAGGTCGTTGATCAGGTCGGACGCCCGGGTGATCGCGGCGCCCATCTCGGTGAGCATGTCCTCGCCGGTGGCCTTCGCCTCGTCGGCCTTGACCAGCTGGGCCACCGCGATCGCCGAGGCCAGGTCACCGGCCGCCGCACCACCCATGCCGTCGGCGACGATCAGCATCGTGGGGGAGGCGTAGGCCGAGTCCTGGTTGTTCTTGCGGACCAGGCCGACTTCGGAATGCGCGAGGTAGCGCAGGGCAAGGGTCATTTACTTCTCCACGCTCATCAGGGTGCGGCCGATGCGCAAGCTGTCGCCCGGGCTGAACGCTGTCGGGGTCACCAGCGGCTCGTTGTTGAGCATGGTGCCGTTGGTCGAACCCAGGTCCTCCACCACGTAGCCGTCCACGCCCAGGCTGACCCGGGCGTGGTGGGTGGAGACGTAGTCGTCGTCGAGGATCAACTGGCAGTCGGGGGCGCGTCCGATCAGGACGCCGCCGGCCAGCGGAATGGTCAGCCCGGCCTGTTTGCCGTGGGTCACCTTCAACACCGTCGGGAGTTGTTTGGTGACCTTGCGCGACATGCGCGGGCCGCCGGGGGCGGCGGTCGCCTCGTAGCTGGCCTGGGCGAGCTCGGCGGCGGGAAGTTTGCGGCCGAACAGGTCGGTGCGGATGACGTTGGCCACGAAGGCGATGAACAGCCACAGCAGCGCCAGGAACCCCAGTTTGAGGCCGAGGACGACGAGGTCAGACATCACTCACCGGGGACGTGATCAGCATCGTGGTGTTGCCGATGTCGATCCGGCTGCCGTTGTTCAGGGGTGCCTGGCGGGTGCGGGCCCCGTCCACGGTGATGCCGTTGGTGGAGCCGAGGTCTTCGATGTTCAGGCTGGTGCCCGAGCCGGACTCGATCACGTTGATCCGCGCGTGCAGCCGGGAGACACCGGGGTCGTTGATTCGCAGGTCGGCGTCGGTGCCCCGTCCGATGGTCAGGCCGGGGGCGGTGAGCGGGTGGCGGACCCCGTTGACTTCGACGACCAGGCCGGTGGTGCGCTGGCGAACGGGCGCCGGCGGTTCGGCGCCGGGCGCGGTGGGTCCGGACGGGTAGGCGCTGGCCGGGGCGGCGGCTCCGTCCACGCCGGCCACGGCAGCAGAGGTGATGGTGAAGCGGCCGATCGGCAGCGACTCTTCCATGCGGTAGTCGATGGAGACCGGCCCGTTGAAGATGTAGCCCTTGTCGGCTGCGTAGTTGAGCAACTGGGGGGCGATCTCGGCGTTCAGGGTCTTGGAGTATGGGGTGAGGCGGGCGAAGTCGTGCGAGGACAGGCCGATGGTGAACTCGTTGGGCACCAGCTTGCGGTCGCGGCTGAGCAGCCGGGCTTCGGAGTCGAGTTCGCGCTGCAGCCGCGCGGTGATCTCCACCGGCTGCACGTCACCTTTGAACGCTCGCGCAAAGACTCCGCCGACGACGTTTTCGAGCTTCTTCTCTACTCGGTCGAAGACTCCCATTCGCCCTCCTGCGTGGTTGCGTCGTGGCCCAGCCTATCGACGCCAAGAGTCTCCACCATACGTGGCCCGCCAACCGGCGTCCGATCTGCACCCGTTGGGCAGGGTTGTGGCCGGTCAGGGCCGGTTTCGGGGCAGTCGCTTTGCTGTGGTAGCCTCTTTCGGCTGGCTCCTTGGAGCCCGCGCGCGAGTGGCGGAATGGCAGACGCGCACGGTTCAGGTCCGTGTGTCCGAAAGGACGTGGAGGTTCAACTCCTCTCTCGCGCACCACGATCCCGGCATCCAACGAACTGGTGGCCGGGATTTGTGCTGTCTGGGGGCGTCGCTTAGTAGGCGACGGCGAGATGGCCGGTGCGAGGGCTGGATGCCTCGATCTCGTCCAAGATCGCGATCGCAAAATCAGCCCCGGAAACCGCCGACCGGCCGGTGTCATCGGACAAGACGAGGCCGTCGTCGCTGACGCGGTACTGGCCGGTCCGATTCCCGGGAGTGTGTGAGCCGAACTCCATTCCCGGCGAGAAGAACGTCCAGACAAGGTCGTCGTCGCGATCAAGGAGATCGACCAACGTCGAGTGAATCTGGGTCGCTTCGTTCATGAGGGCCGCCACTTGCTCTGCGGAGAAATGCTCGTCGGGCTCCATGCCGATCTCGATGAACCGAGGAGCGTCCGGCGCCGGACGTAGAGAGCTGAAGCCTCCGACGACCACAAGTCGACGACCAGCGCGCTGGGCGGTGTCGGCGATCCTCCGGTACACGTCTCGAAGCAGGTTGTCGAGCTCGCCCCGCGGCGAGAGGGCCGCGATGACCACCTCGCTGTCTGCGATCAGTGCAGAAAGGTCGGCATTGGTGACGTCGGCGGTCTGGTAGTCCACGCCCTCGATGCGACCTGCGGCGTCGGGGATCCTGCGGCTGACGGCGACGACGCGATGGCCGCGGTCGGCCGCCTCGCTGACAAGGTGCGCTCCAGCGAAACCGGTGCCGCCAAAGATCGTGATGGTGGTCATTCGTTGCTCTTATCTCTCGTGTTTCTTGGGGGTCGACACGGACTCGCCGGGTTGCGACTCGGTCGTCGAGTGGTCGGTGGCTGCGGGGTCAGTCGGGCCGGGGAGGCAGACGCCGGTTTC
>JAJTBJ010000160.1 GCA_021286985.1 Propionibacteriales bacterium | reverse complement strand
ACGACATCTTCGACGACCCGGGTCCACGCGACGCCTGTGGCGTCTTCGGCGTGTGGGCGCCTGGCGAGGAAGTCGCCAAGCTCACCTATTTCGGTTTGTACGCCTTGCAGCACCGCGGCCAGGAATCGGCCGGGATGGCGGTCAGCAACGGCGAGCGGATCATGGTCTTCAAAGACATGGGGCTGGTGTCCCAGGTCTTCAACGAAGCCACTTTGAACTCCCTGAGCGGGCATATGGCCGTCGGGCACTGCCGCTACTCGACCACCGGTGCCAGCACCTGGAGCAACGCGCAGCCGACCTTCCGCGGCACTCGCGACTACGGCATCGCCTTGGCCCACAACGGCAACCTCACCAACACCGACGAGTTGCAGGAGTGGCTGGAGACCTCCTCCGACGCCCCGGAGGTGCCTCGCAAGAACCGGATGGACTCCACGTCCGACACCGCACTGGTCACCGCGCTGCTCACCGTCCATGGTGAGAACGGGCTGCGGCAGGCGGCGTTGGAGGTGCTGCCGCGGCTGAAGGGCGCCTTCTGCCTGGTGTTCAGCAACGAGACCACCTTGTTCGCCGCCCGCGACCCGCAGGGCATCCACCCGCTGGTGCTGGGACGGCTGGAGAACGGCTGGGTGGTGGCCAGCGAGACCGCAGCTTTGGACATCATCGGTGCCACCTTCATTCGTGAGGTCGAACCGGGCGAGCTGATCTCGGTCGGCGCGGCCGGTCTGAGCAGCACCCATTTCGCCGAGGCTGATCCCAAGGGATGCCTGTTCGAGTACGTCTACCTGGCCCGTCCCGACACCGTCATCGATTCGCGCCGGGTGCATGCCGCCCGCGTCGAGATCGGCCGGACGCTGGCGCTGGAGGCCCCAGTCGATGCCGACCTGGTGATTCCCACTCCGGAGTCGGGGACGCCATCGGCGATCGGCTACGCCGAGGCGTCCGGAATCCCGTTCGGACTGGGGTTGGTGAAGAACTCCTACGTCGGCCGGACGTTCATTCAGCCGTCGCAGACGATCCGCCAGCTGGGTATCCGACTGAAGCTGAATCCGATCCGCGACATGATCGAGGGCAAGCGACTGGTCGTGGTCGACGACTCGATCGTCCGTGGCAACACCCAGCGCGCGCTGGTGAAGATGCTGCGCGAGGCCGGCGCAGCCGAGGTGCATGTGCGGATCTCGTCGCCGCCGGTGCAGTGGCCGTGCTTCTTCGGGATCGACTTCGCCACCCGCGCCGAGCTGATCGCACCCGGGCTGAGCGAAGAGGAGATCTGCCGCTCGATCGGTGCCGATTCGCTGGCCTACATCACCCTGGAAGGGCTGGTGGCTTCGACCGGGCGACCGATGAAGAAGCTCTGCCGGGCATGTTTCGATGGCATCTACCCGGTGCCGATTCCGGCCGATCGGGCCGCCGAGATGGGATTGGAGAACCAGGGTGGCTGAGCAGAGCGCCTACGCCGCGGCCGGGGTCGACATCGAGGCTGGTGATCGTGCCGTCGAGCTGATGAAGGACGCCGTGGCGCGGAGTCACCGTCCGGAGGTGTTGGGTGGCCTGGGCGGCTTCGCCGGCTTCTTCGATGCCTCGGCGCTGGCGAAGTTCCGCCAGCCGGTGCTGGCCACATCCACCGATGGTGTGGGCACCAAGGTCGCCGTGGCTCGAGCGATGGGCGTCTACGACACCATCGGCTGGGACCTGATCGGCATGCTGGTCGACGACCTGGTGGTCACTGGGGCGGAGCCGCTGTTCGTCACCGACTACATCGCGTGCGGCAAGGTCTTCCCCGAGCGGATCGCGGCGATCGTCGGTGGTATCGCGGCAGCCTGCACCGCCGCCGGAGCGGCGCTGCTCGGTGGCGAGACCGCCGAGCATCCCGGCCTCCTCGGCGTCGACGACTTCGATGTGGCCGGCGCCACTACCGGCGTGGTCGAGCGTGATGAGATCCTCGGCCCCGATCGTGTGGTCGCTGGTGACGTCGCGCTGGCGCTGGCCGCCTCAGGCCTGCACTCCAATGGCTACTCGCTGGTGCGCAAGGTGTTCGCCGATGCCGGCTGGGGCTTCGACCGCGACGTCCCCGAGTTTGGACACACCCTGGGAGAGGAACTACTGACCCCGACCCGGGTGTACGCCCGCGACCTGCTTGGGGTGATTCGTGCGGTCGAAGTTCACTCGATCAGCCACATCACCGGTGGTGGCCTGGCCAACAACCTGGTGCGGGTGCTGCCGAAGGGGATCCGGGTGGACATCGACCGGGCCAGCTGGACGCCGCCGGCAGTGTTTGACCTTGTCCAGAGGTTGGGAAGGGTGTCTCAGCCAGACATTGAAGCCACTTTGAACCAAGGTGTCGGCATGGTGGTGATGCTGCCGCAGAGTTCAGTGGCTCCGGCCCAGGAGCTGCTGACGGCAGCCGGAATCGCCTCCTGGGTGGCTGGATCGGCGACCGCATCGAGCGACGGCACCGCTCAGGTCGAGCTGCATGGCGCGCACCCGGCTCGCTGAGCCGGGATCGTCTTTGCGTTGCTGGCCCGATTAGATACCCTTGCCTCACGAGAAACTAGATCACTGAAGCGGTTCGTCCGCATGAATAGGCGAGGGGGCTGACCCGAACAATGGGGCGCGGCCGTGCTAAAGCGAAGCAGACCAAGGTCGCTCGCGATCTTAAGTACCGTTCCTACTCCACCGACTTCTCGTCGTTGGAGCGCGAACTGCGTGGCGACGGAGAGTACGTCGAGGAAGTCGACGTCGAGGAAGTCGAAGAAGACAGCGAGGACGACCAATACGGTGACCTCGCCAGTCGATACCTCGACGATGACGACGACTCTCCCGGTGACGCCCGCCAGATCGGCTGATCCTCACCTGAGTTCACCTGTGCGGCCGTAAGGCCCGGGTGTTGCGCTGCCCTCAGTACCGCTGGGCGATTCGGACGGCCTGAGCGCCGTAGCTGCCACCGAACAGCACCGCATGCACCAGCAGCGGGTGGAGTTGGTGCAGGCCGATGAGCTCACGCCAGCCTCGTGGCAGCTGGGTTGTCGCAGCCTGGTAGCTGTCGAAGACCGCCTCCAGGTGGGGCAGACCGAACAACGCCAGCATGGCCAGATCGGTGATCCGGTGACCGCCGTGCGCGGCCGGATCGATGACGGCGGCCGCTGTGGCGGTGAAGATCACGTTCCCGGCCCACAGGTCGCCATGGATCCGTGCCGGACCGGCGTCGTCGTCGAACTCCCCGCGCGCCAGCCGCTCGGTCAGGGCGGTGATCGTGGCCAGCCCGGCCCCGCTGAGTGCCCCCTGCTGGTGAGCTGTCTGGGCAAACGGCATCACTCGTTCGGCGGCAAAGAACTCGCCCCAGCGCGCGTGCGGGCGGAGGCGAAGAGGTGCCGTTCCGATGAAGCCGTCGCCGCGCCAGCCGTCCGGCCCGATCCCGAAGGCGTCCGCCCCGGCGTCGTGGGTGACCGCCAGGCGCCGTCCGAACTCGGCTGCGGTGGCGCGGGTGGGGGCGGCCTCGGCGATCCGTTCGAGCGTGATCGCGTCGTCGCTGACGTCTGCGACCTCGGCGACCTCGACGCCGCCGTCGACCCGCAACCAGCGCAGACCGGCAGCCTCGACGCCGAAGAACCCGGCCGGGGCGTGCGGGCGGCGCTTGGTGATTGACGTCATGTGACCAGTCGGAAGGCCTCAAGTACCACCGGGGTCTGATCGCCGACCTCGATCACGCCGCGTTCGGCGACGGCCTCGGCGCTCGACCAGAACCGTTCGTGGGCGGCGCGCCAGCTGGGCACGTCGCTGAATCCCTCGCCTTCGGCGAGAACGTGATCGAGTTCAACCTCCGACAAGGGCAGCGTCCGTACGCCGGTGGTCTCGATGACCGCGACAATCCCACCGGCGGAGTCGGCCAGGGCGGTGCGCTGCCCGACTTCCGGCAACGGCTCACCGGTGCGGGTGTACTCCTCGACCAGCGAGGTGGTCGAGGTCTTCTCGCCTCGCAGGATCGCGGCGACCAGGCGGTCGCGGACTGGGCCGGGGTAGCCGAACTCGGCCACGGGCAACGGGGGAGCCATGCCCGGCAGGTTATCAGCGGCCTGTGAGGCCCCCCGCCGAGTTGTGGACGCCCGGCCGTGATCATCCACAGCTCGCTCGGCCACCTCGCGAAAACTGCCTTTGTGGAGGGAGGGTGGCCCATGCGCACACCTCAACCTTGGACTCTGCCCGCAGAACCAATGACCCGTGCGCAGTTGTTAGAGTCCGGAGTGACCGACCGAATGATCCGCACCCAAGTGGCCGCCGGGCATTTGTGGCGGATACGTGCCGGGGTCTTTATTGCCGCCGATGCGGCTGCGGATCGGCTGTGGCTTGCCGCGCGGGCCGAGCAGGCTCGTCACCCCACCGCCGTCATCAGCCACGCCGCTGCGGCAACCTACTGGCGGCTTCCGAAGCCTTCCGGTGGGGATTGGCAGGAAGACCCGGTGATCCTGACTGTGGCAGCGGGGAGCCGCTCCCATCGACCCGGCGTGCGGTACCGGCAGGCACCACTGCCACCTGCGGAAGTCACCAGGGATCCGGCGGGATATCGGATCACCACTGCTGCCCGAACCGCTGTTGATCTCGCAGCGGGGCTGCCCCTGCCGCAGGCGTTGGTGCTGCTGGACGCCGCGCTGCGTCGTACCTGTGAAGGCTTCGTCACCTGTCCGCGTCGTGAGGACTACCGGCGCGGAGGCTACGTCCGGCAGGCGAGGCAACAGTTGCGCCAGGCTGCGGAGAGCACGCGTTGTCGCAGCTTGGACGAGGCAATCAGGTTGGCTGATCCGAGCCGGGAATCCGCCATCGAGTCGTTGTCGGCGGGGTATTTCGAGGGAGCCGGCTTGCCCCGTCCGTTGTTCCAGGAGCCGGTGCGGACACGGTTCGGCACCTTCTTCCCCGACTGCTTGTGGCCGGAGCAACGACTGATCGGCGAAGCAGACGGCGCGGTGAAGTACGCCGCCAAGACCGCACTAGTGGAAGAGAAGCAGCGGGAGCAGGTCTTGCGCGACGAGGGGTGGGGGTTCGTCCGCTGGCTGGGCAAGGAGATCATGTTCCAGCCGGAGCTGGTGGTGGCAAGGGTTGCTCGTGCACTCGATGCGCGATCTTCGTCGTTATCAGCGGGATGATCCGGGAGCGTGGTCCCAGATGTTCGTTTCGCGTCGTTTTGGAGGAGCGGAGACCGGCCAATACGACGAAGATCGAACATCGCCTCGCTGAGATGCCCGGCTCTGGACCGATAGCGACGAATTTCGAACAGCTAGTCCGGATCGGCGACCGCGGGCCGGCTCAGCAGGCCGAGGAACAGCAGGACGGCGGCGGTGACGCCGAGTCCGAGCAGCGGGGAGATCAGCGGGCCGGTGGCCGTGCTGACGAACAGCGCCACCACCGGACGGACGTCGTCAGCGAAGCCCTCC
>JAJTBJ010000159.1 GCA_021286985.1 Propionibacteriales bacterium | reverse complement strand
GCCGACGACCTGGCCTGCCTGATCGCGCACCTGTCGACCATTCAGCGGATGAACGCCGCCCAGGAAGCCCGGGTGCACACCTTGATCCGCAAGTGGGTGCCGGTGTTCGACAGCCGGGTCGATCCCACCGAACTGCGCCTGCGGGCCGCGGCTGTGATCATCTCGCTGGCCACCGGCCCGTTCCGCAGCCAGGAGCCGGACTGGGAGCGGGAGACCGCGATGATGGTCGGCTCGGCCGAAGCGCTTGTCCGACAGGTGATCTGAAACATCTCGATTCGCCGTCCCGTTTGCGCGAACCTGGATAGCGGGCCCCACCCACCGGGCTAGGGTGACTTTATGACCGAGACGCCGTTGCTCCTTGCTGGCGATTTCGATGCTGTGACCGCCGCGAATTGGGATGTTGAAGTCCTGAAGGTCTTCAACCGGCGGCGCCCGGCCGGCAAGGAACTGACCATTGACCAAGCTATGGCTCGGCTTCACACCACCACCGTGGATGGCGTGGAGATCGATCCTCTTTACACCGGACCTGGTGCACCGCTGGGCCACCCGGGGGTGATGCCGTTCACCCGGGGAACCACCGTGAAGACCGGCGACGCCGCCGCGTGGGACATTCAGCAGTTGCACGAAGACCCGGAAGTGGCGTTCTCACACGCCGAGGTTCTGGCTGACCTGGAGCGCGGTGCCACATCGGTGTGGCTGCGGGTGGGTGCGGACGCGATCGCGCCCGGCGACCTGGCCGCCGTCCTGTCCGGTGTCGACCCGACCCTCGCCGGGGTCAGCGTCAGCAGCGAGGACGACCCGCGCAGCGCGGCTGCCGCCTTGGTGTCGTTCTTCAAGCAGTTCGACCCCGCCAAGGTGCGCGGCAATCTGGGACTGGATCCGCTGGCGTTGTCCGCGCGGACCGGCGAGGCTCCTGATCTCTCCTGCTGCCCGGAATGGGTGACCGCGGTTCTGCACGAGCTGCCGCTGGTGCGGGCCTTGACCGTGGACGTCACCGGCTACGACGCCGCTGGCGCCGGCGATGTCGATCAGTTGGCGTTCGCCCTGGCCACCGGGGTGGCCTACCTGCGCAGCCTGGAGGCGGCCGGGATCTCGGTCTCGGATGCCTTCGGCCAGATCACCTTCCGGGTCAGCGTCAACGCCGACCAGTTCACCTCGATTGCCCGGCTGCGGGCACTGCGGCGGGTCTGGGCCCGCGTCGGTGAGGTGTCCGGGGTACCGGCGTCCGAGCGTGGCGCGGTGCAGCATGCGGTCACCAGTTGGCGGATGATCACCCGCGACGATCCGTGGGTGAACCTGCTGCGCACCACGATCGCCACCTTCGCCGCCGCCGTCGGCGGGGCCGAATCGATCACCACGCTGCCGTTCGACACCGCCCTCGGCCTGCCGGACGACTTCAGCCGCCGGATGGCGCGCAACATTCAGTTGGTCGCTGCCGAGGAGTCCAACATCGGCCGGGTCAACGACCCCGCCGGCGGCTCCTGGTACGTCGAGAGCCTGACCGAGCAGCTGGCTGCCAAGGCCTGGGAGGTCTTCACCCAGATCGAGGCGGCTGGTGGCATGGTCGAGGCGTTGACCAGCGGCCTGATCGCTGAGCGCATCGCGGCCACCAATGCGGCCCGCGCCACGGCGCTGGCCACCCGCAAGCTGCCGCTGACCGGCGTGAGCATGTTCCCCAAGCCTGATGAGGAGCGTCGGGTGACCCGTCCCCGTCCGGCTGCCCCGGAGCGCGCCGGCCTGGTGCCGGTGCGGGACTCGGCCGCGTTCGAGGCCCTGCGCGATCGCGCGGCGGCGGCGTCGGTGACACCCGAGGTGTTCCTGGCCTGCCTGGGTGAGCGGCGTGACTTCGGTGGACGCGAGATGTTCACCAAGGCGCTGCTCGGGGTTGCCGGGATCGCCACCCCCGGCAGCGAAGGCGGCACTGCCGCCGAGATCGCAGCCCAAGCCAGTGGCGCGAAGTTCGCGATCCTGTGCTCGTCCGCTGCGGTCTATGCCGAGCAGGCGATCGAGGTCGCCGAGGCGTTGAAGGCGGCCGGTGTGGCCACCGTGTACATCGCCGGTCGCAAGTCCGAGACCGGTGCAGAGAATGTCGACGCCGTCATCGACGGTGAAGTGTTCGACGGCATGGATGTGGTCGCGTTCCTCAACGCGACGCTGGATCAGATCGGAGGCGCGGAATGAGCACCATTCCCGACTTCACGTCCGTCGAGCTGGGGGCCGCGGAGGTTCCCGCCGATTCGGCCGAGCAGTTCGCTGCTCTGGGAGTGCCGCAGCAGTCGTGGCTGACGCCGGAGCACATCGCCGTCCCGCCGACCTACGACGAGTCTGCGCTGGCAGGGCTGGACTTCCTGGGCACCTACCCGGGCATCCCGCCGTTCCTGCGCGGGCCGTACGCCACCATGTACGTCAATCAGCCCTGGACGATTCGGCAGTACGCCGGCTTCTCCACCGCTGAGGAGTCCAACGCCTTCTACCGCCGCAACCTGGCCGCCGGCCAGAAGGGCCTGTCGGTGGCGTTCGACCTGGCCACCCACCGCGGCTACGACTCCGATCACCCCCGGGTCACCGGCGACGTCGGCATGGCGGGTGTGGCGATCGACTCGATCCTGGACATGCGGCAGCTGTTCGAAGGCATCCCGCTGGATCAGATGAGCGTGTCGATGACCATGAACGGCGCGGTGCTGCCGATCCTGGCGCTGTACGTGGTTGCGGCTGAGGAGCAGGGGGTGGCCCCGGAGCAGTTGGCCGGCACCATCCAGAACGACATCCTCAAAGAGTTCATGGTGCGCAACACCTACATCTACCCGCCGACTCCGTCCATGCGGATCATCGCCGACATCTTCGCGTTCACGTCGGCGAATATGCCGAAGTTCAACTCGATCTCGATCTCCGGCTACCACATGCAGGAGGCCGGGGCGACCGCGGATATCGAGATGGCCTACACGCTGGCTGACGGCGTGGAGTACATCCGCGCCGGGGAGTCTGTGGGGCTGAAGGTTGATCAGTTCGCGCCGCGGTTGAGCTTCTTCTGGGCCGTGGGCATGAACTTCTTCATGGAGGTCGCCAAGTTCCGCGCCGCCCGCATGCTGTGGGCAAAACTGGTGCGCGAGTTCGGGCCGTCCAACCCCAAGTCGATGAGCCTGCGGACGCACTCGCAGACGTCGGGCTGGTCGCTGACCGCCCAAGACGTGTTCAACAACGTGTCGCGCACCTGCCTGGAAGCGATGGCTGCGACCCAGGGTCACACCCAGTCGCTGCACACCAACGCCCTGGACGAGGCGATCGCGCTGCCGACCGACTTCTCCGCGCGGATCGCCCGCAACACCCAGCTGTTCATTCAGCAGGAGTCGGGCACCTGTCGCGTCATCGACCCGTGGGCAGGTAGCGCCTACGTCGAGAAGCTGACCTACGACCTGGCCGCCAAGGCCTGGGAGTTGATTCAGGAGGTCGAGGCTGCCGGCGGTATGGCAAAAGCCATCGAGGCGGGCATCCCGAAGATGCGCATCGAGGAGGCTGCGGCTCGCACCCAGGCCCGGATCGACTCGGGACGTCAGCCGCTGGTCGGCGTCAACAAGTACACCGTCGAAAACGATGTGCTGCCCGAGGTGCTGAAGGTCGACAACTCCAAGGTGCGCGGTCAGCAGATCGAGAAGCTGAACCGGCTGCGCGCCGAGCGCGACCAGGCTGCCTGCGAGGCGGCGCTGGCCAAGCTCACCTGGGCTGCGGGCAATCCCGATGCGACTGACCCGGAGCGCAATCTCCTCAAGCTGGCCATCGACGCCGCGCGCGCCAAGGCCACGGTCGGGGAAATCTCCGACGCGCTGGAGCAGGTGTTCGGGCGCTACACGGCCAACATCCGTACGATTTCGGGTGTGTACAGCTCTGAGGTTGGTTCGACCGATGCGGTCGCGAAGGCTCGTGCACTGGTTTCGGAGTTTGAGGCTGCCGAGGGTCGTCGTCCGCGCATCTTGGTGGCCAAGATGGGCCAGGACGGTCACGACCGCGGCCAGAAGGTGATCTCAACGGCTTACGCCGATCTGGGCTTCACCGTCGACGTCGGCCCGCTGTTCCAGACGCCGGAGGAGACCGCCCGTCAGGCGGTGGAGTCCGACGTCCATGTGGTCGGGGTGTCGTCCCTGGCCGCGGGGCACCTGACCCTGGTTCCGGCGCTGCGCAAGGCGCTGGACGAGCTGGGCCGTCCGGACCTGATGATCGTGGTCGGTGGCGTAATCCCCCCTGCCGATTTCGAGGAGCTCTACGCCGCCGGGGCAGACGCGATCTACCCGCCCGGCTCGGTGATCCCCGAGTGCGCGATCGACATGCTGACCAAGCTGCGCGAGCGGCTCGATCACTAGTCGTATGGGCGAGGAGAAGCCGCCGATCTGGCTGGAGTCCGACTTCAACGTCGGTCCACAGTACGGCCAGGCCTCCGCACCCACACGCCCTGCTGTGCCTCGTCGTGAACTGGACGTGCCTGCTCTGGCCGAGCAGGTGCGTGCCGGTTCCCGCGGGGCGATCGCCCAGGCGATCACCCTGGTGGAGTCGAGCAAGCCGGCCCACCACGCCAAGGCTGTGGAGTTGCTGCGGATCCTGCGTCCCGACACCGGCAAGGCAATCCGAGTCGGAATCTCAGGAACCCCTGGCGCCGGAAAATCCACCTTCATCGACGCCCTCGGCCGCAGGCTCATTGCCGACGGTCACCGGATCGCAGTGCTCGCCGTTGACCCGACCTCAGCCAAAACGGGCGGCTCAATCCTCGGCGACCGCACCCGGATGGGGGAGCTCGCCCAATCGGACGCGGCCTTCATTCGGCCCTCACCCGCTGGCTCCCACTTGGGTGGGGTGGCTCGCGCGACGCGGGAGTCGATGTTGGTGCTGGAGGCTGCCGGCTATGACGTGGTGCTGGTCGAGACCGTGGGTGTCGGCCAGTCCGAGGTGGCCGTGGCCGGCATGGTGGACACCTTCCTGCTGATTACCCTGGCTCGCGCCGGGGATCAGTTGCAGGGGATCAAGCGCGGCATCCTGGAGATGGCGGACGTGATCACGGTCAACAAGGCCGACGGTGACCACGAACGCGAGGCTCGGGTTGCTGCGCGCGAGTTGTCGATTGCCATCAAGCTGATCAACTCCGACCCGCACGCGATTCCGCCGCCGGTGTTGACGTCGTCGTCTTTGACTGGCGCCGGCCTGGAAGAGATCTGGCACGCCATCGTCGACCACCGCGGCCGCCTCGAAGAGTCCGGCGAACTCGATGCCCGCCGCGCCCGCCAACAACGCGACTGGCTCTGGGCCCTGGTGCAGGGTGACCTCGAAGACGCCCTCCGCAACTCCCCGGCAGTCAAGGCGATCCGTGCAGAGTTGGAGTCCGACGTCGAATCCGGCGACCTCAGCGCCCTCGAAGCCTCCCAAGCCATCCTCGCCGCCTTCGCCTCCGACGCCGAGAGAATGCTGGGGTAGCCGTCTCGTGGTCTCGGCGTCGATCTCTGAACGGAGTTGTG
>JAJTBJ010000158.1 GCA_021286985.1 Propionibacteriales bacterium | reverse complement strand
GCTCGATCGGCGGCCCGGCCGCAGTGCTGGCCAAGCACTGCATCAAGAAGGTCGAACTGCTGGAGTACCCCGAACTGGGCATGGAAGCGATCTGGAAGATCGAGGTCGAGGACTTCCCCGCCTTCATCGTGGTCGACGACAAGGGCAACGACTTCTTCGCCGAGGTCTCCCGGCCCACCTTGCTGCCGCTGCAGCGGATGGGCCACTGATTGTCCTTGTCGAAGGGACTGCCCACACGGTTGGAGGGGCGAACGCTCGCCTAGCGGCTTGGTGAAGGGTGTCGGACCCTTCTGGCTTCTAGGTGATGACGTCGATCCCGTCCAGGCCGATGTAGTGACTGGAGTTTTCCGGGGTGGCGGCGAAGCGGTACTCGCCCACCTTCACCCAAGCCCCGTTCAGCCACTGTGAGCGAATCACGACGGCTATTGATCCACTGGGCATGTCGGTGTGCAGGTTGGACACGTCTACGTAGCGAACGCCCTGGTAGGTGAAGAAGTGGTCACCGCCGACGTACCAGCCACGAGTTACCGGAGACTCGGGCGGCCGTTGGGCCACCAGCGTCCCGCCTCGCCAGGTGTAGACGTTGAAGCCGACGCCGAGCTTGTCGGCCCAGGTGGCGAACAGAATGTCGTAGCCGGCCACGGGATCGATTTCGGCCGCCGCGATGAACGGACTGACGTCGAATCGATCCACCAGATAGGTCGAACTCACTGTGACCGCCGCCGTTGTGGTGGCGGTGGTCACCTGCAGCACGAACTGG
Source organism: Propionibacteriales bacterium (assembly GCA_021286985.1). Classification (GTDB taxonomy): domain Bacteria; phylum Actinomycetota; class Actinomycetes; order Propionibacteriales; family Propionibacteriaceae; genus Propionicimonas. The sequence continues at coordinate 4,801 of JAJTBJ010000158.1, read as the reverse complement.
GTGAGTCCGGTGCGGTAGACCTCGACGGTGTCGGCAAGACCGTCGCCGTCCACATCGGCGTGCACGATACTCAACGGCCGGCCGACGGCAACGGCCGCCGGTGCTTGTGCAGAGAGGGTCAAAGCGAAAGCAAGCGCTGCGGCGCTGAGGATACGCAACATCACAACCTCCAGTAGTTGGGGTCGGCCGCCGTGCCGTGGCGGTCGGGCACCGTTGGTGTTTATCCATGTTCGACTGTGTATGTTCCGCGGTCGCGTGCAATCAACGGAGTTTTACCTGCGCCGTCAGAAGCCATAGGCCCAGGAGCGGACTCAGCCACGCTCCTTGATTGGAACGTGGTTGTGCTCGGTCTCGGCGATGTATACCTGGCGGGGACGGTTGATCTTCATGCTCGGATCGGTTGTCTGCTGCCGATAGCTGGTGGTTGAACGGCACCCAGGAGAAGCCGTCGCACATGACTCCGGGTAGCCCCGCCGGAGCGTGACTACCCGGAGTTGGTGATGCGTTGGCGTTGCTCAGAGCTGGGTGATCGCCACCCCGCAGAACCCGTGGCACATCGCGGCAGCCTCGTCCGGGCTGACGCTGGTCGTCCACGTCGAGTCCTGGAGCCACGTGCCCGAGACCCACAGGTAGCGGGTCCAGTACATGGTGGTGAGGTAGTCGTATGCCCGAGCGCTCACTTGCCACTGCCCGTTGACTGCGGCGAAGTCGTAGCTCGCGCCGCCCTCCTCAGCCTGCTCAGTCGCCCAGTGGTTGCCCTCCGGAGAAGGCACGGACACCAGCTTGCCCTTACGCAGAGTGAGCACCAGCCAGTGATCCGCGTCGGAGTAGGCAACCTCAGCACCAGGTGCGCCGTCGATGGTCGCGATCAGCGGCGCACCGGCGTAGTCCTCGGACACCGGGAGGGTGCGGCTGATCACCTTGCCGGTGGCGGTCACGATCTTGGTCCGGGCCTTGGTCGCGAGCAGCCGGTAGCTGACCTTGTCGAGCCTGCCGTCACCATCGAGGTCGACCTGTGCCTGGCTCACCAGGATGGAGGGGGCGTAGAGGTCGGTTTCGTAGGCGGCGCGCCAACCGGCGTACTTCACATGGCGAGTCGACTGCTTCACCCACTTGCCATGTGACCACTTCGACCGGATGACGGTGGCTTTGCCGGCGCCGCTGAACTTCGTGGTCTCTACATAGGCACGATGGTGAAGGGTGAAGAACCGGAAGTTTTGGGACGCGGGCAAGCGCCAGCCGGTGTGGGACGGCGTCGGCGGGGCCGTCTCGGCCACCAGGGCACCCTTGCGCCAGGTGTAGACGGCAAAGGAGTCGGCGAAGCCGCCGACATGGGTAGAGACGATGAGTTCGCTACCCTTCACGCCGTCGAGGGTGGCCGCACCCTTCCAGACCAGCTGGGCCTCGGTGGCGTCGGAGTCGGAGGTGTCGGCGTCAGAGGTGTAGATGACCGCAGACGTCGTCTTCGCAGTGACCACCTTCAGTTCGTACTGGCTGCCGCCGAGCGCGGTGATGGTGACCGTGTCTGCTTTGCCGTCGCCGCTCACATCGACGCTGAGTGTCTTCAGTACCGTCGGCGTCGGCGGCGCGACAGGCTGAGTTGGCGCGGCCTGGGCCGTGGGGGCGATCGCCCCGCAGGTCAGGGCTAATGCAGCGGTGGTGATGCCGACCACGGTCTTGCGCATGTCATCTCCCGGGGTGAGTGAATAATGTTCTCGCTGTGGCCACCCTGCCAGCGCGCGCTCGGCGACACAATGCCTTTGGGCGGGGATTCCGCTCGGCCGACCTGTCTTAGACACAGCTCCGGGTAGCCCCGCCGGAGCGGAGCTACCCGGAGCAGGTGATGCGTCGGGTGACTCAGAGCTGAATGACGTCGACCCCACAGAATCCGTGGCACATCGCGCGGGCCTCATCCTCGGTAACGTTCGAGGTCCAGGCCGTGTCTTTGGACCACTTGCCCGACACCCACAGGTAGCGGGTCCAGTGCATGGTGGTCGGGATCATGTAGTCGTCGAAGGTACGGGTCGTCACCTGCCATTGGCCGGCGACCGACGCGAGGTCATAGTTCATGGCGCCGTTCTCCGGGCTGCGGGTCCACAGCTTGCCGCCTTCAGGCGACGGTGCGACCACCAGCTTGCCCTTGCGCAGGGTGAGCACCTTCCAGCTGTAGCCGTCACTGTCGGAGTAGGCGAGTTCGGCACCAGTAACGCCGTCGATGGTGGCGATCATTCCCGCACCGGAGTAGTCCCGACCTTCAGCGATGCTGCGCTTGATCACCTTGCCCTTGGCGGTGACGATCTTGGTCTGGTGAGTGTTGGGTGCCAGCTGACGATAGGTGACGCTGTCGAGCTTGCCGTCACCGTCCATGTCGACCTTGACCTGGCTGACCAGGATGCTGGGAGCGTGAAGATTGACATAGTTCTCGGCGCGAGAACTGGTCAGCTTCACTGTGCGGGTAGAGGTCTTCACCCACTTGCCGTTGCGCCAGACCGAGCGGACGATCTTGGCGGTGTTGCGGTTGTGGGTCACCGCCGCGCTGAGGTTGGTGACGTCCACATGGGCGCGGCCGCCGGAAGCGAAGAATCGGAAGCCGTGTTGGTAGGTGGCCCACCAGCCGGCGGCGCCGGGGGCGGCCGGGGCGGCCTCGGCGACCAGGGCACCCTTGCGCCAGGTGTAGACGGCGAAGGACCCCTCGTTCACGGGACTGTCCAGGGCGACGATGAGTTCGCTGCCCTTGACCCCGTCGAGCTTGGCCGCGCCCTTCCAGACCTGCCAGGCTTCGGTGGCGTCAGCGACCGAGGTATAGGTGACGGCGGAGGTGACCTTGGCGGTGACCACCTTCAGTTCGTACTGGGTGCCGCCCAAGGCGGTGACGGTGACGGTGTCGGTCTTGCCATCGCCGTTGACATCGACCTTGATGGTCTTCAGCACTGTCGGCGTTGCCGGTGCGGCGGGCTGAACGGGTGCGGCCTGGGCCGTGGGGGCGATCGCCCCGCAGGTCAGTGCCAGGGCGGCCGTGGTTGTGCCGACCACAATCTTTCTCATCTTGTCCCCTTGCGAAAGTGAATTGTGTTCTCCGCACGTCAGGCTAGCCAGCCTGATCACCCCTGTCCACGACTCACGGCATCGCGGTGGCGCACCGGGAACCGTCCCGGTGCGCCACCCACGATCTCAGCTGCGCCTACTTGGTGATCGTTCCGCAGTTGAAGCCGAAGTAGGGATCGGCCTTGGCCGTGGTCAGCTTCACCTTGCGGGTGCTGATCTTCACCCAATGCCCTCCCGACCAGACTGAGCGGAAGATCTTGCCCGACCACACGGTGCTGGACGCATTGGCGACCAGGTTGGACACGTCGATGTAGCGGCGGCCGTGGGAGGTGAAACAGCGGTAGCCCTGCGCGCCGAGGTACCAGCCCTTCACCAGCGGTGCGGCCGGTGCCTTCTCGCTGACCAGGGCATTGGAGCGCCAGGTGTAGACGGAGAAGCCCACCCCGTCACCACCCCAGTTGTAGACCATCAACTCGGCACCCTTGACCTTGTCGATGGTGACCGCGCCGCCCCACGGGCTGGTCTCGCCCCAGTCACCGGGGAAGGTCGAAGTGAAGAAGACCCCCGAGATCCGGGACGCCGTGGTGACCTGTAGCAGGTACTTGGTATCGCTGTACTTGATCACCTCAACGGTGTCGACCACGCCATCGCCGGTGACGTCGACGGAGACGGTGTTGAGCACAGTGGTGATCGGGATCGCCTGCGCAGGCAGGGTGGTCAGACTGAGCGCGAGGGACGCGCCGACTGCAATCGCAGCGAGACGACGAAACATGCCAACTCCTTTGCTGGACGCCGGCCGATGAGTGGTTCGGCACTTCCATCGTCGTCCTCTCCGGAGGGGGGAGGGGCCCGATCAACGGCCTTTTACCCACCCGGTGACCAGCAGCCCGGCCTACTTTCGCTTCAGCGGCGTCAGGGTGACTCCACAGAACCCGAGGCACAACGACGCGACCTGCTCGGTGCTGAGGCTCTCGGTCCAGGTGCGTTGCGCGGCCCACGCCCCGGAAACCGGGGTGTATTCGACGAAAGTCACCTCGCCAACGTCGCCACCACCGGACTCGGAGGTGACGAGCTTGCGCTGCCCGTCCTTCTCGGAGAAGGCATAACCGGTGTTCACACCGAACTCATCACCGACAGCCCAGGTCAGATGCCCATTCGGAGAGGACTCGGTCACGAGGCCGCCATTGCGCCAGGTCAGCACGCGGTAGTTCAGGCCCTCCTCGGGGCCGCTGTAAACCACCTCCGAGCCGGGGACCAGGTCAAGGGGAGCGACGCCGACGTACTCCGGGTCGTCCGGCCCGCCGGCGCTGTCGAAGACGTGGCGGGAGGTGCCGCTGGCCGTGACGACGGTGAGTTCCCACTGCCCGTTCACGCGTTTCTGGGTGAGTGAGTCGGCGACTCCGTCACCGTCGATGTCGGTGGGGACGGTGGGGACTGGGGTCGTCGAGTTCCCCGGGGACGGCGGTGAGCCAGGTGCTGGCGCGATGGCGCAACCGCTCACTACGAGCAGGGCCAGAACGGGGCTGATGATCGACAAGCGCATGAGGTCTCCGATCGGGGTGGTGCCACCGAGATTAGCCCCCTGTCGAAATCCTCCGGCGGAGAAAGCCACAGGCCCGGCTACCGTGGGGTAACCGGGCCTGTGCGGGTCCATGAGCGGACTCAGCCACGCTCCTCGATCGGAACGTAGTTGCGCTCGGTCTCGCCGATGTAGACCTGGCGGGGACGGTTGATCTTCATGCTCGGATCGGTGGTC
>JAJTBJ010000157.1 GCA_021286985.1 Propionibacteriales bacterium | reverse complement strand
CGGCGTCTCGATCGGCGATTCCGAGGCGCTGATCACCCTGGCCGAAAAGGTGGGGCTGTCGCGGGAGGCGGCGACTGCAGCGCTGGAGTCGACCGAGTTGGACGATGCGGTGGCCGCCGACGTCCACACCGCCGGCCAGTTGGGCATTCGTGCCGTCCCGACGTTCGTGTTCAACCGCACCCACGCGGTGTCCGGCGCCCAAGCGACCGAGGTGTTCAGCCAGGCGCTCACCCAGTTGTGGGAGGAAAGCCAGGCCTGAGGGTCAGTGGGCGGCGATGAAGCCCCACACTCCGTCGGCGATCATCTGGACGGCGATCGCGCTCAGCAGCATGCCGGCGATCCGGGAGGCCAACACCGTGCCCGACTCGCGCAGGACGGCCCGGATCAGGTCGGCGTACAGCAGGAAGATCCACACCAGGAAGAAGACCACGATCAGCGCAGCGGCCACGGTCAGGTAGCCGATCAGATCGGGTTGCCGTTGGACGGCCAACATGGTGGCCACAATCGCGCCCGGGCCGGCCAGCAGCGGCGTGCCCAGCGGCACCACCGCGACGTTCACGCCTTCGTGTGAGGTGGGGTCCTCGGACTTACCCTGCAACAACTCCAGAGCCACCAGCAGCAACAGCAACCCTCCGGAGACGGCCATCGCCGGCACCGAGACCTGCAGATAGTCGAGGATCTGGCGCCCGAACAGCGCGAAGATCGCGATCACCCCGAACCCCACCGCCGAAGCGCGGGTGGCCGCACGCTTGCGTTGGGGACGGTCGAGCCGCCGGGTCAGCCCCAGGAAGACCGGAAGCAGACCAGGCGGGTCCACGATGACGAACAACGTGACTGCCGTAGTGAGAAATAGTTCGACGCTGAAGCCCACCGAGCCAGCCTATCGGTCCCTTCGTCGGGCGATTGCCGAGCGTCAGACGTGGTAGAGCACCACGGCACCGGGCTGCACCAGCCGGTCGTCGACGATCTCCTTGCCGAACGGGAAGCAGGTCACCGGGATCATCTTCAGATTGGCCACGGCCAAGGGGATGCCGATGATCGTCACCGCCTGCGCGATCGCGGTGGTGACGTGCCCGATCGCCAGCCACAGCCCGGCGATGAGGAACCAAATCACATTCGCGATGCCAGAACCCACCCCTGCGGCCGGCTTGCTCACCACCGTCCGCCCGAACGGCCAGAACGCGAACGCCGCCATCCGGAAGGACGCCACCCCAATCGGGATGGTGACGATGAAGATGCAGGCCAGGATGCCGGCCAGCACGTAGCCCAGAGCGAGCCACAGCCCGCCGAAGATCAGCCAGATCAGATTCAGGATCGTTCTCACGGTTCAATCAAACCCGCTCCTGGGCGCGAGCGAAGCCCCCTCCGTCCCCGAACCGCCCCTGGTCGATCCCGGAGACCGCTGGGACGCCGCCCCGCCCAGGGCCACTACCATTGCCGCCGTGTCCAGGATCCATCGCGACGTCGTCAGCTACGTTCGGCGCAGCGCCCGGATGAACCCCTCCCAGCAGCGCGCCTGGGACGCCCACCACGACGACTGGGTGATCGAGCTCGCCGCCGGTGAGCGGCAGACGTCGGTGGCCGACCACGCCCGCATCGACTGGACGGCCGCGTTCGGCCGGCAGGCCCCGCTGATCGTCGAGATCGGGTCCGGCACCGGTGCCGCCATCACCGCCGGCGCCCTCGCCCACCCCGACGCCAACCTGATCGCTTTCGAAGTGTTCACCCCCGCGGTGGCCTCGACCTTGAGCAAGCTGTCCCGCAACGGGCTCAGCAACGTCCGGCTGGTGGTGGCCGACGGCGCTCAGGCGCTCGCCACGGTCTTCGACCCCAGCTCCATCACTGAGTTGTGGACGTTCTTCCCCGACCCGTGGCACAAGGCCCGCCACCACAAGCGACGCCTGGTCAGCGCCGAGTTCGCCGAACTGGTCGCCTCCCGCCTCACCCCTGACGGTGTCTGGCGGCTCGCCACCGACTGGGCCGATTACGCTGAGGCGATGCGCGAGGTTCTCGATGCCTGTCCCCTGCTGGCCAACGTCCACGGTGGCTGGGCGCCGCGCTTCGACGGCCGGGTGATCACCAAGTACGAGCAGCGTGGCATCGACGCCGGCCGCACCATCTACGACCTCAGCTACACCCGCCGATGATCACCCGATTCCGCCTCGACCTTTCCTACGACGGCAGCGGCTTCCACGGCTGGGCCGCCCAGACCGGCCTGCGGACCGTCCAAGGCGAGTTGGAGACCTGGATCGGTCGGGTGCTGCGTATCGATCCACCATCCCTGGTGTGTGCCGGACGCACCGACGCCGGCGTCCATGCCCGGGGGCAGGTGGCCCACGTCGACCTCGACGTCGATGACGCCGACGACGTCGCCGCCACGCTCGCCCGGCGGCTGCGACGCGCCTTGCCCGAAGATCTGGCCGTCGGCCGCGTTCAGGTGGCCCCGGCCGGCTTCGATGCCCGCTTTGCCGCGATCTGGCGGCGCTACGCCTACCGGCTGGCCGATGGTGTGCTGGATCCGCTGGATCGCTACACCACCACGCCGGTTCGCGGACGGCTCGACCTCGACGCGATCAACCTCGCCGCCGCGCCGTTGCGGGGCCTGCACGACTTCGCCGCGTTCTGCCGCGCCCGTGAGGGTGCCACCACGATCCGCGAATTGCAGCACCTTCAGGCCGTTCGCCTCCCCGATGGCCGCATCGAAGTCGGCCTGCGCGCTGATGCCTTCTGCCATTCGATGGTGCGTTCGGTGGTGGGCGCGTTGGTCGAGGTCGGCACTGGTCGCCGCGACGCCGCCTGGCTGGCTGGCCTGGTTGACAGCGATCAGCGATGCGGCGAGGTTCCCGTCCTGGCCCCGGGCGGTCTGGTGTTGGAGGAGGTCGGCTACCCCGCCGACGATGAGCTGGCCGCTCGGGTGGAGGCCGCCCGCGCCCGTCGCGAACCGGAGGAGCTCCGATGAGCCACTACTTCCACACCCCCACCGGGGCGGAGAACCGGCGCGAGATCCGGGCCCGCTTCTGGGACACCGACTGGACCTTCACCACGGCGGCGGGCGTGTTCTCCGCCGACGGGCTCGACTTGGGCACCGCGGTGCTGCTACGGGAGTCCGCACCGCCGTCGGGCGCCACTCGGCTGCTCGATCTGGGCTGCGGCTATGGCGTGCTCGCGGTCGCGCTGGCCACCGCCTGCCCCGAGGCATCGGTCGATGCCGTGGACGTGAATGAACGCGCCTTGGAGCTCACCGCTGCGAACGCCGCCGCGCACGGCGTGGCCGAGCGGGTGCACCCGCTGTTGCCTGAGCAGGCCGACCCGGACGTCCGCTACGACCAGATCTGGTCGAACCCACCGATCCGGATCGGCAAGGACGCATTACACGAACTGCTGCTCACCTGGCTGCCCCGGTTGACCCCGGGCGGTGAGGCCCGCTTGGTGGTCGGCAAGAACCTGGGCGCCGACTCCCTCCAGACCTGGCTGCGGGCGTCCGGCTTCGGCTGCGAACGCACCGCAAGTGCCAAGGGTTTCCGGGTGTTGCGAGTGACCCCCACCGCCTAGGGTTGTCGTATTGCTGCTTCACCCAGAAATGAGGAAGACATGAGCGACCAGAACACACCCCCCGCCGCCGAAGACGGCGGTTTCCTGGGGGGCCTGATGGACAAGGCCAAGGAGTTCGGGGAGAAGGCCAAGGACGTCGCCGGTGACGCCTTCGAGAAGGCCAAGGACTTCGCTGACGATCTGCCCGAGAACGCCCAGAAGCTGGCTACCGATGCCGGCACCGCCGTCAAGGGTTTCGCCGAAGAGGCCGGCACCGCGGTGAAGGGCTTCGCCGAGGACTTGCCCGAGAACGCCAAGAAGTTCGCCGACGACGCCGGCACCGCGGTCAAGGGATTGATCGACAAGCCCGACGAGCAGCCGCCGGCCGCCCCGCCGACTGCCTGAACCACCACAGAAGGGACGCCGATTCGTCGGCGTCCCTTCTGCGTATCCACCCGCTGGCACAGCCGTCGGTGTGGGATAGGGTGAGCAACACCTGAGCTGTGCAGGGGAACCCGGTGTGAATCCGGGACTGACCCGCAACCGTGACGCCCTTCTGGGCCAAGTCGGAATGCCTGCCCGGCTCTGGGCTCAAGAAGAAACCCGTCGAGGTACGCGGGTGAGCCGGACTTCGCGTGAGTTGACCGGTCATCCACCGCCTCACGCGAAAGGAAACTCATGACGCTTCTCAAACGATTGCTGGCTGTCGGGACTGCGGCCGCGATCACCCTCCTCGGACTGGTCCCCGCACCGGCTCAGGCCGTGCCGGTGACCAAGCCGGTCACCGCCGCCGCCAACTGGCTGGCCGCCCATCCGGCCACCGCCGACGACGGTTACGGCTACCAGGTCTACAACGCCACCGGCCTGGCCGTGGCGCACACCAAGGCGACGGCGGACGAACTGCGTACCCGGGTCGCCGACCTGCGCACCGGTGCCGCTGCGGCCGTCCCGGGCAAGCCGGGGACGGCGGCCAGCCTGATCGTGTTGGCCAAGGCGCTGCACCTCAGCACCAAGAACTTCGGCGGGGTCAACCTGGTCACCGAACTGCGCGCCGGCATCTCCGCCGACGGCCAGGTCGGCGCCTACGGCTCGGCCTACGGCCAGGCCATGGCGATCATCGCGCTGAAGCGGGCCGGTACTGCCGTCCCGGCGGCCGTGGTCACCAAGCTGCTCACCTTCCAGGACGCCTCCGGCGCGTTCGGGTACGACTACGGCGGCTTCGTGGCCGATCCCGACAGCACCGCGTTGGCCATCCAGGCCCTGAACCTCGTCGGCAAGCACAAGACGGTCGTGGCCAAGGCGATTGCGTGGGCGAAATCGACCCAGACCGCGGCCGGCTACTGGGATTCCTGGTCGCCGATCGACTCCACGGCCCTGATGGCCTCAGCCTTCAAGACCTCGAGCAAGAAGGTCTTCAAGCCGCTCGCGTCCCGCTACACCAAGGCGTACAAGTGGCTGAAGACCAAGCAGCTCAGCGATGGCGGCTTCCCGTCCACTCTGGACGGCACCAGCTCCGATCAGATGGCCACCTACGACGCGCTCTACCTGCTCACCGGCACCTCGATGTCGACCTTCAGCTACAAGTTGAGCCCCTTCACCAAGAAGGCCCAGCCGAAGATCGTCGGCACCGCCAAGGTGGGCAACACCCTGACCGTCAAGACCGGCACCACCAAGCCGTCGGCCATCACCTCGATCCAGTGGCTGCGCCGGGGACGTCCGATCGCCGGTGCGACCGCGGCGACCTACACCGTGACCGCGAAGGACGTCGGACGCTACCTGCGGGTCAAGGTCACCTACACCCAGGTGGGTTACAAGACGGTGGTGAAGATCTCCGCCGGGAAGAAGGCCCATCAGTGATCCGTCGGATCCTGCTGACGCTGGCGGCCGCCGCCCTCACCTTCGTGGGGGCGGCGCCGGCAGCGCTGGCCGACACCACCTACACCGCCTGCAACGGGGTGTGGGTGATCGTCGACTACGGCTCGCTCGGCGGCGTGTCGACCTCCTGTGCCACCAGCTACAGCACCGGCACCACCGCGCTGCGCAGCGCCGGCTTCAGCCCGACCCTGGACAACGGCTTCCTGACCAAGATCAACGG
>JAJTBJ010000156.1 GCA_021286985.1 Propionibacteriales bacterium | reverse complement strand
TCGAAGCTGGCCACGTCGGTGCCCTCATGCACCGGCGGGTAGGCCATCAGCTGCAGGAAGTTCCGCAGAGCCTCGGGCAGGTAGCCCTGCTCGGCGAACCAGGTCAGCCGCGCCGCCGGATTCTTGCGCTTGGAGATCTTCGACTTGTCGGTGTTGCGCAGCAGCGGCATGTGCGCGAACGCCGGCGCCTCCAGCCCGAGCCACTGATACAGCAGCACGTGCTTGGGGGTGGACGAAATCCACTCCTCGCCGCGCACCACATGGGTGATGCCCATCAGGTGATCATCCACCACCACGGCCAGGTGGTAGGTCGGGAAGCCGTCGGCCTTCAGAATCACCTGATCGTCGGGACGCGGGGCGTTCACCTCGCCACGGATCACGTCGGTGAAGGTCAGCGGCACGTCGTCGGGGATCAGCATCCGCACTACGGGGGTCTCGGAAAATCCGGGCAGCGCCGCGCGCTCCTCGCGGGTCTTGCCGTGGCAGAGCCGGTCATACCCCGTCACCGACGCCTTGGATGCCTGCTGCTCGGCGCGCAACTCGGCGAGCCGCTCTGTGGAGCACCAGCAGTAGTAGGCGTGCCCGTCGGCGATCAGCTGGTCGACGAACGGACGGTAGGTGTCCAGGCGCTCCGACTGGCGATAAGGCGCGTACGGGCCGCCGATGTCAGGGCCCTCGCTCCAGTCCAGGCCCAGCCAGTGGAGGGTGTCAAAGATCTGCTGCTCGGAATCGGCGCGATAGCGGGCACGGTCGGTGTCCTCGATCCGCAGCACGAACGCCCCGCCGGTGGCTCGGGCGTAAGCGAGGTTGAACAGCGACATGTAGGCGGTGCCCACATGCGGATCACCGGTGGGCGAAGGGGCGACGCGAAGGCGTGCAGGAGTCTTTGTCATGGCCGCAACAGCCTAGCCGAGGCGACCCGGTCGGCTCACGCCCGCAGACGTCCTCACACCTCGGCGTAGAAGTCCACGTTCGTCAGGGTCGGACGGCTGTCGAACTCCCGGTTCCACTCCACGTTGATGCCATGCTCGGCCAGCACGGGCAGCACCTCGTCCCGGAAGAACTCCACCGACACCTGCTCGAACCACCACCGCTTCCCCTCGGGCAGCAGCCGTGCGTACTCATCGGGGTCCAAGACCCGCTCCATCACCGCACCGTAGGTGAGCTCGACGTGCCCGTGGTCGAGCAGATGTTCGGCATCGCCTTGGTGGTAGAAGACGTAGCCACGCCGCGGCAGCCCGTCGTCCAGGAGTTCGGGGAGCTCCCGTACCCCGCATTCGGCGCAGCATGAGTGCGCCTCCAGGGCCAGAATCCCGCGGGCGTTGAGTTCGGCGAAGGCCTTGGTCAACGAGGTGGTCGCCGCCGCACCGAAACTCCGCTGCTGCTGGCGCCGCACCGCGGCAACGGTCTCGAAACCTCGTCGCAGGACGTGGTCCGGAAGCCCGAACTCCTCGCGCACCTCTTCGACGAAATCGTCGGGATCGGCATAGCCGAGAATCAGGAAACGCCAGGCAGCGATCACCAGGCTGGCCTCCGGGCCGATGTCCAGCCCCAGCTCCTCCGGCAACCGGATCTCGTCCGGGGGTTGGTTGTAGGAGTACATGCCGACAGCCTGCCCCTCACCCGTGACATCGCAGTTACGCCGGTTTTGCGATCTGATGCTCACCGCGAGACAACCGTGGCGATCACGCCGCCCGCGGCGTCAAAACCGACGATCGCGCCGTGCTAGCTTGTCGAGCATGACCGAGGCCGGCTCCTACAGCGATTTCATCCGTGATCGGGTCCGTAAGGACCTCGAAGAGGGTACCTACGGCGGGCGGGTCCAGACACGGTTCCCACCCGAGCCCAACGGCTACCTGCACATCGGTCACGCCAAGGCCATCACTGTCGACTTCGGCACGGCCGAGCAGTTCGGCGGCATCTGCAATCTCCGCCTGGACGACACCAACCCCGACACCGAAGAAGCCGAGTACTTCACCTCGATCCTGGACGACATCGCCTGGCTGGGCTACACCCCTGCGGCCGTCCTGCACGCCTCGGATTACTTCGCCCAGTTGTACGAGTGGGCCGAATTGCTCGTCGAGCGGGGCCTGGCCTACGTCGACGATCAGGATGGAGAAACCATTTCGGCCCAGCGTGGCGGCTTCGGCAAGCCCGGCACCAACAGCCCGTTCCGCGATCGTCCGGTGGCAGAGAACCTCGACCTGCTGCGACGGATGAAGGCCGGCGAGTTCCCCGACGGCTCTCGCGTGCTGCGCGCCAAGATCGACATGAACCACGAGAACATGGCGCTGCGTGATCCGGTGATGTACCGGATCCGTCACTCCCACCACTTCCGCACCGGCGACGAGTGGTGCATCTACCCGACCTACGACTGGGCACACGGCCAGTCCGATGCGATCGAGAAGGTCACCCACTCGATCTGCACCTTGGAGTTCGACACGCACCGGCCGCTTTACGACTGGTACCTCGAACAGCTGCCGCTGCCGGCCGAGAAGCCTCAGCAGATCGAGTTCGCCCGGCTGGAGTTGACCCACACGGTCACCAGCAAGCGGCGGTTGGCCAAGCTGGTCGCCGACGGCACCGTTGACGGTTGGGACGATGCCCGCATGCCCACCCTGCGCGGTCTGCGCCGGCGCGGCTACCCCGCCGCCGCCCTGCGGGCCTTCTGCACCGAGGTCGGCACCACCCGCACCAATAGCCGCCAGAACATCGAAGCGCTGGAGGCCTACGTCCGGCGGGAGTTGAATCAGACGGCCCAGCGACGGATGGCCGTCCTCCGGCCGCTGCGGGTGGTCATCGACAACTGGCCGACTGACGCCGACGGCAGCCCGGTCACCGAGAAGTTCGAAGTGGGCAACAACCCGGAGAACCCCGCCGACGGCACCCGCCTGGTGTCGTTCTCCGGAGAGCTGTTCATCGAAACTGACGACTTCGCCGAGGTGCCGCCGCCCAAGTTCTTCCGGCTGTCGATCGGACGTGAGGTACGCCTGCGCGGCGCCTACCTGATCACCGCCACCAGCGTCGAACACGATGCCGTCGGCAACGTCACCTGCGTCCACGCCACCTATGATCCGGCCACTCGGGGCGGCGACGCCCCCGATGGTCGCAAGGTGAAGTCGACGATGCATTGGGTGTCGGCCCCGCACGCGATCGAGGTGGAGGTCGCGCTGTACGAGCGGCTGTTCACCGCCCCGGTTCCCGGCGACGCCACCGGCGAAGCACTGGACGACCTCAACCCGACCTCGCGCCAGGTGCTCGCCGGCTGCAAAGTCGAGGCCGCCCTGGCCGAGGTCACCCCTGGCCAGGTGGTGCAGTTCGAGCGCTTGGGCTACTTCGCAGCCGATCTCGACCAGTCAGGACTCTTCCACCGCACGGTGGGCCTGCGTGATGAGTGGGCGGCAATTCAGAAGCGCCAGGGCTGATCGGTCACGCCCTGCTGAGCAATTTCACCGTCCCCACGGGCGCTGAGGCTGCGTAAGCTCCTGCTATGCCTGACTCACGGATCGCTGACCGTCTGCCGCCACTACGGCTTCCGGATCTGAGTGGTACCCGAGCTGTTGTCACCGGCGCCAGCGCCGGCATCGGTCGAGCCACTGCCACTGCCCTGGCCCACGCCGGTGCTGCAGTGATTCTGGCCGTCCGCAACCCGGCCAAGGGGCGCGCAGTGGCCGAGGCCATCCTCGCCGGCAATCCCACCGCGCAGCTCAGCGTCGAGGAGCTCGAACTCGGGTCACTACAGAGCATCACTGAGTTCGTCGAACGCGTCGGCAGTACCGGTCTGCACCTCCTGATCAACAACGCCGGACTGTCCAGCGCCGACGCCAACGATGTCACCACCGACGGTTTCGATCTGCAGGTGGGAGTCAACTTCCTCGGCGCCTACGCCCTCACCTGCCAGCTGTGGCCGGCGCTGGTCGCCGGTTCCGGACGGGTAGTGATGCTGGGTTCGATGATGGCCACCCGGGGGCGAATCACCCCCAGTCTGGGCAGACCGACCGGGTCCACGGTCACGTCCTACTCCGACTCCAAGCTCGCCGCCGTGGTCTTCGCCCAGGAGTTGCGCCGACGCGCGGCATCGGTAGGTTCGCCGGTCAGCGCCGCTGCTGCGCATCCCGGCTGGTCACAGACAGACATCTTCGCCACCAATGGGCCGCCGGCCCCGATCACGTGGGTGGCCCAGACGCTGCGGTGGATCCAGTCCCCCGCCGACGGCGCCCAACCGGTCCTGCTGGCCGCGACCGCGATCGATCCTGCGCCCTACTACGGGCCGGTGAGGCATGGCGGGCTGTCCGGCGCGGCCGGCCCCGTCCCCTTGCCTGCCGGTACTCGGGTGGACGGGGTCGGCGACAGCGTGATCGAAAGCGCGGCTTCCCTGACTGGGTGCGTGTTGCCGCTCTAGAGTGTCGGGCATGCAGTCCACCGTCACCGTCGTCGGCGAAGCGCTCATCGACATCGTCATCCCCGCCTCCGGGAACACCGCTGAGCACATCGGCGGCAGTCCGGCCAATGTGGCGATCGGCCTCGCCCGCCTCGATCACCCGACGCGCCTGGCCACCCACATCGGCACTGACCCCCGCGGACGCCGAATCGCCGACGCGCTGGCCGCCGAAGGTGTGGCCATGGTTGCCGGCAGCGATAGGGCCGTCCGTACGCCTACGGCCACCGCCCGATTGGACGCCGCTGGTGTCGCCAGCTATGAGTTCGATCTTGACTGGCGCCTTGACCCGACAAGCCTGCTGCCTGCCGTCGGCGGGCACTTCCACACCGGATCGATCGCGGCCACCCTCACCCCTGGCGCCACCGGTGTGGCCGCCGCGATGGCCTCGGCCAGGGAGCATTCGACGGTGTCCTACGATCCCAACGTGCGCCCATCGTTGATGGGCAGTCCCGCTGAGGCCCGCCCGGTGATCGAGCGCCTCGTCGGCCTTTCTGATGTGGTCAAGGCCTCCGAGGAAGACCTCGAGTGGTTGTACCCCGGCAAGCCGCTTCCCCAAGTGCTCGCCGATTGGGCGCTGCTTGGTCCGGCCTTGGTTGCAGTGACCCGCGGCGGCGAGGACGCCCTGATCTTGGTGGGCGGCGACTTGAGCGATCGCCGTCCCTTGCCGGCCCCGGTGGTCGACACGGTTGGCGCGGGCGACTCGTTCATGGCCGGTCTGATCTCCGGCCTCCTGGATGGCGGCTATCTCGGCGGACCGGACGCACGCGAGCGCCTGCGCTTTGCCCATTTCGACCACCTGGCCGCCGCGGTGGATCGCGCGCTGGCTTGTGCGGCGATCACAGTGTCGCGGGCTGGCGCCAATCCCCCACGTCGTGCGGAACTGACGATCGAGGTCTGAGCCAGCTCGTCAGACCCGAACAACGCAACAGCGCCGGCCCCCAAAGGGGACCGGCGCTGTTTCAGCCTTAGGCCAAGGTCACTTCAGGATCTTGGTCACACGACCGGCGCCGACGGTGCGGCCACCTTCGCGGATGGCGAACTTCAGTCCGTCTTCCATAGCGATCGACTTGTTCAGGTGAACGGTCATGTCGGTGGTGTCACCAGGCATCACCATGTCGGTGCCATCGGGAAGGCTCACCACACCAGTCACGTCGGTGGTGCGGAAGTAGAACTGCGGGCTGTAGTTGGTGAAGAACGGCTTGTGACGGCCACCCTCCTCCTTGGTCAGCACGTAGACGT
>JAJTBJ010000155.1 GCA_021286985.1 Propionibacteriales bacterium | reverse complement strand
AGTGCGGCAGCACCCAGATCAGATACGCGTTGCCGTAGGCGTTGATGCCGCCGCCCAGATCCCCGCCGGTGGAAAGCCCGCCCGAGGCGAGATTGGTCACCACGACCTGGGCGAGCGAGGTGAGACCGACGTAGCCGACCATCCATTTGGCGACGTGGAAGGTCTGGCCGAGGCCGGTGCCTTTGAGGTCGAACCGGGGACGATAGGTGAATCCGGCCTGGCGGAGGTAGGGGATCAGCAGCAGCGTCTGCGCCACGATGCCCAGGCTCGAGCCGACGCCCAGCATCCACACCTGCTGGTCGGTGAACGCGGCGTCCTTGCTGGTCTGGGCCCCCCACACCACCAGGTAGAGGCCGAGGGTGGCGATCGAGACGATGTTGTTCAGGATCGGCGCCCACATCATCGGCCCGTACTTCTCTCGCGCGTTCAACACCTGACCGATCAGGAAGAACACGCCGTAGAAGAAGATCTGCGGCATCGTCAGGTAGCTCATCAGCAGCAGCGATCGCCACTGCTCGGCCATCGCGTCGGCTCGCCAGATGTCCTTGGTGTAGATGCTCATCACCAGCGGCGCACCAACGGTGAAGACCACGGTGAGGGCGCCCAGAATCAGAATGAAGCCGGTCATGATCCGGTCGACGAACGCCTTGCCCCCGTCGTGATCGTGCTTGACCGCGCGGATGATCTGCGGCACCAGCACGTTGTTCAAGGTGCCGCCGGCCAACAGCAGGTAGAGCGAGCTGGGCACGGTCAGAGCGAGGTTGAGCACGTTGGCGCGCAGGGTCGCATTTCCCAGAATGAACGCGATCAGGACGGCGCGAACCAGTCCGAGCACGCGGGAGATCGCGGTTCCGGAAGCCATCAGCGCGGTGGCGCTGAGCAGCCGGCGTCCCCGTGCACCGGGATCGGGGAGTTCGGCCTGGTCGACGCCGGCCGGGCTGGAACTCATGCTTCCTCCGCGATCTCTTCGGCCGGGGCAGCGGCGCGATCACGGCGGCGAACCTGACGGATTCGCCAGGCGGTCGCACCCACCAGGACGACACCCGAAACGGCCACGATGATCCACGCCGACCCGCCGTCCCGAGGCGGTGGTGATGTGGGCGCGGGCCGAAATCACGCCGTTGCCGGTGGCCTCGGGGCGGATGTTCACCGTTTGGCTCTGGCCGGGTTCGACCGTCACCACCTCGGAGGGGGCGATGCTGAGGCGCTGCGGGTTGTTCGACGTGACGACCACGCGCACCGAGACCGGTTCGAAGGCCTGGTTGGTGATCGTCACCGGGAACTGATTGCTGCGCGCCGACATCACCAACCGGGAGCTGATGTCGAGCCGGATGCGGGAACCGATGGCGTCGCGTCCGATCACGCCGGCCATCCCGGAGGCGAAGGCGTCGCCGGCCGCAGCGTCGGTGACCCAGGCGGTCGAGATGCTGCGAAGGGCGGCCGCCTCACGCTGCGACACGAAGGTCGAGCCGGGGACGAGGTCGAGGTAGGAGTCGAAGTCGGCCCCCACCCGTTCGCGCAGCGCGAATTGGTCTTCGGTGAGCCGGACCGGCTTGACGGCACTCAGCTCGGCGGCCCGTGACGCTCCAGTCTCGAGGGTCTCGGTCACGCTTCGCCTCGTCGACCACCCCGGACGCGTCTCGGCGTCCAGGCCGACCGCTTCGGGCGTGGTCAGCAGCCGAACCTGACCCGCCGCGCCGCTGATCGCGGTCTGGGCCAGCATCAGTTGGCGCTGCTGGAGGGCCGCGTCGGCCTGGGGGTCGGTGGAGGGCTTCACCGACTGCGCGGCGAGGAGCGGGAGCGACGTGGCGGTCGACTGAACGGCGCCGGCGAGCCGGGCGTTGGTGGCCAGCACCGCCTGAGCACCGGCGGCGGAGACGAAGGCGAGCTCGTCACTGGTGACGTTTCCGGGGACAACCACCAGGGGAAGCTCGCTGATGCCGGGCACTGCGGCACTGGCGCCTTTCGACCAGGTGAAGATGTCGCTGAGATGGTGAGCCGAGGAGCTTGCGATGTCGGGCGAGGCGAAAAGGGTGCGGGCACCCCGGCTGCGGTCGAGTCGGTTGAACCGAGCAAGCCAGTCGGTGGCGACCTGCTGACCGGTGCCGGGGGTCAGCTTCTTTCCGGTCAGCACTTGGTAGCCGTCCGCTTGATCGATGACCTCGTCCAGAAGGGCCGGATCGATCAGCCAGCTCACGTCGCCGTCCTCGGCGGCGTCCAGCAGGTCGCTGAGCCGTCCGGTCAGTTCGGTCGCCAACTGGTCGCTGGTGAAGATGCCGTTGACGCCCTTGGTCGGGGCAGCAGTCAGCACCACGATCGACGTGATCGGGACGGCGGCCTTCCCCGGCAGCGAAAGCAGGGTGCGCGCCTTGGCAACGACGCTGTTGTTGCTGCTCTGGTCGGCCGTGGCCACCACATCGGCGCCGAAGGCGTACGCGGCCGCGCGCGTGTCGAAACCGAGCTGCTTGAGGGTGGCGCTGAGCGTGAAACTCCTGGTCGCGCCCGGCTGGAAGGCCGTGGTGGAGTTGGTGATCAGCAGATAGCTGCCGGTGCCTTGCGACCAACCACCCAAGGTGGCGCCGCCGTCGGCGACCGAAAGCAGGCTCGCCTGATCGCGAATCGCGTCGCGGGAGCGCCACAAGTGCGCGACGACACCGTAAGCCGGAATCGTGCCGGTGTTGGTGACGGTCAGCTTGAGGCTCACCCGGTCGTCGGGCTTGGTGCCGGTGGTCGACAGCGACGTCATCACCAGGCTGAGTTGGACGCTGTCGGCCGCACGTGAGGGCCCGGGAGCGAGTTGGGTGAAGGCGATGACGACGGCCGCGGCCACAGCCAGGCCACGAGTCAGCCGTCGGGCCCACGAAGCGCCATTCCTCACCGCTCCATGGTAGGGGCTGAGTCGGCACGCCCCGCCCGCGACCGACCCGGCACGACCAACACGGGCAGGTGTGCCGCCACCCGTGGCGAGCCCGACCCGAAGGGGACGCCGGTAGACTGGCTGGTCGTGTCGAGCATTTCATCCGACCAGCGCGCCGCCCTGGACCACCTGCTGTCCCCTGGTCCCCAGCTCACCGGCCTGACCCAGGCGTTCGGCGAAGCCGGATACGAGCTGTACCTGGTCGGCGGATCGGTTCGCGATGCGCTGCTCGGTCGGGCCACAACCGACCTGGACTACACCACCTCCGCCCGTCCCGATCAGATCGAAGAGGTGGTGCGCCGCTTCACCCACGCGGTGTGGGACGTGGGCAGGGCGTTCGGAACGATCGCCTGCCGGATCACCGAATCCGACGGTTCCTCCTGGCTGGTGGAGATCACCACCTTCCGCGCCGACGCGTACGACCCCGAGTCACGCAAGCCGATCGTCGAGTTCGGCGATCACCTCGGTGGCGATCTCGTACGACGGGACTTCACCGTGAACGCCATGGCCTTGGACGTGCACACCGGTGAGCTGCTCGATCCGTTCGGCGGGCTTGGCGACCTGGACGCGATGATCTTGCGGACGCCGTCGGCGCCGGAGATCTCGTTCTCCGACGACCCATTGCGGATGATGCGGGCGGCCCGCTTCGCGTCCCAGCTGAGCTTCCGTCCTGCGCCGGACGTGGTGGCGGCGATGAAGGCGGACGCCTCCCGGATCGAGATCATCTCGGCCGAGCGGATTCGCGACGAACTGGTGAAGCTGATGCTCAGCGACGATCCGCGGACCGGCCTGGATCTGCTGGTGGAGACCGGGCTGGCCGACCTGGTGCTGCCGGAGTTGCCCGCGCTGCGGATGGAGCGCGACGAGCACAACCACCACAAGGATGTGTACCAACACACGCTGACGGTGATCGAGCAAGCCATCGAGCTGGAGCGCGCTCGCGGGCACGAGCCGGATCTGATCAATCGGCTGGCCGCGCTCTTCCACGACATCGGCAAGCCGGCCACCCGTCGCTTCGAGGCGGGCGGCAAGGTGTCCTTCCACCATCACGACGTGGTGGGCGCCAAGCTCACCCGCAAGCGGATGCAGGCGCTGCACTTCTCCAACGAGGAGATCAAGGCGGTCAGCACGCTGGTGGAACTACACCTACGGTTCCACGGCTACGGCGAAGGCCACTGGACCGACTCGGCGGTGCGCCGCTACGTCCGTGATGCCGGGGTGGAGTTGGAGCACCTGCACATCCTGACCCGCGCAGACTGCACCACCCGCAACCAGCGCAAGGCGGAGCGCCTTCGCCGGGCGTACGAGGAGTTGGAGTGGCGCATCGACGAGTTGAGCGCCCAGGAGGAGTTGGACGCGATCCGTCCCGACCTGGACGGCACCCAGATCATGGAGTTGCTCGGCATCGGCGAGGGACGCGAAGTCGGGGCGGCCTACAAGTTCTTGATGGAGCGTCGCCTGGAGGACGGCCCGCTGGGTCCCGAGCGCGCCCGCGCTGAACTGCTGGCCTGGTGGCAGCAGCGGAACCCGTCGTGACGGCGGTGCTGGGGCGTCCGGCGGCGATCGCGTTTGACTGTGACGGGCTGCTGGTCGAGACCGAGTCGTCGTGGACCATTGCCGAGAGTGCGGTCTTCGCGCGGCACGGCCTTGACTACACCGAAGAGCTCAAGCGGCAGCTGATCGGCACCTCGATCGATTTCACCGTCGCGGCGATGGCGACGTGGTTCGGGCGTCCCGGTTCGGAGGCCGAACTCAAGGCCGAGCTGACCGCCACCGTCGCGGACGTGATCGCCGCTCGGGCCGAGCCGATGCCGGGAGCGGTGGAGCTCGTCGGTGACCTCGCCGGACGGCTGCCGTTGGCGGTGGTGAGCAACTCGGCGCGCCACTTGGTCGACCTGGCCTTGGGCTGCGCGGGGCTGATCGACGTGCTGCCGGTGATCGTGGCCGCAGAGGACGTCCTGCACGGCAAACCGGCTCCCGATCTCTATGTGCGTGCGTGCGCGTTACTGGGCGTCCGGCCGTCGCAGGCGGTGGCCTTCGAAGACTCACTCGTCGGGGTGGACGCCGCCAAGGCCGCCGGCCTGCGGGTGGTGGGCGTCCCGACGATGCCTCAGGTCGGATTCGAGCCGGACCTGGTGGTCAGCTCGCTCGCCGACCCGGCGATCGTCGACTGGGCCCGGCAGCTGTAGGGCGACCTCCCGCACGGAACTTTTCGGGAGGACAATGGAGCTATGGACGAGATCGTGTTGTCCACCCGGAAGTCCGTGGTGGGTGCGTGGTTGTCATCGTTGGGGCTGATCCCCGCTTTCTTCGCTGCCTTCTTGGTCGGTGAGGGTCTGATCAGCCTGCTCGGCTACGAGGTGGGGGGATCGGTTCGCCCCCCGCTGCCTGCTGCATTGCTCGCCACCGTGCCGGCCTTGCTGGTTTTCGCTCTCCCGCTGTGGCCGGTGGTGCATTTCGCCCGCCGGGCGCTCGCCGGCGGGGCGCGCTCGGTGTTGATCCCGGTGATCCTCACTGCGGTGGCCGTGCTGGCGTTCACGTTGATGAACCTGGTGCCGCTGGGCTTCAACTGAGCCCTGTCGAACCCGTTCGACGTTGGTTGGGCCCGTCGAAACCATCCCCATACGTTGGTTGAGCCCTGTCGAAACTTACGTCGTGGGCGCGGGGGTTGGACGTTGGTTGAGCCCTGTCGAAACCTACGTCGCGGGCGCGGGGGTTTCGAGACGCGGCTGGCGCGGCTCCTCAACCAGCGCGCGTGGGTGGA
>JAJTBJ010000154.1 GCA_021286985.1 Propionibacteriales bacterium | reverse complement strand
GGGCCTCCTCAATGGGCACCCAGGCCGCGTGGGCCGCGTCCGTGCCGGCGCGCGGATCGGGGAGGTCGGGCGCCATCACCAAATAGGCGACGGACACCACCCGCTGGCGCGGGTCCCGATGAGGAGCGCCGTAGGTGCGTAACTGCTCCTGATGGGCCTCCAGGTGGTGCAGGCCGGTCTCTTCTCGCAGTTCGCGCGCGGCCGCCGCGTCCAAGTCTTCGTCAGGGTGGACGAACCCTCCGGGCAGCGCGAGGTCGCCGCGAGAAGGTGCTTCGCCACGAGTGATCAACAACACCTGCAGGCGTCCTTCGCGCAGGGTGAACGTGACCAGGTCGACGGTGACTCCGAAGGCGGGGTAGCGCATACCGGCAGCATATCTCGTCACTTTGACAATAACCAGCAGGAGTGATTATCGTCAGGTGTACCAAAACTAAGGAGGTCGCCATGGCTACCATCACCACTTATCCCTTCGTTCGTCATCTGAGGGCCGCCCAGACCGCTCAGGTGATCCAGCTGCGGCAGGGTCGGGTGCGGCGTTCGGGTCGCGGTCTGGCGTTCTGGTTCCGCGAGCTCGACACCGTGCTGTCGGAGGTTCCGGTCGACGACCGGGAGCTGCCGCTGGTCGCCCACGCCCGCACCACCGATCTCCAGCAGGTCACCGCGCAAGTGACGCTGAGCTACCGCTTCGACCGCCCTGATGTGGCCGCCGCGCGCCTGGACTTCGGCATCGACCTGCGCACTGGGCGGTGGACGGCAGCGCCACTGGAACAGGTGGCGCAGTTGTTGAGCGAACTGGCTGCGGGGCATGTCATGGACGCACTGGCGGAGGCGACGCTGCGGGAGGCGGTCTCGGCACCGACCGGTCCGCTGTCGAAACGGATCGGGCAGGCGCTGAGTGAGGACGCGCGAGTGGCTGCGGTCGGAATCGAGGTGCTGGGGGCTCGAGTGCGATCAGTGCGAGCCGATGCCGATCTGGAGCGCGCCTTGCAGACGCCGGCCCGCGAAGCGGCCCAGGCAGAAGCAGATCGCTCGACGTATGAGCGGCGGGCCCTCGCTGTGGAGCGGGAACGCGCGATCGCGGAGAACGAGTTGGCCAACCGGATCGAGCTGGCTTCGCGTGAGGCTCAGTTGGTGACCCAGGAGGGCGCGAACGCCCAGGCGCGAGCTGCGGAGTCGGCGGCTGCGGCATTGATTCAGGCTCGCGCCGAGGCCGAGCGGAATGAAGTCACCGCCACCGCGACCGCGGCCGCCATCCGTCTGGAGGGGGAGGCTTGTGGGGCGGCTGAGCGTGCCAAGCTGGCTGCCGTGGCCGATCTGCCGGTCGAGGTGTTGCGTGTCTTGGCGCTGCGTGAACTGGCCGGGAATCTGCCGGCGATCAACCAGCTGACGCTGACCCCTGATGTGGTCACCGGCGCTCTGGTCGCTCTGACGGGAAGGCAGGCATGAGATGAGTCTCGCGCCGCGCATCGTGGTGGCCCATCGGGCCAGTGAGTTGGAGGTGTTGGTCGATCGGCACGGAACTCGCGGACAGGTTGAGTTCTTTCTGCGTAGCCGTGGGCGCGGTCTTGCTGAGGTGCAGGCGCGACATGATGCGCTTCAGCAGGCGCTCGCGGACGCCGGGTCTGCGATCGATCCTGACCATCGACGAGCCTTCGTCGAGCGTGGCGACCTGCATCGCTTCGCCTTCGAACCGGAGGATGTGGTGGTGGCGGTCGGCCCGGATGGACTCGTTGCCAATGTCGCGAAGTACCTCGACGGCCAACCGGTGGTGGGGGTGGATCCGGAGCCCGGCCGCAATGCCGGGGTCCTGGTCCATCCCCGCACCGAGGGGCTCGCCCAACTGCTGATCGACGTCGTCGCCGGACGCGTCGGGATGCAGGAGCGGGCGATGGTGCGGGCCAGTGTCGATGATGGCGAGGTATTGGACGCTTTGAACGACATCTACCTCGGCGACATCGGACATCAGTCCTCGCGCTATCGCCTGCAACTGATGGACGGCCGCAGTGAGAGTCAGTCGTCCTCAGGTCTGGTGGTGGCTTCCGGTACGGGGGCGACAGGCTGGGCGGCCTCGATCGCCCGTGAGCGCGTCGACGTCACGGTTCCGCTTCCGCATCAGGAGTCTGCGGAGCTGGCGTGGTTCGTCCGTGAGGCGTGGCCCTCGCCCTTCTCGGGAACCTCGCTGACGGCCGGTGGGCTGAGCGTGGGTGAGGAGCTCGAGGTTGTGGTTCAGTCGGACTCGCTGGTGGCCTTCGGCGACGGGATGGAGGTCGACCGCCTGCGTCCGGGCTGGGGCCAAACCGTTCGTCTGGCCGTCTCACCCAAGAGGTTGAGCTTGGTTTCCTGAGCCGGTGAGGTTGTCACACCAGAAGAGCCCCCAGCCTGAGGCTGGGGGCTCTCGCCGGGGTTTGGGGGATCAGTTGACGACTTCGCCGCCGGCTGACTTCCAGTTGTTGATGCCGCCGGCCAGGTCATAGACCGGGCTGAGGCCGAGCTGCACCATCATCGACATCGCGGTCTTCGACCGGTTACCCGAGCGGCAGTACACCGCGTAGGTCTTGGTCGTGTCGAGGGCCTGGGCCTTGCTGGCGAAGTCCGCCGCCTCGACGTCGATGTTGATCGCGCCGGCCAGGTGCCCGGAGGCGAACTCGGCCGGAGTGCGAACGTCCACCAGGACCGTGTTCGGCAGCTTCACGGCGCCGGCGAAATCAGCCGGTGCCAGCGAGGTGCCGTTGGCCGGCACCGCCGCCGCGGTCGGACCTGAGGTGGGGCTCAAGGGAGAGGAAGAGCACCCGCTCAGCAGCGCGGCGACGGCAGCCAATGTGGCCAGCGCGGGGGCGAACCTCACCGGCCGAAGAACCCGCCGGAACGCTGGGTGCCGGTCGAGCCGTGGCCGCCGCACCACTGATCGGCGGGAACCATGCTCTTGACCATGGCGACGTGCTGGCCACAGCCAGACCAGGTGGTCTTGCCGCACTGACGACAACGGACGGGACTGCACATAGTGGGTTCTCCTTACGTTCTGTTGGTATCAAAGATACCCCCCAGGGTATACGAACGCAAATCCCTGGACACCAAAAGACTACCTAGCGAACGGGCAAAGAGCGCCGGTGCCAGCCGATATGGTTGCCCCATGGCAGGCACCCGCATTGATGGTCGAGACCCTTCTCAACTGCGAGAGGTGCGGATCACCCGCAAGTGGCTCGACCATGCTGAAGGCTCGGTTCTGGTCGAATTCGGCGCCACCCGAGTACTGATCGCCGCGTCGGTCACCGAGGGGGTGCCGCGCTGGCGCAAGGGCAGCGGCCTGGGCTGGGTCACCGCCGAGTACGCGATGCTGCCGCGAGCCACCCATACCCGCGGCGATCGGGAGTCGGTGAAGGGCCGCATCGGCGGACGCACCCACGAGATCAGCCGCCTGATCGGACGTTCGCTGCGGGCCGTGATCGACTACGCCGCCCTCGGCGAGAACACCATCGTGCTCGACTGCGACGTCCTGCAGGCCGACGGTGGCACCCGTACCGCTGCGATCACCGGCGCCTACGTGGCATTGGTTGATGCGGTGGCCTGGCTGCGCGAGCGCGGCTCGCTGGCCGGCGAGCCGTTGATCGGCTCGGTTGCCGCGGTGTCGGTCGGGGTGATCGACGGCATCCCGATGCTCGATCTGGCCTACTCCGAAGACTCCCGCGCGGAGGTCGACCTGAACGTCGTCGCCACTGGCGACGGTCGGCTGATCGAAGTCCAGGGCACCGCGGAAGGTGAGCCGTTCAGCCGGGCAGTGCTCGACGAACTGCTCGACCTCGGCTTGGCCGGTTGCGTCACTCTCACCGCCAAGCAGAACGAGGCCCTGGGCCGATGACCGTGATCGTGGTGGCCACCCACAACGCCAAGAAGGCCGCCGAGCTGCACCGCGTCCTGGCTGCCTCAGGGGTGGACGCCGAAGTGAAGGGCCTCGACGAGTTCCCGGCCTACCCCGAGCCGGCCGAGACGGAGAAGACCTTCGAAGGCAACGCGCTGATCAAGGCCAAGGCTGCGGTGGCGGCCACCGGCTGCATCGCGGTGGCTGATGATTCCGGGTTGGAGGTCGACCTGCTCAACCGGATGCCTGGCGTCCGTTCGGCCCGCTGGTCCGGGCCGGACGCCACCGACGCGTCCAATCTCAAACTGCTGCTGGCGCAACTCCACGACACCCGCGAGGAAGACCGCACCGCCCGCTTCGTCTGCGCGATGGCGATGGTCGCCCCCGACGGCACGCAGCATCTGGTCCGCGGGGTGATGAACGGACGCCTGGTGCTGACCCCGCGCGGCAAGAACGGCTTCGGCTACGACCCGATCTTCATCGCCGACGGCTACGCCAAGACCAACGGCGAACTCTTGCCCGAAGTGAAGGACGCCATCAGCCACCGCGGCCAGGCCGTCCGTAAGATCGTCCCGTTGCTGAAGAAGTATCTGAGGAAGCGATGAAGCAATACCTCGAACTGCTCGACCGGGTGCTCACTGAAGGTGTGGAGAAGTCCGACCGCACCGGCACCGGCACGCTCAGCGTGTTCGGTCATCAGATGAGGTTCAACCTCGCTGAAGGGTTCCCGCTGCTGACCACCAAGAAGCTGCACACCCGCTCGATCTTCGGTGAGCTGCTGTGGTTCCTGCGCGGCTCGACCAACCTCGCCTGGCTACACGAGAACAACATCACCATCTGGGACGAATGGGCCGACGCCAACGGTGAGCTGGGGCCGATCTACGGGTATCAGTGGCGCTCGTGGCCCACCCCGGACGGTGGCCACGTCGACCAGATCAAGACCGTCATCGAGTCGATCAAGAACAACCCCGACTCCCGCCGCCACATCGTCAGCGCCTGGAACGTCGGACAGCTGTCGGAGATGGCGCTGCCGCCATGCCACGCCTTCTTCCAGTTCTATGTGGCCGACGGCAAGCTCAGTTGCCAGCTCTACCAGCGCTCGGCGGACGTCTTCCTCGGGGTGCCGTTCAACATCGCCTCCTACGCGCTGCTGACCCACCTGGTGGCCCAGCTGACCGACCTGGAGGTGGGCGACTTCGTCCATACCCTCGGCGACACCCACCTCTACCTCAACCATCTCGACCAGGCCCGGCTGCAGCTGACCCGCGAGCCGCGTCCGCTGCCGAAGCTGGTGCTGAACCCGGCCATCACCGACATCGATGCGGTCGAACTGGCCGACATCGAAGTGGTCGACTACGACCCGCATCCCGGAATCAAAGCCCCGATCTCGGTATGACCGCCCGGATCATCGCCATCGCCATCGTCGCCGCCAACGGCGTCCTCGGCGACGGTGAACGCCAACCGTTCGAGTTCGCCGAAGACTGGGCTCGCTACAAGCGGGTCACCCTCGGTCATCCGATGATCATGGGACGGCGCACCTTTGCCGCCATTGGACGTTGGCTGCCGGGTCGGGCCACCATCGTGGTCACCTCCGATCCTGAATCGGTGACCCTGCCCACCGATGATCGAGCCACCGGCTTCGCGGTCACCTCGCTGGAGACCGCGCTGGCGCTGGCGTCCGAGCTCGATGAGGAGGAGATCTACGTCGCCGGCGGCGGCACGATCTACTCCCAGGCCTGGCCCTACCTCACCGATCTCGACCTCACCGAGGTGCACGCTGATGCCGAGGGCGCGGTGGTGTTCCCCGCGATTGATGCGACCGAATGGGTCGAGGTGCGCCGCGAGCCGCACGCCGAGTTCGACTTCGTCGGCTATCGCCGCA
>JAJTBJ010000153.1 GCA_021286985.1 Propionibacteriales bacterium | reverse complement strand
GCTGCGGAACTCCGCGCTCGCGATACGCGACATGTCACTCCTCGACACTGGATGGAACAGGCACAGGGTACAGATTGTGGGGCCAGTTGGACGGCGTTGGCTAGATTTTGTCCGAGATTATGCCCACCCCCGTATTTGTCTTATCAAGGGGTTATGCACACAAAGTGCCGTGAATCGGGGGTACCGTGGGGCGGCCGATCGCTTCGCTCACAGACCGCGAGCGGGCGCCGAGACGACGTCCCGACGCCCGCTGGGCAGATGGCAAATGAGATTGCGGAAAGCTCCTCACTCCTGAAAGCAATGGTGCCAGACCGGTGTGGTTCCACCACCGCGAGCAAGGGGTTACCCCCTCGCCGGCTCAGTCGAGAGAGGCGGTCGGACGGACCACCAACCCGGTACGCAGCTTCGGTGTGAAGAAGGTCGACTTGGGTGGCATCAGCAGGCCTTCGCGAGCCGTCCGCTGGATCTCGGCCAGCGAGGTCGGCCGGATCAGAATGCCGGCCCCGACGGCGCCCGAGCCCACCAGTTGCAGCATCTCGTCCAGACCGTGTTGGTAGCTCACCTCGGCCGTCGAGTTCGCCAGGGCGTGTTCGAGGTAGGCGCCATCGAGAGCCCGGACGTTGTCGAACACCCCAGGCTTCGGCGTGAGCCAGGTGGCCGAGCCGTCCGGTGCGAGCAGGACGAGCCGCCCGGTCTCGACCATTTCGGCCAGCATCGCCGGGGTGGGGGAGGGGGCCGGTTCGAGGTCGAAACTGGCGGCGAGCTCGTCGCGTAGGTGCTCGGCGGTGATCCCGGAATAGACCCGGTGGATCGCTTCGATGCTGAGCTGATCGGCGACCAACTCGTTGATGAAGCACAGCGTGTACTCCGCGTCGGTGTCGCTGCGTCCGGTGGCCGCGCGCACCTCATCGCGGTAGCTGCGGGAGATGGCGTAGCGGTGGTGGCCGTCGGCGATCAGCACATCGTCGGCGGCGATCACGGCGCTGATGGCGGCGATCCTTGCCGGGTCGGTGATCCGTTCGACCGCGTGCCGCACGCCGTCCACGGTCAGTTCGCCCAGCGGCTCGCCCGGCTCGGCCAGCGCTGCGGTGAGACCCTCGGCCAGCGACAGCCCCCACACCGGAGAGAGGTTGGTGGCGGTGGCCCGGGTCAGGTCGAGGCGGTCGGTGACCGCCTTGGGGGTGGTGCGCTCGTGCGGCAGGACGCCGCCGGCATCGAGATCGACCACCTCCAGGCCGGCCAGCACGCCGGTGATGGTGCGGGCGGCGCCGGTGGCATCGGTGAAGCTCATCCGGTAGATCGTCAGACTCGGCTCGGGATCGATCACCAACACGCCATCGGTCAGCCACTGATCGAGGGTGGCCGCCGCGACTTCGTAGCGATCATCACCGCCGGTCGGCACATCGATATGCACGATGTTGTGGACGTCGCGCGCGCCGAGGGCGGCCACGTCGTCGGCCGAGAGCACGTCGTACGGCGGCGCGATCACCGCGTCCAGGTCGGTCCCGGCGGCATAGCGGATGGCATGAAAAGGCGCGATCTTCGGCATGAGGAAACGCTAGCGGAACGGCTCCCACTGGTGCGCCTTGGTTTCGACGAGCTCAACCAGCGGCGTTGTTGGTTGAGCTGCGGCGCAGCCGCGTGTCGAAACTCGTGGGTGAAGCTCGTCGCAACCCTTGGGTAGAGCCGCGAGCGAAGCGAGCTCGTCGAAACCTCAGGCCTGACGCAACTGCTCGACGTTGGCCAAGAACCAGGCGTAGGTCTCGGCCAGGCCCTCGCGCAGGCCGATCCGGGCCTGCCACCCCAGCGCGGTCAGGGCGGAGGTGTCGAGCAGCTTGCGGGGGGTGCCGTCCGGCTTGGTGGGGTCTTGCACGATCCGGCCGGTGTAGCCGACCACCTCGGCCACCAGGGCGGCCAGCTCGGCGATGCTCACCTCTGCGCCGCTGCCCACGTTGAGGTGCGACAGCCGCTCGGTTTCCGGCGTCCAGTACCGCTCGGCGGGAAGCCCGGCCACATACACCGAGGCGGCGGCCATGTCATCGACATGGAGGAACTCCCGCAGCGGCGTCCCGGTGCCCCAGATCACCACCTCAGCGGCGCCGCTGAGCTTCGCTTCGTGGAAGCGGCGCAGCATCGCCGGTAGCACGTGGGAGTTGGTCGGGTGGAAGTTGTCTCCGGGGCCGTACAGATTGGTCGGCATCACCGAGCGGTAGTCGCGTCCGTACTGGCGGTGGTAGCTCTCGCAGAGCTTGATCCCGGCAATCTTGGCGATCGCGTACGGCTCGTTGGTGAGTTCCAGCGGACCGGTCAGCAGCGAGTCCTCCCGCATCGGCTGCTCGGCAAGGCGGGGGTAGATGCAGCTGGAGCCCAGGAACATCAGCCGCTGCACTCCACTGGTGTGGGCGGCGTGAATGAGGTTGGCCTCGATCATCAGGTTCTCGTAGAGGAACTCCGCCGGGTAGGTGTTGTTTGCCCCGATCCCACCGACCTTGGCCGCAGCCAGGTACACCTCGTCGATGTGGTGGTCGGCGAAGAACGCCCGCACCGCGGCCTGGTCGATCAGATCCAGTTCGCTGCGGGTGGCGGTGACCAGCTCGACCTCGGGGTCGGTGCTGAGCAGTCGGACGATCGCCGAGCCCACCATCCCTCGGTGGCCGGCGACGAAGACCCGGCGCATCACAGCGCCGCCTGCGGCGGCACGTGGTAGCCGTGGCGCTTGAGGAACGCCAGGCGCTTGGCCTCGTCCAGGTCGGCTGCGGCCATCTCGGCCACCAGCTCGGCGACTCCGATCTGCGGCACCCAGCCCAGCTCGTCCGCTGCCTTGGAGGCATCGCCCAGCAGGGTCTCCACTTCGGCCGGACGGAAGTAGCGCGGGTCGACCCGGACGATCACCTGGCCGACGTGCAGCGCAGTCTCGGTGCCGTCAGCAATCGCGTCCACCACGCCGATCTCATCGACCCCGGCGCCCTCGAATCGGACGGTGATGCCCATCGCCTCAGCCGCCCAGGTGACGAACTGGCGCACCGAATGCTGCTCGCCGGTGGCGATCACATAGTCGGTGGGCACCTCCTGCTGGAGCATCAGCCACTGCAGCCGGACGTAGTCCTTGGCGTGGCCCCAGTCGCGCAGCGCGTTCAGGTTGCCCAGGTAGAGGCAGTCGTCCAGGCCGGTGACCACGCGGCCGAGCCCGCGGGTGATCTTGCGGGTGACGAAGGTCTCACCGCGCCGCGGCGACTCATGGTTGAACAGGATGCCGTTGCAGGCATACATGCCGTAGGACTCCCGGTAGTTCACCGTGATCCAGTAGGCGTACAACTTGGCCACGCCGTAGGGGGAGCGCGGATGGAACGGGGTGCGTTCGGTCTGCGGGGTCTCGGCCACCAGGCCGTACAGCTCGGAGGTCGATGCCTGGTAGAAGCGCACCTTGTCGGTCAGGCCGAGTAGTCGCACCGACTCCAGCAGGCGCAGGGTGCCGAGGGCGTCCACATCGGCGGTGTACTCGGGGGCTTCGAAGCTCACCGCCACGTGCGACTGGGCGCCGAGGTTGTAGATCTCGTCGGGCTGGACGGTGCCGATCACCCGAGTCAACGAGGTGGCGTCGGTGAGGTCGCCGTAGTGCAGGAACAGGTGGGGATCGGGCTGGTGCGGATCCTCGTAGATGTGGTCGATGCGTTGGGTGTTCAGCTGCGACGCCCGCCGCTTGATGCCGTGCACCTCGTAGCCCTTGGCCAACAGGAATTCGGCCAGGTACGAGCCGTCCTGTCCGGTCACGCCGGTGATCAGGGCGCGTTTACGCATGTGTCACTCCTTCGCCGACCCAGCCGGTGCTGGGCGGCTCCAAGCCTACGGCCGATCGGTGGCCGCTAGGGCCGTCCCAGGAAGCCGGCCTGCAGCCATTGGGTCACGGTGGCCAGCAGCCCCTTGAACGGCCAGCCCACCACCAGCGGCGGCGTCGGGGCGGCGTGCGGGATGCCCCACATGGTGATGAACAAGCTCGCCGACAGGGGGTTCCACAGCTTCGACTCGATCAAGGCCACGTTGCTCGCCATGATGCAGATCATCACCTCGACCACCAGGATGTGGATCCAGCGGCCGTAGTCGATTCCGAGCACGAACAGCGGCGCCACGCCCACCAGGGCGGCCAAGGCCCACGGCCAGTAGCGCCGAAGCCACGGACTGACCGCGATCGGCAGCAGTGCGAGGACGAGCATGAACAGATAGCCGCTGTAGACCGGCAAAGTCTGCCCGACCGCGCGCAGACTGTCGTCCAGCCCGCGGCCCATCCAGGCGATCGCACCGGTGCACAAGTTGTTGCCCAGGCCGTGAGCGACGACGTTCTGGCACAGTCGCGCGGGAGTGCCGACATCCCCGTGGGCGACGACGGACGCGCCGAGCGCCACCACCCCGATGGTGGTGTAGGCCGCGGCGAGCAGCCGCCGCAGCGGAATGGCGTCGTCGGCGAGCAACAGGAAGCCGACTCCGGGCAGCAGAAAGGCCAAGGACTCCCAGGAGAACACCCCCAACGTCCAGGCGGCGAGTGAACCGACCAGCAGCAGGCCACGCAGCCACCGGCTCATTCGCCGTCGGGCGAAGGCCAACAGCACCAACGCCAGGAAGCCGAGGATCTCCTTGCGGAAGCCGCCGAGCGGGTCCCAGCCGATGAAGGGCAGCGCCGCCGGGGAGCACGCCAGCGCGATCGCCGACCAGGAGAAGCGGCTGCGGAACAGGTAGTCGATCACGTAGCCGAACAGGGGCAGGTACAACGCCACCTGAATGCCGAACAACACCCACAGCGTCGTCGCTCCGGGCGGGGTGAGTCCAAGCAGGAGTTCACCGAACAGGCCTCGGCGGACGAAGGCGCCGGGGTAGCTGATCAGCCAGTCGCCGGCCTGGTGGTCGTTGCCACCGGCGGCGATCACTCGGGCGTACTGGGTGATCGCGGTACCGGCGCTGATCGCCAGCACCGCAAAGGCCACCACCATGCGTGCGCCGAGGCGGGCGCGCTCGGTCAACGCGGGTGATGGCATGGTGGAAAAGCTACCTCAGAAAGGCTCGGTGGCGTCGGTCGGGGGATCGGGACCGACGCCACCGAGGGCTCAGGTGGTCAGTACGCGCCTGACGGGAGGGCGACCGCGCGAGCGGTCTTCGCCAAGATCATCAGGTCTTGCACCATTGACCAGTTGTCGACGTAGTAGATGTCCAGCCGCACGGTGTCTTCCCAGGAGAGGTCGGAGCGACCCGACACCTGCCACAGGCCCGTGAGGCCCGGCCGGACGTCGAGACGACGCCGTGCATCCGCATCGTAGCGGGCAACCTCGCTCGGCAGCGCAGGACGCGGCCCGACCAAGCTCATGTCGCCGATCAATGCGTTCCAGAACTGCGGGATCTCGTCGATGGAGAAGCGACGGATGAACTTGCCGACCTTGGTGATCCGGGGATCATCGGTCATCTTGAACAGCGGGCCCGCGCCCTGGTTGGACGCAGCCAGCGCGGCCAGGCGCGCTTCGGCGTCCACCGCCATGCTGCGGAACTTCAGGCACTCGAACAGTTCGCCCTTCAGGCCCACTCGGGTCTGCTTGAAGAACACCGGTCCGCCATCTTCGAGCTTGATCGCCAACGCCACGACCGCCATCACCGGGGCGCTGAGCAGCAGCAGCAGGGCAGCACCGGCCGAGTCGAACGCCCGCTTGATCCAGCGGACCGAGGCCAACGCCTGCGGACGCTCCACGTCCACCAACGGCAAGCCGGCAACGGGGCGAACCTCGAGGCGCTGGGCGCTGGTGTCGGTGATCGCCGGAACCACGATCATCTGAATGTCGTGCTCCTCC
>JAJTBJ010000152.1 GCA_021286985.1 Propionibacteriales bacterium | reverse complement strand
GGGGCGGAGGTTAGACCTTCGTGGCGACGCGGGAGAACATGCCGCTGAGGTTGCCACCCAGCAGTGTGACGACGGTGATGATGACCGCAGCGATGAGCGCGACCATGATGCCGTACTCAACCGCAGTGGCACCCCGCTCTTGGTTCGACACAGCGAACCCAACGACTTTGGCAGGCAGGTGCGACATATTGACTCCTCGTTTGCTGGACTGGCGGGCCCCGAGGTGTGGGTCTCGAGGTGACTGATGAAATACTCCCGCAGTGAATTAAGCGCTGGCAATGCGTACGCACGGGTCCTTTGCTGCCTTTCCCAAAGGTCACCCCGCAAGGGGACATGATCCCTGGGAGAATGTCCCCCGTCAGAGGACTCATGAATTACCGCGCTGGTGAAATGTCACTCACCCGGGGACGTTTCGCTCCCTAACCCACCGGGCCAGGTGGGGGCGGCGGCCACCAGGAAGTCGGCCCTGCGGAATTGGGTGCCGGACCTGTCGGCGACGGGGGCGGCGGCGCGGTCGGCGGTGTCGGTGACGGGGGTGGCGGCGCGGTTGGCGGTGTCGGTGCAGCTGCCGGCGGCGTCCAGGTCATCGCCGCGTCTGCGGACGCTGCTGCCGCCGGGTCATAGGCCTCGGCGCTGAGTTGTTCGACTACTTCGCCCCGGTCGTGCGGCCGAACCATCAGCCAGAAGGCGGCGATGAGCCCGGCCAAGTAGAGGGGCTCGCCGAGGAAGATGTCGCCCATCTCGCCCCAGGCGGAGGTATCGAAAGCGGTGCCGAGGCCGCGGGTCAAGGTGACCATCGTGATGCTCGCGAAGGCGAGGAGGCCGCTGGACAAGAACAACAGGATTCGGGTGGGCTGGGGAAAAGAGCGGCTGGTGGTGTAGGTGATGTTCGCCTCGGTCGCCAGGCGCCAGGCCAATCCGACCACCAGCATGGCAGTGGGGGCCACCGCCAAGACCGCGCTGATCGGATCGGACAAGGCATTCCGGTAAGGGAAGAAAGCCGCGATCAGCACAACGGTGAGGACGCCGGTGGCACGTCCGCGATCGAATCGCCGACGCAGCACCTGGACGAGGGTGAACCCGAGCGCCACACCGGCGACCGCGTAGCCGATCAGCAAAGGCTGCGCCTGAGCCAACGCGTCCAGACCGGGCAGCAAGGAGAGCAGCCCGAATGCGGTGCGGACGCCGAAGGCTCCCAGCACGACGGCCTCAGCGGTGCGTCGAGCCGCCGCAAGGCGCCAGGATCCGATCAGCGCGGCCACGCCGAGCACTCCCCGCCAGATCGTGCCCAGGTTGCTGGTCCACGTGTCCCGGAAAGCAGTAGAGAGCGCTGTGGCAAGCTCCGGGTGCCCGGTCACCAGCAACAGAATGGTGATTGCGGTGAATCCCCAGGAGAAGAGAAGGACGGCCGCCATCGCGACGGCCACCGGGTTCACCCAGTTGCTCCAGGCCACCGGAAGAGCCGCCGGCGGCGGCATGCGAAGTCGGCTTCGATTTACCAGGACGACCCCCACGCCGACGCACCCGACGA
The DNA here is from genome assembly GCA_021286985.1 of Propionibacteriales bacterium. Lineage (GTDB taxonomy): Bacteria > Actinomycetota > Actinomycetes > Propionibacteriales > Propionibacteriaceae > Propionicimonas. The sequence continues at coordinate 4,314 of JAJTBJ010000152.1, read as the reverse complement.
CGACGGCGGTGGTTGCCAGAAGCGCCTGGGGCGTGAGCGGCTCGGCGGCGGTGTTGACGTTCTGGTAGGCCGACCAACCCAGTCCGATCACGCCCACCCCGAAAGCGGTCCAGAAGAGGCCCCGGCTTACCGGCCGGTTCGCGATGGCTTCGGCACCAGTAATGACCACCTGCGCGGGGGCGAAACCGGCCACGATGATCATCGGAAGAATGAGCAGCTGCAAGGAGTCGATGACTGTCGTCGCCACCTGGACCCGCCAGTCGCTACTGGCAGCTGCGGTCGGAAGAACGGTCAGTGGCAGAAGGCAGATCGCGGCGGTGAGGGCGAGCATCACGGGGAGTTCCCACCAGGCGTAGGTCCGACGCGAGCGAATCAGCGTGAAGACCACCAGGACCACGAAGCCGACGATGACCACGCCCACCCCGACCGGGGTGACCATCGCCGGGGCATCGAGGGTGAAGATGGTGGCTCCGCCGACGACCAGGAGAAACAGTCGCACCCACCACACCACGTGCAAGGCCGCGGTCATCGCGAGCGCGAAAGCCACCAGCGTGGCGACCACCAACAGCGGGAGGGTCGTGCCGGGCACCACCACATCGACTGCGTTCGCGTTCTGCACCAGGACGTCGGTGGAGCGTAGCCAGCCCGAGATCGCGACCACGAAGACGAGGAGAGCGGCCAGGATCCCGCTGATCAGTGCCGCCGAGCGCAGCCCACTCGGCCATTGGTCAGGTCGGGGGCGCCCGTCGCGGACGGGATCGACAAAGGTGATGCGCAGGACGTCGCGGCTTGCTTGGTAGATCTCGGTCCAGGCCTGTTTCATCGGATTGCTCCCAGGAAGACGCCGTGGGGGCCGATGACGGCGAGCTGGCTCGCACCCACCACGATCGACCCAGCGCTGTTCTCGGTGGCTCCTACCGGAGTCGCCCAGCTCTGTACCGGACGTCCGCCGCCGTCCAGGAGGGTGACCCGGTCGAGGCCGAGGAGCATGAGGTGGTCGACCCCGCCGGCGGCGTCGTACACGGTGTCGCCACTGCGGGCCCACCGCACGGTGCCGGTGTCCGCGTCGAGGCTGAGTAACTGGGTGCGGTCAACGAGGACCGCTTGCCCGTCGAGGCCCAGCAGTTGGCTGCCGGAGAGCCTGGCTTCGGCGCGCCACGCCTGACTCCCGTCGCGCAACGCAAAGGCGGTCACCCAAATGCTGGTGCGTGACTTCACTACGACAACGGGGTTGGCGCCGGAGGTCACAGTGAAGCGGCTGCTGGGGTCAAGCTGCTGAGACCACTGCTCGACACCGCTGGTATCGAAACAGGCCACCGCACCGGTCTGATCAACTACCACCACCCGATCGCCGACGACCTTCGGTGGCAGCCGCACTTCCGCGGTGAGGCGGTTCGACCACAGCTTCTGACCGTCGACCAAGGCGTAGGCCGACACCGAGCCGTCGAGCCCGGCCACCACCACCGCGTCACCCAGTCGGACCGGAGTCGTGACCACGAGGTCGGGCAGCGGTGCCTGCCACAGCCATTGGCCCTGCACGTCGTAGGCGACGAGTTGGCGCTCGGTGTTGGCGGCCACCACCCGATCACCGAACCCGGCGACGGCTGTCGTCCGCGCTCCGGGCCGTGCGCGCCACCGAATGCCCACCTCTTGCCCGCCCACACCGAGGCCCATCATGTGCCCCGCAGGCACCTGCACGGAGACCAGAGTGTCATCGGCGAGCAGTGCCGCCGGAATCTGTGGCAGCAGGATCATGCCGTTCGCACCCGTCGACTCCACCGCATGCTGGCTGAGGGTGAGCGAGGCCGCGTCCTTCCACGCGAACGACGTCGCCGCGGCAGGCGGGACCCGCAGCGGGTCAGTGGACGCCGTCGCAGCGCCTTGGGCATCACTCACCGCGGTGATGCCCAGCCCCGGGCACCAGGTACGGGTAATCGCAGGCTCGGCGACGCCGTTCACGTTCTGGGTCATGGTGATGTGCAGACACCGGCGGACCACCTCGTCGTGGCTCTGCGGGGCACTCGCGGAGAACTCGGCGTGATAGGCGCCGACCTGCTCTTTGGATCCGCGCAGGCTGATGGCGGCCTGCCCGTCGGACACCCAGTGACGACCCGCAGCCACGGCGTTGGGGAGGTCGAGACGCGCCGGGGTGTAGATGCGGTAGCTGTCGTTGTCCTGGGTCTCGACGGCCGTCCGAAGGCCGTCAGCATCATCGATCAAGAAGTCGTCACTGCGGTGCACGACGCCCGTCCCGTCGCTGAAGGTCGAGGTCAGCCGGGTCAGGGCCGAACTGGGATCGCCCTTCTGCTTGACCAGCCAGTTCAAGGATGCAATCGGGCCTGCGGCGATGAGATCGGAGGCGGTGCCCCGTGCCCACTCGATGCTGCGAGCGTTGCCCGGGGCGACCAAGCGCAGCCGGAACCCGTCAGCGGGCACATAGACCGCGGCAAAGTTGCTGGTGGAGGCCGGGCCGCTGAACGACACTGAGACGAGCGAGATCACGCCAATGATGGCGACGAGCCAGAGGGTTGGTCGGCGCTCAGTCGGCGACGCAGGGCTGGGCACAGCCGCAGCCTACGATTCCGGGCGTCCGTGCGGGCTGCGTGTCGGATTCTTTGATCGTGTAGGTGCTGCAAGTGCTGCCCCACCATGCCTGCCGACGCGTCGACGACCCCGCCGTGGTGGACGTGGCCGCGGCCCAGCCGTCACTATTGGCCAATGATCTTTGGGCATGTCGACCAGTTGCGCATTCGAGACGCTGAACTCAGTGACGCGGCGCCGGTGCTGGGCATGCTGAATCTGTTGGACGAAGAGACCCGGTTCATGATGCTCGAACCCGGCGAACGCGGCCTGGACGTGGCCCGCTTCGCCGGCTGGCTGGCGAACCTGCGGCTGCGGCAGGACTGCTACCTGGTGGCTGCCGAAGGTGACAAGGTGGTCGGCTTCGCTCACGCCGAGCGTGGCGCTTATCGCCGCAACAAGCACTCGGCTGTGGTGGTGATGGGCCTCCTGCCCGAAGCTCGCGGACGGGGGATCGGCAGTGAATTGCTGGCCGCCATCGACGCCTGGGCGGCCACAGTCGGAGTGACCCGGCTCGAACTCACCGTGATGGCCCACAATCTGCCCGCGATCGGGCTGTACTCCAAGCGCGGCTACGCCGCCGAAGGGGTGCGACGGCATTCGCTGATCGTCGATGGCTTGCCGGTGGACGAACTGGTGATGGCCAAGATCCTGCCGGCCAACGAGTAGAAATCTCTTCGCCTGCACCGCGAGATCGGGGCCGCACGCCCCCTGGCTAGGCCCTTAAACTACGCGGCGTAGTAGATGGAGAGGATCCACCGTTTTGCGCACGCGAATGCTGTCAGGCAATGAAGCGGTTGCGCTCGGGGCTTGGGAGGCCGCTGTTGCGGTCGGCTGTGGCTACCCGGGTACGCCGTCCACCGAGATCCTGGAGGCCCTGGCCACCCAGCCCGAGGTCTACACCGAGTGGTCGGTGAACGAGAAGGTCGCCCTCGAAGTGGGCGTGGGCGCCTCGCTGGCCGGCGGACGGGCGCTGGTCACCATGAAGCACGTCGGGGTGAACGTGGCCGCCGACCCGCTGTTCACGGCCAGCTACCTGGGCGTCCGTGGTGGGCTGGTGATCATTACCGCCGACGACCCCGACATGCACTCCTCGCAGAACGAGCAGGACAATCGGCACTACGCGATCGCAGCCAAGGTGCCGATGCTGGAACCCTCTGACTCCCAGGAGGCGCGGGAGTTCACCCAGTTCGCCTTCGAGTTGAGCGAGGCCTACGACACCCCGGTGTTCCTGCGGATGACCACCCGGCTGTCGCACTCGAAGAGCCTGGTCGACCCGTTCCCTGGCGGCGAGCCGGTGCGCGGGGTCGCCCCCATTGCTCCGGGCTTCGTCTCCGACCCGGGCAAGTATGTGATGATCCCCGGCAACGCGAAGCGGCGCCGAGTGGTGGTCGAGGAGCGGATGAACCGGCTGATCGCCGACGCCGCCGCGCACCCGTCCAACAAGGTCGAATGGCCCGCCGGTGAGCCGGAAGCGGGTGCCAAGGCGCCGATCGGCGTGATCACCTCCGGCATTCCCTACACCTACGTGCGTGAGGCCGCCCCGGACATTCCGGTGCTGAAGATCGGCCTGGTGAACCCGCTGTCGCCTGACCTGATCGCCGACTTCGCCGCCAAAGTCGAGACCCTGTATGTGGTCGAAGAGCTCGACCCGGTGATCGAAACCCAGCTGAAGGCCCGGGGCATCGACTGCATCGGCAAGGACGCCTTCCCCGCCATCGGCGAGTTCACCCC
>JAJTBJ010000151.1 GCA_021286985.1 Propionibacteriales bacterium | reverse complement strand
CGGTCAATCGCGCGCTGCCCTGAACAAGATCAGCGTCGAGATCGGCAAGGGTGAGTTCGCCTTCCTCGTGGGTACCTCGGGCTCGGGCAAGTCCACCTTCATGCGGCTGATCCTGCGGGAGTACCTCCCGAGCAGTGGACGCATCCATGTGGCCGGCAAAGACCTGACCCGCCTTCACAGCTGGCAGGTGCCCTCACTGCGCCGCCAGATCGGCACGGTGTTCCAGGACTTCCGGTTGCTCCCGGGTAAGACCGTCAACGAGAACGTCGCCTTCGCCTTGCAGGTGATCGGCAAGCCGGCTTCGCTGATTCGCAAGGTGGTGCCCGAGACCCTCGAACTGGTTGGCCTCGAAGGCAAGGGCGACCGACTCCCCGAAGAGCTCTCCGGCGGTGAGCAGCAGCGCGTGGCCATCGCCCGCGCGTTCGTGAATCGCCCGTCGATCCTGATCTGCGATGAGCCGACCGGAAACCTGGACCCGGCCACCAGCGTCGGCATCATGAAGCTGCTGGATCGGATCAACCGCGCCGACACCACTGTGGTGATGGCGACCCACGACGCAACCATCGTCGATCAGATGCGCAAGCGGGTGATCGAGTTGCACAACGGCGACCTCGTCCGCGATCAGAGCAAGGGCGTGTATGGCTACCAGTGATCGAACCAAGGGGGTGGGCCGATGAGACACACCCTGACGGAGGCGTGGTCGGGACTCCGGCGCAACGCCTCGATGACCTTCGCCGTGGTGGTCACCATGTGGGTTTCGTTGTCGCTGTTCGGTGTCGGCCTGCTGGCCGCCGAGCAGGTGGAACTGTTCAAGGGCCGCTGGTACGACAAGATCGAGATCAGCGTGTTCATGTGCACGCCCAAGTCCCGTGCGGTCACCTGTGAGCCGGGCGTGGCCACCACCGACGCCCAACGCCAAGCCATCGAGGCCACGCTGCGCGGCAACCCTGAGGTTGCCGACGTCTTCTACGAGAGCAAAGAAGAGGCCTTCGCCGAGTTCAAAGAGGTCTACGCCGATTCGCCAGTGCTGGCCACGATGACCGTCGACATGATGTCGGACTCGTTCCGAGTGAAGCTGAAGGACCCGACCAAGTACGCCGGGGTGGTTTCGGCGGTCTCGGGCATGTCCGGGGTGGAGTCTGTCAACGACCTTCGCAAGCTGTTGGACCCGCTCTTCGCCTGGTTGAACCTGGCCCGGTGGGCCACGATCGGGGCCAGCGCATTGTTGCTGCTGGCCGCAGCCCTGCAGATCGGTAACACGATCCGGATGGCTGCGCACGCTCGCCGACGTGAGATCGGCATCATGCGCCTGGTCGGCGCATCGAACTGGTACATCATGCTGCCGTTCCTGTTGGAGTCGCTGGTGGCCGGCCTGGCCGGTGCCGTGCTCGCTTCGGGGACGCTGGCCGCGATCGAACAGTTCGTGATCAAGGACGGGGCCAAGGCCCAGTTCCCTCAACAACACTGGGTCGACTGGAGTCACGTCGGCCTGGCGGTTGCCAGCATCGCCGGGGTGGCGATCATCTTGTCGATCATCCCCACTCTGGTTTCCACCCGGAGGTTCCTCCGGGTCTAGTCAACGGATTGGACAATCATCGTGAAGGTGTCTTCCCCCACCTCGAGCGACGTCCGACAGCGACGCCGGCGCCGCTGGCTCACGCCCTTGGCCGGCCTGGTTGCCACGGTGTCGCTGAGCCTTGTGCTGGGCGGTATCACTCCGGCAGCAGCCGACGACCTCAACGACGCGCGCGACAAGGTGCGCAAGCAGATGGTGCAGGCCAAGAAGCAGGTGGCCGCCGACAAGTCCGCGCTGGCCAAGGCCGAAGCCCGGCTGCGCGCGTCCGAGGCCGCCCTGACTGCGGCCAAAGCCGATCTGGCCGATGCCGAGAGCAAGCTCGGGGTCGCCCAAGGCATTGACGCTGCACTGCTGGCGCAGTTGCAGACGGCTGAGGCCGAGCTGGCGGCCGCTGCCCAGGTGGAGCAAGCCGCACAGCAGGGTGTGAACAACCAGCGCGACCTGATCGGTGAGGTGGCGCGGGAGGCCTATCAGGAGCATTCCGGCATGGTGTCGATCTCGATCCTGCTGGATGCCGACACTCCGCGTGATCTGGCCTCGCGGATGCATTGGAACGACACAGTCTTCGACACCACCGCGGCGGAGTTCCAGCGGCTCTCCGAGCTTCAAGCCCAGGCGCAGGCTGCTCGTGAGGCGCGGCAGGCCACCGAGGAGGCGGTCGCGGCCAAGCGTGCCGAGAGCGCGGCCAACGTCGCCGCCACCAAGGTGCTGGCCGATCGGGCAGCGGCCAGTCGCGCCAAGGTGGCCAGCTTGGTGGCCGAGAACGCCAAGCTGCGCAAGGCCGCCCAGAACGAACTGGAGTCCAGCAAGGCGCAGTACGAGAAGCTGCAACGCGAGGAAGCCAAGATCTCGGCGAAGATCAGGGGTGAGGACGGCGACTACTCGAATCCCAATGGGTTCATCAAGCCGGTGAACGCTCCTGCCGGTTCCCCGTTCGGTATGCGGTATCACCCGATCCTGCACTACTGGCGGATGCACTGGGGCACCGACTTCGGCGCCGCCTGCGGCACCCCGATCCGGGCGATGGCCAACGGCAAGGTGATCTCAGCCGGCTGGACCACCTACGGCTTCGGCAACTACACGATCATCAGCTACGGCAAGATGTTCGGCGCGAACCTGTCCAGCGGCTACGCCCACCAGTCCAAGGTGATCGTCCATGCCGGGCAGAAGGTGAAGCAGGGCCAGATCGTCGGCTACGTGGGCACCACCGGCTTGAGCACTGGTTGCCACCTGCACCTCCAGATCTACCGCAACGGAGTGCGCGTCAATCCCATGCGCTACCTGTGAGTCGCCCTTGCTAGGCTGGGTGCGATCCAGCCGCAAGAAGGAGACCCGACCATGCCCAGACCCAAGGGCCGGGTGATGGTTGCGCAGAACCGCAAGGCGCATCACGACTATCACATCCACGACCGGTTCGAGGCCGGCTTGGTGCTCACCGGCACCGAGGTGAAATCGCTGCGGGCCGGACGAGCATCGCTCGCTGATGCCTTCGCCACCGTCGACGACGGTGAGGTGTGGCTGCGCAACGCGCACATCCCCGAGTATGCGTTCGGAACGTGGACCAACCATGCCACTCGGCGCACCCGCAAGCTGCTGCTGCACCGCACCGAGATCGCCAAACTCGAGCGCGAGACGACCGCCTCCGGTCGCACCATCGTGCCGCTGGCGATCTACTTCTCCGACGGCTACGCCAAGGTCGAGATCGCCGTGGCCACGGGTAAGAAGGAGTGGGACAAGCGGCAGACGATCGCTGCTCGCGATGCTGATCGGGACGCGCGCCGGGAACTCGCCGAGCGCGCTCGGGGCCAACGGTAGGTGCGGGGCGTGCGCGCGCTGAGGTGGCTGATCGCCCTCCTGATCGCGGGCTCCTGGCTGTTCGTCGCTACGCCGGCTCAGGCCGCCGGGGACGACACCGTCGACCGGTTCGACGTGAGCGCCCGACTGGACGCAGATGGCTACCTGCAGGTCACCGAGACCATCGTGCTGCGGTTCGGCGCCAGCTCTGGGCGCCACGGCCTGCAGCGGACGTTGACCGTTCGCGAGCCTGACCGTGACCAGGCCGGCAATGACACCGGGATGGACATGGTGCTCAAGGTCGATGAGGTGTCGGTGACCAGCCCGTCGGGGGCGTCGGACCAGACGCAGTTGACCTACGAGGGGCAGGGCACGCGCACCGAGGGGTTGCGAATCCGGGTGGGTGACCCCAATCGGACCATCACTGATCCCACCGCGACCTACGTCATCTCCTATCGCGTCCTCGGACTGGTGCGCAGCCCGGGTGGAGTCGACCAGCTCTACTGGGACGTGACCGGCTCAGGGATGCCGCGCATCGTTGCCGCCTCGGCCCATGTGGTGGTGCCGGGCGGAGCCCAGCAGGTCTTCTGCTCCGCGGCCCGACCCGGCCTGACTCAAGACTGCAAGACCGTCACTCGCACCCCTGACGGCACCGCACAGTTTGCGGCGGACGACATCACGCCGGGCGAGGTGATGACCGTCGGTGTGGGACTCGTCCCCGGAATGGTCAAGAACAACACCCCGATCCTCGAACCCGACGCCACCAAGGCCAACGAGGAGCAACTGGCCGTCGCCGGTGCGTTCGGCTTCTGGTCCCTGGTGCTCTCCACCCTGGCTGCGCTCGTGGTGCCGTTCATCGGGTGGCGACGGATTCGGCGCGACACCACGGACTTCCGCTTCGCCGACCTGCCGCCGGGAGTGCTGCCGGCCGCCGGGGAGTCGAACCAGGAGACCCGCTCGGATCCACGAATAGAGATTCCGGTGGCGTTCAGTCCGCCGGCGTTGTCGGTCTCCGAGGCCGGTTACCTGGCGGACGGTAAGACCGAGGTTCGCGACACCGCGGCGACCCTGGTGAGTCTGGCCGTCCAGGGTGCGGTGCGGCTGAACCTGAGTAAGACCAAATCGGTGGAGCTGGTGGACCGATCCCGCGCCTCGGGCCGGATTGAGAAGGCGGTCCTGCGGGCCCTGTTCCCCAACAAGTCGAAGGGCAACACCACCCTCGAACTCGGCCAGTCGTGGCGGTTCAACAATGTGCACTCGGCGGTCACGAACGGGGTCGAGTTGTCGTCGCGGCAAGGCCAGTGGTGGGCGCGCGAACCCGTGGCTGGTCAGGGATGGGTGGATCTGGACGCGATCATCAAGGCGATTGTCGGCGGGGTGATGATCATCGTCGTCGCCGCGATCGCGGTGGTCTTCCTCGGCACTTTCGGGGTGGGGGTCGTTCTGGTGGCGGCGGGCACCATTCCGTTTCTGGTGGTCGGTTTCGTCACGTGGCTCGTGGTGCGTGCGAAACGTGCCAAAGGCCAGCGCAGCGGAGTGGGCCGGGCGCTGACCGACCAGGTGGTGGGTTTCCGCACCTATCTGGCCACTGCCGAGGCTGAGCAACTGCAGTTCGAAGAGGGCGAGGACATCTTCAGCAAGTACCTGCCGTGGGCGATCGCCTTCGGACTGACCGAGCGCTGGACGCAGGTTTGTCGGCGGCTGGTCGACCTGGGTCGGCTGCCCGCTGAAGCCCCGGCGTGGTACGCCGGGGCCGGCTGGGACCTCAGCCAACTGACGGGGGAGTTGAACGACTTCGGCAACTCAGTGGACGCCGCCAGCACCCCGATCAGTTCGGGATCGAGTTCGAGCTATTCGTCCTCGGACTCCGGCTTCGGCAGCAGCAGTTCCGCCTTCGACGGCGGCGGGTTCTCCGGCGGTGGCGGCGGAGGCGGCGACCTGGGCAGCTGGTAGGGCTACTTCACGCCCACCAGGTCGCAGACGAAGATCAGGGTCTCGCCCGGTGCGATCACGCCGCCGGCGCCACGGTCGCCGTAGGCCAGATGAGCCGGGATGACCAGGCGGCGACGTCCGCCCACCTTCATGCCGACCAAGCCGTTGTCCCAACCGGTGATCACTCGGCGGGCGCCCAGCGGGAACACCAGCGGCTGACCGCGGTCATAGCTGGAGTCGAACTCTTCGCCGGTGGAGAACGCGACGCCGACGTAGTGGACGGCTACCTGCTTGCCAGGCACGGCTTCAGGACCGGTGCCGACCTCGAGGTCGATGATTTCCAGATCAGTGGGAGCAGGACCCTCGGGCGGGTCGACAAACGGCTTTTCCATGCCGCGAAGCCTACCCACACCGGGTCGGCCAGTGGTCGTCGGGTGGCGGACGGGATCGGATCGGGGTTTGCCTGCGGCTGTCCGGGGGACTAGATTCGGTGGGCTGGACGTTGAGGCGTCCAGGACAACTCAACAGGGGGTGACTGGTTTCGAC
>JAJTBJ010000150.1 GCA_021286985.1 Propionibacteriales bacterium | reverse complement strand
CCTAGGCTGGGGGCGTGGACCTGGAGGACATGCGGATCAGCTACGAGAAGGACGAACTCGACGAGGAGTCGGCCGGCAACCTGCCATTGGCGCTGTTCGAGAAGTGGTTCAAGACGGCGGTCGATTCCGACGTGCCCGAGCCGAACGCGATGACCCTGGCCACGGTCGACGCCAGCGGGCGTCCGTCCACCCGGATCGTGCTGGTGAAGAGCTTCGATAGTGCCGGCGTGGTGTTCTACACCAACTACCGCAGCCGCAAGGCTCGCGAGCTGGAGGCCAACCCCTACGCCGCTCTGCAGTTCCACTGGGTCGAGCTGGAGCGCGTCGTCCGTATCGAGGGACGGGTGGAGCGCACGTCGGCGGCCGAATCCGACGCCTACTTCGCCAAACGCCCGCTGGACTCGCGAATCGGCGCCTGGGCGTCGCCGCAGAGCGAGGTGATCGCCAATCGAGGAGTGCTGCTGGCCAATGCTGCCGCCGCGGCGGCGAAGTACGGCCTCAACCCGCCCCGTCCCGAGCATTGGGGTGGTTATCGGCTGATCCCCGACGCCTGGGAGTTCTGGGCTGGACGCAAGAGCCGACTGCATGATCGGGTGCGCTTCCGACTGGTCGACGGCAGCTGGCACCGGGAGCGCCTGGCGCCGTAGCCGAGCGTCGGCGACACCAGCGGTTTTCCCGTCATTTCAGCGGTGGGAATTCATCGCGTGCGCAATGATGTGGCCGTGGGTGTCGGCACGCGCCCATCGCCGCTGTGGCCATCGTCGGCCACCGGCTGAATTGCGCCGGGAGCGACAAATGCGCTGGGTGGTTCGACTGGTCCTTGCTGTGGTTCTGGCGCTGGGTCTCGCACCCGGAATCGCCGCGGTTCCGGCGCAGGCGGCCCCACCGAAGTTCACCGTGACACCGGCAGTTCCGATCGCGGGCGAAAAGTTCGTCGTCAGTGGCGCGGTGAAGACCAAGGTGGCGCGCCAGGTGATTCTGCAGCGCAAGTCCGGCTCGTCGTGGAAGACGATGGTGAAGGCCAAGACCACCGCGTCCGGTGCGTTCAGCATCACCGCTTCGATCACCAAGACCACCACCGTGCGCGTGGTCGCCCCCAAGACCAAGATCAAGTCGAAGCGCTACTCGACGATCACCTTCGCCACCCGGACCCTGAAGGTCACTGCTCAGTCGGCGACGATCTCGGCGCCAGGGACGGCGACGGTCGGTACCGCGTTCAGTGCGACCCTGGCGGCGAGCCCGGCCCGCCCCGGACGCCCGGTGGAACTGCAGGTGCTGGACGGCTCGACCTGGAAGACGGTGGCCAGCGGGCAGGAATCCGCCAATGGAAGCGCGCAGGTGAGCTACACCCCGACCGCAGCAGGCGCCCGCTCCTACCGGACGTACGTGCCAGCCTGGCATGGTGCTGCAGCGGCAAGCAGCGCGACAGCGAGCGTGACCGCCTCGGTCGACCCGCTGGTGGTCGCCTCCGATTCCATTCCGGACCTGACCTACGGCGTTGCCTACGACTTCAGCTTCGCCGCCAGCGGCGGTGTGGCGCCTTACACCTGGGCGCTGCGGCCGGTGATGGGCCCGGAATCGTCCCGGGTTCACCCGGCGACGCCCTCGCTGTTCATTCCCGGAGTGACCTTCGATCCTGAAACCGGACGGCTGACCGGCACTCTGAGCTACCCCGGTGGCGGCCAGGTGCTGATCGACGTGACCGTCACCGACAGCCTCGGAACCACCGCGACCAAGCGGCTCTCCTGGACGATCATCGACACTGCCGACCCCGTGGCGATCACCACCACGAGTCTGCCGGCGGCCACGATGGGTGTGGCCTACTCGGCCACGGTGACCGCGACCGGTGGGCACACGCTCAACTGGTCGGCCAGCGGGTTGCCTGCCGGGTTGTCGATCGACGCGCTCAGCGGCGAGATCAGCGGGACGCCGACCGAGGCCGGCACCTTCGAGGTCACCGTCGGGGCGTCGTCCGGCATGACCAACAGCGACAGCAAGAAGTTCTCCCTGACGGTCGCACCTCCGGTGACTCCGCAGATTACGACCGCCAGCCTGCCGTCCGGTCAGGAGGGGGTGGCCTACTCCACCACGCTGGCGTCCTTCGGTGGTTCGGGTGGCAACACCTGGAGCCTGACCGGATCGCTCCCGGACGGTTTGAGCTTGGACGCCGATACCGGCGTCATCTCGGGCACACCGACCACCCCCGGTTCGGCGTCGTTCACCGTCACTGTCACCGACATCGATAGCCACCACAGCTCGGCGGACTTCTCGATCTCGATCGCCACGGCCGTCCAAGCCGTGAGCGCGGGGATGTATCACACCTGTGCGATCACCACGGCCGGCACCGTCCAGTGCTGGGGCTGGAACGATCACGGCCAGCTCGGCAGGGCGGTTCCCGACCCGGTGGTGGCGATGGCTCCGGCTGTGGTGCCGGGGCTGTCGAAGGTGGTGCAGGTCGCCGGTGGTGCGAGCTTCACCTGCGCGCTGACTTCGGACAAGATCGTGAAGTGCTGGGGCTACAACTCGGCGGGCCAGTTGGGCGATGGGACCAGAACCGATTCGGTCACGCCGGTCACCGTCAGCGGCCTGAGTGATGTGACCAAGATCGTCGCCGGCCTGCACCATGCCTGTGCGCTGACCGACGCCGGCGCAGTGAAGTGCTGGGGCTACAACGAGTACGGGCAGTTGGGCAACGACACCACCGAGGCGTCCTCGACTCCGGTGCAGGTGACCGGCCTGACCAGCGGGGTCACCGATCTCGCATCGTCGGAGAGCGTGGTCTGTGCCGTGACCGGTGCGGGTGCGGCGAAGTGTTGGGGCGCGAACTTCTGGGGCCAGCTCGGGATCGGCAGCAATGCCGTCACCGGGTACAGCACGCCGCAGCAGGTGACCGGCCTGACCTCCGGGGTGACCAAGATCACCGCCGGGTGGGCGCACGTGTGCGCGTTGAACACCTCGGGTGCCTTCACCTGCTGGGGTCATCAGGACGGCGGCCAGTTCGGTGACGACACCTCGGCAAATCGCTACACCCCAGGTGATTGGACGGGCTCGGGTTACGCCGAGATCCACGCCGGCTTCTACCAGACCTGCGCGTTGACCACTGGCGGCGCGGTGGACTGCTGGGGCAGCAACTGGCGTGGTGCCACCGGCCAGCCCTACGACTCCCAGAACAGCGTCGTGAGCACTCCGAAGCGGGTGCCGGGCCTGAGTAGTGGTGTGGTGTCGCTGACGACCGGTGAGAACCAGTCGTGCGCGGTCATCGGCACGGCGGCGAAGTGCTGGGGCGACAACATGCGCGGCCAGGTCGGTGGCAGTGACCAGGTGCAGTACGGACCGATCGGGGTGCCGGGCCTGAGCTGAACTCGGTCGAAAGCGGGGAATATCCAGCGTAGTTGAAGGTTGCACTAAATATCCCTCGGAAGGAAGTGCAACCATGACCTATCGCATCGGGCTGATCATCGGCAGCCTGTCGTCCCACTCGATCAACCGCCGCCTGTCGCTGGCGCTGCGCAAGCTGGCGCCGGAAGAACTGGAGATCTTCGAGATCGGCATCGGCGACCTGCCGCTGTTCAACGCCGACCTCGAAGGTGACCTGCCGGCCGCGGTGGTCGCCTTCAAGCACGGCATCGAGAGCGCTGACGGTCTGCTGATCGTGTCCCCGGAGTACAACCGCTCGATCCCCGGGCCGCTGAAGAACGCGCTCGACTGGGGCTCGCGTCCGTGGGGCAAGAACTCCTTCAAGCGCAAGCCGACTGCCGTCATCGGCGCCTCCCCCGGTGGCATCGGGACGGCCGTGATGCAGTCCTCGCTGCGTCCGGTCCTGGCGTTCCTGGACGCTCCGCAGCTGACCGCGCCGGAGGCCTACATCACCTACTCCGCCGACGTCTATGGCGAAGACGGCACCGTGAGCAACGAATCCACCCGTGAGTTCCTCACCCACTACCTGTCGGAGTTCGCCGCCTTCGTCACCCGCGTCCACGCCAACGCCCCCGGACACATCGGCGAGTAGGACGCTGCGGGTGGCCGCGCCGGTCAGATAGCGACACGGTGCGGCCCCCAGGTGGGCGGGCATGAAACCATCCGATGGTGAATACGCCTGGTTTCCGACTGTCCGCCCGCTTCGCCGACGTGAAGAGCTCGCCGGTACGTGACATCCAGGCGGTCATCGGACGCGACGACATCATCACCTTCGCCGGCGGCATTCCCGACGCCGACCTGTTCGAGGCCGACGACTTCGCCGCCGCCTTCGACTACGTCCTCACCCATCAGGCCAAGCGAGCGCTGCAGTACGCCAGCACGCCGGGCGAGCCGGAGTTGCGCGAGCAGGTGGCGCTGCGCCTGGCGCGGCAGCTGCCCACCCACCCTGATCAGATCCAGGTGACGTCCGGCTCCCAGGAGGGGCTGTTCCTGGTGGGGATGGCGCTGCTGGACGCCGGCGACGTCGTCCTGGTCGAGCAACCGACCTACTTGGCCGCGGTGCAGGCCTTCAGCCTGGCCGGAGCCCGGTTGGTGTCGGTACCCAGTGATGAGCACGGCGTCCTGCCGGACGCCCTGGCCGCGGCGATCGCCGAGCATGATCCGAAGTTCGTCTACCTGGTGCCGAACTTCCAGAACCCGACCGGACGCACCATGCCGCTGGAGCGTCGCCGGCAGGTGGCCGAGCTGCTGGTGCAGACCGGCACCCCATTGTTGGAGGACGACCCCTACGGCGAGCTTCGCTTTGACGGCGAGCCGGTGCCGCCGCTGGCGTCCCTGCCCGGCATGGCCGGCCAGACCGTGATCCAGAACTCGGCGTCGAAGACGATGGCGCCCGGGGTGCGGATCGGCTGGCTGCGCGCCGAAGGCGACATCCTGCGCGCGCTGGAGATCGGCAAGCAGGCCGTGGGCCTGCAGACGGCGGTGACCGACCAGCTGGCCGTTGCCCGCTACCTGGCCACCTGCGACCTGGACGCGCACATCGTCAAGGTGGCTGCGGCCTATCGTGAACGCCGTGACGCGATGGTGGACGGCCTGCGGGCGATCCTGCCCAGCCAGGCCAGCGTCAATCGTCCCGAGGGCGGCATGTTCTTGTGGGCCGAACTGGGCGAGGGTGTCGACACTGCGGCCGTCCTGCCGCGGGCGCTGGAATGCGGGGTCGCCTACGTTCCCGGCTGGCCGTTCTACGCCGCCGATCCGGATCACTCCACGATGCGGCTGTCGTATGTCACCAACACCCCGGCGGTGATCGCCACCGGCATCGAGCGGCTGGCGCGCGCCTTCGGCTGGTAGTCGACGTCCTGGTTTCGACCCTTCGACAAGCTCAGAGCACGCACGCTCAACCAGCGGTGGTTGCCGTTGGTTGAGCAGGTCGCGGAGCGGCCGTGTCGAAACCGGTCCCGCCGTTACTCCGAATGGCGGCGGCGGATCCGCCGCACCACCAGCCAGATCACGAACGCGACGAAGGGCACGCTGATGCCCATGGCGATCGTGGGTTCGACCGGCCACCCGGCGTCGCTCATCGCCTTGAACACGTAGCCCAGCAGGCTGACCACGTAGTAGCTGATGGCCGCCACCGACAGACCCTCAACGGTCTGCTGCATCCGCAACTGCATCGAAGACCGCTTGTTCATCGAGGCCAGCAGCTCGGAGTTCTGCTGCTCGATCTCGACGTCCACCCGGGTGCGCAGCAGGTTGGCGCTGCGCGCCAGCTTCTTCGACAACTCGGCCTGGCGCTGTTCGATGGCCCGACAGGTGCGCATCGCCGGACCGCTGCGTCGGGTGAGGAAGCTGGTGATCGTGGAGTAGTTGCCCACGTTCTCCTCACCGACCGCGCGCAGCCGCAGCGCCACGATGTCGTCGTAGGCCCGGGTGGCGGCGAACCGGTAGGACGAGGCCGCCACGTCCGCCTCCAGGTCGGAGGCGAGTTGGGTGAGTCGGATCAGGAAAGCGGTGTCGTCGGCGGTGCCTTCCGAG
>JAJTBJ010000149.1 GCA_021286985.1 Propionibacteriales bacterium | reverse complement strand
CGCCGAATCGTTGCTGGTCGCCGCGCGGCGCCTGTGGGACCAGTCGTAGCTGGTCCTGCGGTCACCAGGTTTCGACACGGACGCTGCGCGTCCGGCTCAACCTGCGGCGCGGGTTGAGCCTGTCGAAACCCGAGCAGGGAGTGGTTCCACCAAGCCCAACCCGCGCGGATCACACGTCGGCAAGAGCCTCCGTGGGAGCCGCCTTGGCCGCGCGTCGTCCCGGCAGGACGGACGCGAGTGCGGCAGCCAGCATGGCGATCGCGATCATGCCGAGGGTCTGGGGAACATCCACGGCGAAGGTCGCATGGTCGAAGTTGCCCGACTTCGCGGTCGCTTCGACCGCCAACCAGCCGAAGAACGCCCCAGCGACGATTCCGACCGCCACCCCGACGATGGTCACTTGCAGCGCTTCGATGGTGAGCATGCCGCGCAGTGAGCGCGACTGCAGCCCCAATGCCCGCAGCAACGCCGACTCTCGCGAGCGCTCCAGCACCGACAACCCCAAGGTGTTGCTCACCCCGATCAAGGCGATCAGCACGGCGAAGGCCAGCAACGCGGTGGTGATCGCCAGCAAGATGTTCAACACCTGCTCGTACAGCGCCGCCTCCGGCATGGAGCCGCTGACCCGGTCGGGCGAGCCGGCCACGTCGGTGGCCTGCACCAGCAGATCCATCGCCTTGCTGCGATCGGGCACCGACAGCCACATCACCGCATGGGGCACCGGTGTGCCGACCTTGGCCAGTGTGGACGACGAGACCACCGCCTCACCCCGTCCGGCCAGCCGGCTGGGCTTCACCTGCAAGGTGACCTCACCACGTGACCCCTTCACCGTGACGGTCTTGCCGAGGTTCTCGGCGACATAATCGCTGATCCACAACTCGTTATCGGCAACCTGGGCACTCACCCCGGTGACGGCCGCGATCTGCGGGTCGTAGCCGAGCAGAATCTGCTGGCCTTCGTTGCCCACCTCAGCGGTGACGGCGCTGAGCTGGACGGTGTGCGCCACCCCCGGGAGGCCGGCGAGCTTGCTGGCGGTCTCGGCCGGAATGGTTTGCACCGGCGCCCCGCCGCCCGCACCCCAGGCAATCTGCAGATCGACCGGGAAGTGCGCCTCCAACTGATCCAGGACGGTGGCGCGCAGGCTGGCGGTCGCCACCTGCAAGGTCACCATCAGGCCGATCGCAAGCATCAACGCGGTCGCCGTGGCCGTGGCTCGCCGCGGATTGCGTTCGGCGTTGTTGGCGGCCAGCCGCGCCACCGGACCGAACCGCCGCACCAACGCCCCGGTCGCGCGCAGCAGACTCGGGACGAACAACGGGCCACCAAAGAGCACTGCAGAGGCGATCAACGCGCCCGCCACGATCGCGATCAGCAAGGCGTTCGAGCCACCGATGCTCAGCGACAGCGAGGCGACCGCACCCCCGGCGACCAACAGCAGCCCACAGGTCAGCACCCGTGCCACCGACCACGAGCGACGCTCGTCGGCGCCCAGTGCCGGCTGCAGTGCCTCCAGCGGCATCACCCGAGTACCCCGGACGATCGGCACCACCGCGGCGATCACCGTCGCCAGCACGCCGATGCCCACGGCCGCGGCCAGCTGCCACCACGGCAGCGCCAACCCCCAGAACAACGCGGTGCTCCAGGCGGACAGCCCCGAGGCCAGGCCGATGCCGAGCGCCAGCCCCAACAGCGCACCGACGAGCCCCAACAGCGTGGCCTCGGCGAAGAACCGCGCGCGCACCTGCCCACCACTGGCACCGACCGCCCGCAGCAGACCGATCTGCCGACGCCGCTGCGCCAGGGTGATCGAGAAGGTGTTGGCGATGGTGATCATGCCGACCACCACGGCGACTGCGCCGAAGGCCCACAACACATTGGCGAACACATCGAAATCGCCTGCCAGCTTGGCCACCGCCGCGTCCCGCACCACCTGGCCGGGTTTGGCGACCACCGCAGAGTTCAGCGTGGCGAGCTTCGGATTCAGCCCGGCAATCACGGTGGCCACGTCGGTGCCGGGGGCGACCTTCACCGCCCACTGGGTGGCGCCGTCCGCAGTGGCACCGGCGGACCGCAACAAGGCGTCCGACGCGTAGCCGGTCTTGACGAAGAAGCCGCTGGGCTCGTCGGTGAAGCCGACCACCCGCACTTGCTGCTCACCGCCGGCGACCCGCAACGGCTGATTGAGCTGGGCGCCCAGCGCCTGGGCTGCGCTGGCGCTCAAGGCGATGTCGTTGGGGCCCTCAGGCCAATGACCCGCGGTGATCCGGGCCCAGCGCAGCGGTTCGGGCGGCACGCTCACCAAGCCGAGCATCTGCGAGGCGACCCCGCCGGTGACCACGGTGGAGGTGTGCAGCACCGGGGCGTAGGCGGCGATGCCCGGCTGGCCGGCGAGCACGTCGCCGACGCCGGTGACCTCGACATCAGAGGGGACAGTGACGACGATGTCGGCGGCCGCGATGGCGACGTTGGTCGCCTTACCCTGGGCTTGGCCCTCGGTGGCGACCAGGGTCGCCGAGCCGCTCAGGAAGGCCACCGCGATGGCGATGGCGATCAAGGTCGAGATGAAGCGGCCCGGATGGTGCCGCACTTCGGACAGCGCTTGTCGAAACATCAGGCGCCCAGCTTCGCCATCGCGCCCAGGATCTGCTCCGCGCTCGGCTGGTCGAGGTCGTCGACGATGCGTCCGTCACTGAGCAGGACGGTGCGATCGGCGAACGCCGCGGCGTTGGGATCATGGGTGACCATCACGATGGTCTGGCCGAGCTCGCGGCAGGTGTGGCGCAGGTAACCCAGCAGGTCGTGGCTGGCCCGGGAGTCGAGGGCGCCGGTCGGCTCGTCGGCGAACACCACCGCCGGCGAGGTGACCAGCGCGCGGGCGATCGCCACTCGCTGCTGTTGCCCACCGGACAACTGGGACGGCAGGTGCTTCAGCCGGTCACCCAACCGCAGGGACGACACCAAGCGGGAGAACAGATCGTGGTCGGGCTTGCGTCCGGCCAGATCGAGAGGCAGCAGGATGTTCTGCTCGGCGGTGAGGGTCGGCAGCAGGTTGAACGCCTGGAAGATGAAGCCGACGGCGTCGCGGCGGACCCGGGTCAGCTGCCGATCGTTCAGGGTCGACAGGTTGTGGCCGCCGAGCATCACCAGCCCTGAGGTGGGCCGGTCAAGGCCGGCCAGGCAGTGCATCAGCGTCGACTTGCCCGACCCGGACGGCCCCATGATCGCGGTGAAGGAACCGGCGGCGAAGGCGACGTCCACGCCATCGAGGGCGCGGACTTCGGCCTCCCCACTGCCATAGAACTTCGATAGCTGGCTGGCTGAGGCGATGGGCGCTGACAGCGCGCTCGCAGGCAGGGACATGGTCGCTCCACAAGGTCGATGGGTTCAGCCGGCGTCAGCGAACTCGTCGCGGGCCGGCTCATCGCCAGCCTAAGCAGCCTGGCGGCGGCACCAATCGTCCACAGGGACGGCACAGGTCGTCCGTGAGGACGAGATTCAGTCGCCGCCGTCGAACCCGTCGAAGACGTCGCCGATGCCTTCGGTCAGGCCGTCCAACCCGCTGAAGTCGGCGAAGTCGGCGAACTCGGTCGTCAGGCTGTCGAAGATGCCGAAGTCGGCGCCGAACAGGTCGAGGATCATCGCGGTCTGCATCAGGTCGCCCAGCACCAGCCAGTCGAAGCCGTCCAGCTCACCGGACGGGTCGGCCTGCAGCGCGGCGGTGAACACACTGCGCCAGTGGTCGACGACGCCGAAGACCATCGCATAAGGCAGGTAGCGGCTGAAGGTGTCGATGCCGACCTCGAACTTCAACTGGTCAGCCTCGGCCGTGGCGAGGTATTGCTTGAACCCCTCGCACTGCACGCGGACGGCGTAGCCCTCGGCGCTGAGCGGTTCGGGCAACTTGCGGGTGAGCCCGGTGAACGCGGCGCCGCCGACAGCGATGCCGATGCCGATGAAGCCGGCGTGGAACCAGAACAGCGCGGCCAGACCGGCCACGATCAGCACCGGGCCCACTGAGGACAGCGACCACGACGACGCCGTGGCCAGATGCCGCAGCCAGTGTCGGTCGGCGGCCTCGCCCAGCAAGCTGTCGGAGGCCTGCTTCACGCCCGGCTGCGTGCGGAAGGCCGAGAGGGTGGTGACTGGTCCGGCTCCGAAGGCCGCGCTCAACAGCGTCTGCTCGGTGGGACTCAGCGGCTCCTTCGGTGGCTGCGGCGCGGCGTACAGCTGCCAGTCGTAGGGCTTGGAGCCCGGGGCGTGAGCCAACGGCTGCAGGGTCAACCAGCCTCGCTGGGCGAGGTGGATCAGGGTGGCCGAGAGCTCCACTGGGTCGACGCGTCCGTCGATGGCGACACCGGCCAGGCCTGGGCCCACCCCGTCCGGTGGATTGAACCGGACGGCGATCGGCGGCAGTTGGCTGCGGCGCACGTGCTGACGTCCGACTTCTTGGCCCGGTGCCGGGAGCAGCCCCGGAGTCAGCCCGACAAACATCTCGTCACGCCGCAGGAACCGCACGGCGATCCCGGCGGCGACCGCGGCGAGCACGATAACGCCCGCGATGATGACTGTCATGGCGCCCATCATGACGGATGGCGCGAAATTGGTCGTTATCAGGGGGCTGGGTTCGACGTCGGTGGGCCGGTGCGCGTTTTTGGTCGTTTTCAGCCCGGCGTGGGGCCTGATAACGACCAAAAACGTGCACGGCGGCGTCGCGGGCCTCGAAAGGTGCCGGTATTACGACGATTTCCGCGCACCGGCGGGCGGGGCCACTAGCCTGAACGGTATGGCGCTGAGCGTCTTCGATCTGTTCCGGGTAGGCATCGGACCTTCCTCATCACACACCGTCGGGCCAATGAAGGCCGCCGGACGGTTCGCTGCCGCGCTCGCTGAGACCGGCAACCTCGACAAGGTGGCTTCGGTGAAGGCCGAACTCTTCGGTTCACTAGGGGCGACGGGCCACGGACATGGCAGCGTGGACGCTGTCGTCCTCGGTTTGGCCGGCAACGACCCAGAACAAGTCGACCCGCCGTCGGTGCGTCCGATGGTGGCCGCAGTGCGCACCACAAAGCGGCTGATGCTGGCCGGCGGCCACGAGATCACCTTCGACCCCGACGCCGACGTGGTGCTGCACCGTCGCCGGACGCTCCCGGTGCATTCCAACGGGATGATCTTCACCGCGTGGGACGCCGACGGAGCCGAACTCGACGCCCGCACGTACTACTCGGTCGGCGGCGGGTTCGTCCTGGACGAGTCGCAGACCGGACCGGACCGGATCGTCCCGGACGCCACCGAGGTGCCCTACCCGTTCGCCACCGGTGCCGAGCTCCTCGCGCACTGCGAAGCCACCGGCTTCTCGGTGGCCCGGCTGATGCGGGAGAACGAGCGGGTCTGGCGTACCGACGCCGAGATCGACGCCGGGCTGCTGCACATCTGGGAAGTGATGGCCGAGTGCATCCACCACGGGCTCGACACCGAGGGTGTGTTGCCCGGTGGCTTGAAGGTCCATCGCCGGGCGCCGGAACTGCTGCACCGGCTGCAGGTGGAGACCGACACCACCGACCCGCTGCGCGGCATGGACTGGATCACCCTGTACGCCTTGGCGGTCAACGAGGAGAACGCCTCGGGCGGACGGGTGGTCACCGCGCCCACCAACGGGGCGGCCGGGGTGGTGCCCGCGGTGTTGATGTATTACCGCCGGTTCATGCGCGGCTCGGACGAGGCGGGCATCATCCGCTTCCTGCTCACCGCCGGCGCGATCGGTGTGGTGATCAAGGAGTTGGCGTCGATCAGCGGAGCCGAGGTGGGCTGCCAGGGCGAGATCGGCGCTGCCTGCTCGATGGCCGCCGCCGGGATGGCGGCGGTTCTGGGTGGCACCCCTGGTCAGGTGGAGAATGCCGCCGAGATCGGGATGGAGCACAACCTCGGGCTGACCTGCGATCCGGTGGGTGGACTGGTGCAGATTCCGTGTATCGAGCGCAATGCCATCGCCGCGGTGAAGGCGGTCACGGCTGCCCGGACGGCGCTGCGCGGTGCCGGCCACCACATCGTCAGCCTCGATTCGGTGCTCAAGACCATGCGCCAGACCGGTGCCGACATGAGCG
>JAJTBJ010000148.1 GCA_021286985.1 Propionibacteriales bacterium | reverse complement strand
ACGCGGCGAGCAGGTCGGAATAGCTGATCTTGGTCGGGTCGAAGACCACCATCACCGTCTCGGTGTGGCCGGTGCCTCCGGTGCAGACCTCTTCGTAGGTGGGGTTCGGGGTATAGCCGCCGGTGTAGCCGACCGCGGTGGTGATCACGCCCGGCAGTTGCCAGAACAACTTCTCCGCGCCCCAGAAGCAGCCGAGGGCGAAATAGGCCACCTCGGCGCCCTCAGGCACGGCATCGATGCGGGTCCCGAGCACCTCATGGAAGGTGGTTCCGGGAGTGAGCACCGGACGGTCGCGTCCGGGCAGGGCGTTCTCGGGGCTGATCATCGTCGACTTGGTGAATCCGAACACGCAGAGTCAACAACCTCTGGTGGCGTGGCATTCCTGCAACCAAATGCACTGGCAGCGTCCCCGGCGGTCGGGGCGCGCCGTGGATCTCGCGATGCGGGGGCGTTCTGTTGCAGCGGCGTGGAGAAGGGAGGCGGTGGGTGGAGAGAGGGGGAGCGGGAGTCGGTGGGGTGGAGAGAGAGGGGAGTGGGAGGGGTGGGGTGGAGAGCAGAAGGAGGCGGGGCGGTTAGGGCAAGCGCCACTCGATGGGAACTGCGCCCTGGGCGACCAGGGCCTCGTTCGCCCGGCTGAACGGACGCGAACCGAAGAAGCCGTAGCGCGCCGACATCGGCGAGGGGTGAGGCGAGGCGATCTGCGGGATGCCGTCCAGCCGTGGTGCCAGCGATTGGGCATCCTTGCCCCACAGGATCGCCACCAATGGACCGCCGCGAGCCACCAGCGCATCGATGGCGACCTCGGTGACCTGTTCCCAGCCCTTGCCGCGATGAGAGCCCGGCGTGCCCGGACGGACGGTCAACACGCGGTTGAGTAGCAGCACGCCCTGCTCGAACCAGGCGCTCAGATCGCCGTGCGGAGCCGGGGCGATGCCCAGATCCGACTGCAGTTCGGCGTAGATATTGGTCAGGCTGCGCGGCAGTGGACGCACGTCCGGGGCCACCGAGAACGACAGCCCGACGGCATGGCCGGGCGTGGGGTAGGGGTCCTGCCCCACGATCAGCACCCGGACGTCGGCCAGGGGCCTGGTGAAGGCGCGCAGCACCTTGTCACCGGCGGGCAGATAGTTCCGCCCGGCCGCCAACTCCTCGCGCAGGAAGTCGCCCGTCGCAGCGATCTGATCGGCGACCGGTTCCAGAGCCTCAGCCCAATCGGGAGCGAGCAGAGCGTTGAGTGGGTGGCGCATGGCGTCAGCCTAGGGCGGGGGTGGGCCGAGGGGCATCCCTGAGGTGGGCGGCTGACCCGGCTGGCTACAGTTCACCGCATGGCGATCGCGAAGACCCCCGCGGGCAAAGCCCGCGCTGACGTACCCGACACCACCCCGGCGGCGGCTGCCGCCACCATGCAGGCCCCGCGCGTGCCCGACGGGCTGGTCACCGCCGCCCACTGGGGCTGGCGGGTGCTGGTGCTGGCCGGGGTTGCCGCCCTGCTGTGGTGGCTGCTCACCTACTTCTCCGGAGTCAGCGTGCCGCTGGCAGTGGCGATCCTGCTCACCGCCCTGCTCACCCCGTTGAACGGACGGCTGCGCGCCTGGAAGGTGCCGGCGGTGCTGGCGTCAGTGGCTTCCCTGTTGGTGATGGCTCTGGTCGTGGCGGGCGTCTTTTTCGCCATCGGGACCCAGGTGGCCAAGGAATGGCCCGAGCTATGGGTGCAGGCCGAGGCCGGGGTGGGCACCTTCATCACGTGGCTGGCGACCGGACCGCTGCAGATCGATCAGGCGCAACTGTCGGGGTATCTGACCCAACTCAGCGATTGGGTCGCCAACTCAAAGGCCGAGCTGGCCTCGGCTGCTGCCAAGGCCGGCGTCGGGGTCGGCCACTTCTTCGCCGGTTTGGCGATCGCGCTGATCGCCACCTTCTTCTTCCTCGCCGCCGGTGATCGGCTGTGGGGCTCGCTGCTGAAGGTGGTGCCGCGGCACTACCAGGTGGCCACCGATCGGGCGGCCGGACGAGGCTGGGAATCGCTGGTGGCCTACATGCGAGCCCAGGTGCTGGTGGCTCTGGTCGATGCGATCGGCATCCTGATCGGCGCGCTGGCGCTGCAGCTGCCGATGGCCTGGGCCCTGTTCGCTCTGACGTTCGTGACCGCTTTCGTCCCGGTCGTGGGGGCGGTGCTGGCCGGCACCGTGGCCTGCGCCCTGGCGCTGGTGACCCACGGACCGGTCAGTGCGTTGATCATGCTGGCGGTGACGATCGCGGTGATGCAGGCCGAGGGGCACTTCCTTCAGCCGATCCTGTTGGGTCGCGCGGTGCAGCTGCATCCGCTGGCGGTCTTGATCGGACTGGCCGTGGGGGCCACCATCGCCGGCATCGTCGGCGCGCTGCTGGTGATCCCGGTGCTGGCCTTCTTCGCCGCGTTCGTCCGTGGCCTCAACCCGGACGGGTTTCCCGAGGCGCTGCGGGCCGATTTGCCAGAAGTGAAAGGCAAAGCTGCGTGATTTGAAAGGACGGCCTACTATTGTTGTATGAGCAACCCTGAGCTGGGACCGATCCTGGAAGATCTCGCGGCCGGACGCATCGACGCCGCTGAGGCGGCCCGACGCATTGACGCGCTGAAGGCGGCTGAGTCGCCCACACAGCCCGAACCGAAGCCGGTCGAGCCGACCAACGAAGAACTCGCCGCTGAGGGCGATGACGGTGAGCGTCGCCAGTACGCTCCGCACGCCCGTGAGGTGTTCGACAACCCCGCCCCGTCCGGACGCAAGCGCGCCAGCGGCACCAAGGGGGTTGATCGCATCGCCGTGCGCGCAGTCGGACGCCGGGTGCGGATCACCGGCGACCCGGCAGTCGCCACCGCGTCGGCCGAAGGTCCGCACGTCCTGCGGCGCAACGGCTCGGTGTTGGAGGTGTCCAGCGACGGCGAGTTCGGCCCGAGCTTCGACAGCTTCTCGATCCTGCGGCCCCCGCGAAACTTCGACGACATCCGCGCGCTCGGCCTGGGCAAGGAACTGGTGCTGCGGGTGAACCCGGCGATCGCGCTCGATGTCGAGGTCACCGCCGGGCACTTGGTCTGCACCGACGTCCCCTACTTGGGCAAGGTGCGCGTCACCGCCGGGGGCGCCGAACTGCGGGGGGTCACCGAGGTCAATGACGCGCTGGTGCAGGCCGGCTCGGCCACCGTGGCCGGCACCATCGCCAGCGGCCGCTCGCGGGTGCGGGTGGAGTCGGGCCAACTCAGCGTCGAACTGGGGCAGGAGTCGAACGTCACCGTCCGGGCCGAAGCGCAGCTGGGTCGGGTCACCTTCTCCGGTGCCCACACCGGCAGCGTGGACGAGTTGGTGCTCGGCAACGGTTCGGCTCGGCTCGACATCGGTGTGGTGATGGGCTGGGCCAACGTCGATGCGCCCGGAGCGGACGAGCAGTGAGCCAGCCGAAGTATCGGGCGCCGTCGGATTGCCCGGTCTGTGGGGGTGACCTGATCACCACTCGGGTCGGCTGCCGCAACTGCGGATCGGAGTTGGTGGGCGAGTTCGCCCACTGCGATTTCTGTGGCCTGGACGAGCGCGAGACCGAAGTGTTGCGAGTGTTCTTGGCCTCGCGCGGCAATCTGCGCGAAGTCGAGAAGCATCTCGGGGTGTCCTACCCCACAGCTCGGGCTCGCTTCACCGCGTTGCTGACCAAGCTCGGCCTGGGCGAAGTCGATGCCGGGCCGGCGGCCTTGTCGCGGGAGCAGGTGTTGGCCGAGGTGGCCAGCGGTGCCCTGACTCCAGCCGAAGCCGCCGAACTGCTCGGCGACCTCGCCTGACTAGCCGGTGAAGGGCTTGACCTCGACGATGGTCACCTGAATCTTGCTACCGGTCGGAGCGGTGTAGCTGACGGTGGCGCCGACCTTGGCGCCGAGGACGGCCGCGCCCAGCGGCGACTGCGGGCTGAACACTTCCAGGGCGACGGAGTCGTCCAAGCCCATCAGTTCGCGCGAGCCCAGCACGAAGGTGTCGTCGTCATCGGGATCGTCGTCGTAGTAGATGGTGACCAGGCTGCCGGGAGTCACCTCGTCGCTCTCGCCGGGCGCCTCGCCCACCTTGGCGTTCTCCAGCATCGCGGTCAGGACGCGGATGCGCGCCTCCTGGTGACCCTGCTCCTCGCGGGCGGCGTGGTAGCCGGCGTTCTCGCTGAGGTCGCCCTCCTCGCGGGCGTGTGCGATCTTGGCCGAGATCTCGCGACGTCCCTCGCCCTTGAGGTAGGCGAGTTCTTCGCTGAGCCGGTCGAAGGCGTCCTGAGTGAGCCACGTCGTGGGTTCGGTCATAAGGGGAAATCTAGCTCAAACCCTGCGGGGCTCCGAAAAGTCGTGGCCGGGAATCTCGTCGATCGGCGATGGGTTGATCACAATGATGACCATGCCGAATCCGAGTGCCGAACTGCGACTGCTTCACGTCCACGCCCACCCCGACGACGAGTCGAGCAAGGGTGCGGCGACTACTGCCTACTACCGCAATCAGGGAGTGGCGGTGATGGTCGCCACCTGCACCGGCGGTGAGCGCGGCGACGTGCTCAACCCGAAGATGGACACCCCGGAGAATCAGGCGCGCCTTCCCGAACTGCGCCGGGAGGAAATGGCCGCCGCGGCCAAGATCCTCGACATCGAGCAGGTCTGGTTGGGCTTCATCGATTCGGGAATGGGCCCCGAACTCGATCCCGATTCCTTCGCCGCCCAGGACGTCGACGTCGCCGCCGGTGCGCTGGTGCAGGTGATTCGGCAGTTCCGGCCCCAGGTGGTCACCACCTATGACGCCAACGGCGGCTACGGCCACCCCGACCACATCATGACCCACCGGATCACCCTCGCCGCGGTGGACGCCGCCGCCGACCCCGACGCCTGGCCCGAACACGGCCCGGTGTGGGCGGTGAGCAAGCTCTACTACGACGTGGCCTTCCACCGTGGCCGGATCGCCGCGCTACACCAGGCCATGCATGAGGCCGGGCTGGAGAGCCCGTACGCCGACTGGTTCACCGACGACGACGATGCCGAGGCGGCGCCGGTCACTACCCGGGTGCCGTGTGCGGACTTCTTCGCCGTCCGAGATGAGGCGCTGCGTGCGCACGCCACCCAGATCGATCCGGACGGACGCTGGTTCGCCGTGCCGCTGGAGATACAGCAGGCGGCCCATCCCAGTGAGGACTACCAACTGGTGCGCACCCGGGTGCCAGCGAACCTGCCCGAGGACGACCTGTTCGCCGGGGTGATACCAGGTCAATCGCCGGGTGACTGGTTGCCGCTGACCTGATAGGTCATGTCCGCCTCCCACGCTGCTGACGCCTAAGCTGACCGGCGTGAATCACCTGGGTAATGCGACCTCTCCGTACCTGCGTCAGCACGCCGACAATCCGATCGATTGGTGGGAGTGGGGTGCCGAGGCGCTGGCCGAAGCCGAGCGTACGGGGCGTCCGATTCTGCTGTCGGTCGGGTACGCGGCCTGCCATTGGTGCCATGTGATGGCCGAGGAGTCGTTCACCGACCCGGCGGTGGCCAGGCTGGTCAACGCCCACTTCGTGGCGATCAAGGTCGACCGCGAGGAGCGTCCCGACATCGACCAGGTGTTCCTCAAAGCCACCCAGGCACTCACCGGCACCGGTGGTTGGCCGATGACGGTCTTCTGCACCCCGCAGGGGCGCCCATTCTTCGCCGGCACGTACTTCCCGCCGCAGCGTCGTGGCATGCAGCCGTCCTTCACTGAGGTGGTCGAGGCGATCGCCGAGGCGTGGCGGGAGCGACGTGACGAGGCCGAGGCCGGTGCGCTGGCCATCGCCGAGGCGCTGTCGGACGCGTTCGTGCCGTCGGCTGGTGGCACCGCACGGTTGGACGTGTGGAAAGTGCAGCAGCAGCTGTCGGATGCCTTCGACCCGATCAACGGCGGCTTCGGGGGAGCACCCAAGTTCCCCTTCCCGCAGGTGCTGGACGCCCTGCTGGTCAAGGGCGAGGCGGCCTCAGTCGATGTGGCCCAGCGCAGCCTGGAGGCGATGGCCCGCGGCGGCATTCACGACCAACTCGGTGGGGGCTTCCACCGCTACACCGTCGATGCGGCCTGGGTGGTGCCGCACTTCGAAAAGATGCT
>JAJTBJ010000147.1 GCA_021286985.1 Propionibacteriales bacterium | reverse complement strand
GTGAAAGCCGCCGTCCTGGGATCGCCGATCGCCCATTCGCTGTCGCCGGCACTGCATCGAGCCGGGTATGCCGCCCTCGGGCTGGACTGGAGCTACGACCGCTTCGAGCTGACCGCCGACCAGTTGCCCGCCTTCCTCTCCGGACTGGACGACGACTGGCGCGGGCTGAGCCTGACCATGCCGTTGAAGGTGGCCTGTCTGGAGGTGGCCGACGAGGTCACGCCGCTGGCGCAGCGGGCCGGGGCCGGCAACACCCTGGTGCGTACCGAGCGGGGCTGGCTGGCCGACAACACCGACATTCCTGGGCTGGTCGCGGCTCTGCGTCCGGCCTGGAAGGGCTGGACGACGGCCGCGGTGCTGGGGGCCGGCGCGACCGCGCGCTCGAGCGTGCTGGCGCTGGAGGCGCTCGGGGTGAGTTCGATCACGGTGTACGCCCGCCGCGCCGAGCAAGCCGATGACCTGATCTGTTGGGCCGCCGGCGCAGCGCCTGCTCTGAGGCTCACCGCCGCCGAGCTGGGGTCGTGGACGGCTGGACGCGAGCCGGTGATTATTTCCACCTTGCCGGCCGGAGCGATCGACGGCGACGGGCTGCCGCCCCGCCAGGGGTTGCTGTTCGACGCGGTCTACGCCGGCTGGCCGACCACGCTGGCGCGGGCTGCGGTGGCGGCGGGGCTGGAGGTGATCGGCGGCATCGAGTTGCTGCTGGCGCAGGCGGCTCTGCAGTTCGTGCTGTTCACCGGGCAGACCCCGCCGGAGCTGGCGATGCGGGCTGCCGCGGCGGCGGCCCTGAGCCCCAAGATCGTCCTGGTGGGCTTCATGGGGGCGGGCAAGACAACGGTGGGCCAGCTGCTGGCGCAACGGCTGGGCATGGCCTTCATCGACGCCGACGAAGCCATCGTGGCCCGTGAAGGGCGCGACATTCCCACCATCTTCGCCGCCGACGGTGAGGCGGGCTTCCGGGTGGCCGAGGCGGCCACCATCGCCGACCTGCTCACCGGCTATCCGGCGGTGATCGCGCTGGGCGGCGGGGCGCTGACCGCTCCCCGGGTGCCCGAACTGCTGCGCGGACAGCTCGTGCTGCTCTTGGACGTGCCCCTGGAGACCGCGATGGCCCGAGTCGGGGACGACGCCGGACGTCCGATGCTGGCCCGCGCTGATCTGGCCCAGCTGTTCGCGGATCGCCAGCACGCCTACCGGCAGGTGGCCTCGGCGGTGATCGCGGCCGATCAGCCGCCCGAGGCGGTCGCTCAGGCCTGCTGGCAGGTCGTCCGCAGCAGCTGAGTCAGCCGGCCGCGGCGAGCTGCACCAGCCGGGTCAGGGCGGGTGACGCTGCGGTGGCCCACACCGCCCGCAGTGGGCGCTCCACCGCCAGGCCCTCGACCATCACCGCGCGCAGCCAGCCGGCTTCGACCGCGGACGCCACCGCGAGCTCACTCAGCACGGCCGGCCCGGCCCCGGCAGCCACCGCCACCCGGACGGCGGCGTTGCTGGCCACCTCGACTGCCGGCCGGGCCAGCCGTCCGGCGCCAACAGCCTGTTCGAAGCTGACCCGGGTGCCCGAGCCGGGTTCGCGAACCACCAGCGGGGTGGCCAGCAGTTCGTCCAGGCTCACCGGACGGGTGCGCCGCGCCCACGGATGATCGGGCGAGGTGACCACCA
Source organism: Propionibacteriales bacterium (assembly GCA_021286985.1). Classification (GTDB taxonomy): domain Bacteria; phylum Actinomycetota; class Actinomycetes; order Propionibacteriales; family Propionibacteriaceae; genus Propionicimonas. The sequence goes on along the minus strand of JAJTBJ010000147.1, from coordinate 4,503 downwards.
CCAAGCGGTCCTGACCGACGTGAGCGGTCTGGCAGGCCACGGTGAGGGTGTCGGGCAGCGTGGTGCTCTCCACGAAGCCGAGGACGTCGCCGCCGCTGACCAGCCGTCCGACCTCGGTGGAGTTGGCCACGGTGAGGGCGACCTCGACGCCCGGCACCTCGGCGCGCAGTTGCGCCAGCCAGCGGGGGAGGAGCTCCTCGGCGATGGTCTGGCTGGCTGCGATCGCCAGGCTCGGCCGGGCCGGACGACGCAGTGCGGCCGCGGCGGTGACCAGGCGTTGCTCGGCGTCGACGACCTCCCGCGCCCAGTCGGCGATCAGCGCGCCGGCGGCGGTCGGGGTGCTGCCGCGGGCACCGCGGCGCAGCAACTCCACGCCCAGTTCGGATTCGAGCCGGCGCAGGGCCCTGCTGGCATTCGGCTGGGCGATGCCGAGCGATCGGGCGGCGCCGCTGAGGCTGCCGTGTTCGACGGTGGCCAGTAGGACGACCAGGTCGTCCACTGCCGGTAGGCGGGACATCGTCGCAAAAGCCATACCGCTAGCGTATGGCAGCGATGCGCAATTGAGGTCTACTGCATGCGCATCAGATATATCTAGGCTGGCCCGGTGAGCCAGACCCAGACCGTCCCTTCCCTTCCTCCGCGCACGTCCACGCCGAGTTGGCTGCCCGGTGTGGCGTTGTCGGTCGTCGGGGCAGGGGCCGCGGTTGCGGTGAACAGCTGGCTGCCCGGAGTCAGCGCAATGCTGACCGCCATCGTTCTGGGCGCGATCGTGGCCAACGTGGTGCCAGCGGCCCGGCTGGAGTGGGCGCGTCCGGGCCTGGGCATCGCCGGCCGCCGCCTGCTGCGCGCCGGGGTGGTGCTGCTGGGGCTGCAGTTGGTGCTCGCCGACATCTTCGCTCTCGGCTGGCCGATCGTGATCGGCGTGGTCGTGATCGTCGGCGGCACGATGGCCATCACCTTGTTGTTGGGGCGGGTGCTGAGAGTGGGGGCAACCCAGAGTCTGCTGATCGCCGGCGGCTTCTCGATTTGCGGGGCGGCCGCGGTCGCCGGCATCGACGGTGTGCTCACCAAGCGCAAGGACGCCGAGGCCGCGACCGCGGTGGCGCTGGTGGTGATCTTCGGCACCCTGATGATCGCGGTGATGCCCGCCCTGGCTGCCTGGCTGGGTCTAGATCCGCGCACCGCCGGCATCTGGACCGGTGCGTCCACCCACGAAGTGGCCCAGGTGGTGGCTGCGGCCGGAATCATCGGCCCGGACGCGCTGAAGGTCGCCGTAGTGGTGAAGCTGGCCCGGGTGCTGATGCTGGCTCCGGTGCTGGCGGTGATCTCGTTCCGGCAGCGCGCCGAGGGCACGGTCGAGGGTGGGAAGCGGCCCCCGCTGGTGCCGTTGTTCGTGGCCGGGTTCGTGGCCATGGTGGTGCTGCGCAGCACCGGCGTGGTGCCGGCGATGGTGGTGGACGCAGCCAAGGTCGCTCAGAACTGGTTGCTGGCCGCGGCCATGTTCGCCCTGGGCACGTCGGTGCACTGGACGGTGATCAGGCGGGCCGGCCGACGTCCGCTGCTGCTGGCGGTGCTGGCCACGCTGGTGGTGCTGGCCATCGGCGGCGCGGTGGCCGCGTTGAGTCGCTGACGCGCGCACGGTCGCGTCCATGGCACAGTTGACCGCATGGACGTGCTGGTCATCAACGGACCCAATCTGAACACCCTCGGTACTCGTGAGCCCGAGATCTACGGCACCACGACCCTGGCCGACATCGAGGCCGCTGCCGTGGCCCAGGCCGAGGCGGCCGGGCTGAGCGTGAGCACCTTCCAGTCCAATCACGAGGGCGAGATCGTCGATCGGCTGCATGCCGCCCGCACCGAGGGGGTGCGGTTCGTGATCATCAACCCCGGTGCGTTCACCCACACCTCGGTGGCCATCCGTGACGCCTTCGCCGCTGTCGCGATTCCGTTCGTCGAGGTGCACATCTCCAACGTCCACGCCCGCGAGGAGTTCCGCAAGCACTCTTACCTCTCCGACCTCGCCGTCGGCGTCCTCACCGGATTCGGCGCCTACGGTTACACCATGGCCATGGATTTCGTGATCGGACGCCTGGAGGAGGCCTGAAATGCAGCTGACCCATCTGGGGCACGCTGCGGTGCTGGTGGAGACCGCTGGGGTGCGCATCCTGCTCGATCCGGGCAACTTCTCCGACGCCTGGCATGGGCTGACCGACCTGGACGCGATCTGCATCACCCACCTGCATCCTGACCACATCGACCCCGCCCAGGTGCCGGCGCTGATTGCGGCCAACCCGGGCGCGCGGGTGTTGGTCGAGCCGGGGGTGGCCACCACCTACGCCCTCGATCGCGCCGAGTCGATCACCGCCGACACCAGCGTGCGAATGGGTGGACTCACCATTGCCGCGGTCGGCGGCTTGCACGCGGTGATCCACCGCGACATTCCCCAGATCGGCAACGTCGGCCTGGTGCTCAGCGCCGAGGGCGAGCCGACCTTCTTCCACCCGGGCGACAGCTTGGCCGCGGTGCCGTCCGGCGTGGACGTGCTGGGCGTGCCGGCGTACGGGCCGTGGGCGGCGATGAAGGAGACCGTCGACTTCGTCCGGGACGTGGGGGCGCCGCAGGGCTTCTGCATTCACGAAGGTTTGCTGAACGAACGCGGCTGGGCGTTGGCGTTCAATCGGATCAATGAGATCACCGTGACCCGCCTGGTCGATCTGCGCGGTGCGGGCGCTTGGACGCCGGCCTGATCAGGCCCCGATCAGTACAGCACCAGGATGATCGTGGACGCCTTCGGGCACATCAACTGACCGTTGTTGGTGCACACTCCGGGATCCTTCGGGTTGGCTGACCAGGCCGTCTTTCCGGAGAAGTGCTTCTCGATGACCACCTTGAAACCGGCGTTGGTCAGCGCGGCCTTGGCGGTGGCAGCGGGCTGGCCGCCCACTCCCGGCACCGCGACCATTTCCGGGCCCTTCGACACGGTGAAGGTGATCGTGGACTTCTTGGGCAGGGTGCCGCTCTTCGGGTCCTGGGAGACCACGCTGCCGGCCGGAATCTTCGAGCTGAACTTGTCCTCCGGGGCGCGGGCCACCACCAGGCCGGCATTGGTGTAGTAGGCGGCGGCCTCGTCGTAGGTCTTGCCGACCATGCTGATGATGTCTACCGGTGCCGGGCCCTTGGAGACATTCAGATCGACCTGGGTTTGCGGCTTGACCTGCTTGCCCGGCTCGATGGACGCGCTGATCACCAGCCCGATCGCAATGTTCTCGTCCCAGACCTCGGTGATCTTGCCCACGGCCAGGTGGGCATCGGTCAGGGCCTTGGTGGCGTCGTCGACCGTCCGTCCGGCCAGGGACGGGACGGGGTAGCGCTCTGGACCTTTCGAAAGGAAGGCCGTGATCACGCCGCCGATGGCTACTCGCTCGCCGACCGCCGGATCGGTGCGAACCACCTGTCCGACCGGAATGGTCTCGGAGAAGTCGCCGCCGAAGGTGATCGTGAAGCCCTTCTGCGCGGCCAGCGCCTGGGCTTGTTCCTGGGTCAGGTTGGTGAAGTCGGGGGTTTGGGTGAATCGTCCGGCCAACAGGTACCAGGCACCCACGCCCAACAGCAGACTGGCGACCAGCACGATGATCAGACTGTTGCGGCCCCGGCGGGCACTGCGGGCCCGGCGGGCGCGCAACGGCTCCGCGGACGGACTCGGCGACGGCGGTCCGCCCTGGGACGGGTCGAACACCAAGGTGGCGTTGGCCGGCACCTCATACGCCGGGGCGTTGACGGGATTCGACCGCTGGGCCATCAGCGGCACCGCCTCGGTGACCTGTTCGGCGGCGTCCACGGTGGTCTGCCGCATCCGGGCGGCCAGCAGCGGATCGGAGGTCACTCCGCGCGCCAGCGCATCCCGGACGGCATGCAGGTGCTCCAGCAGTACCCGGGCGTCAGCCGGACGGTCGGCGGGCTGACGGGCCGCAGCGGCCAGCACCAGCGCGTCCAGGTAGTCGGGAATCATCGCACCGGTGGGAGCGGCGACCGACGGCGGAGAGATCTCGTTGTGCACGTGGCTGTACGCGACCTGAATCGGGGTCTCGCCGGTGTGCGGCTTGGTGCCGGTGAGCATCTCGTAGAGCACCACACCCATGGCGTAGACGTCGCAGCGGGTGTCGGCGTGGCCATGGGTGACCAGTTCGGGGGCGATGTAGCTGACCGTGCCGATCAGCATCCCGTTCGCGGTCGCGGTGTGCGCGGTGACCGCCCGGGCCAGGCCGAAGTCGGCCACCTTGAGCTGGCCCCGCGGCGAGATCAGGACGTTCTCCGGCTTGAGGTCGCGGTGGATGATGCCGGCCTCGTGGGCGGCGGCCACGGCACTGGCCACCTGGCTGATCAGGTCGACGGCGCGCAGCGGTGCCATCGGGGTCTCCCGCGTCATCACGTGGCGCAAGGTGGAGCCTTCGACGTACTCCATGACGATGTAGGGACGGTCGTCGTCCATGCCCTGGTCGA
>JAJTBJ010000146.1 GCA_021286985.1 Propionibacteriales bacterium | reverse complement strand
GCGGCCACCACCGCCGGGTTACGCAATCCGGTGAGCCCACGAGCGTCTGCCATGGTCTCCACCCTAGGCGGTCTCGCCTATCCTGCTGCCCATGACCCACGATCTGCGCCATGCCCTGGCTGCCCGCGTCCTGGTGGCTGACGGCGGTATGGGCACCATGCTGCAGGGGTACAACCTGACCGCAGCCGACTTCGATGGGCTGGACGGCTGCAATGAGGTGCTCAACCTCACCCGGCCGGACGTGGTGACCGGCATCCACACCGCCTACCTCAACGCGGGCGCGGACGTGGTCGAGACCAACACCTTCGGTGCCAACCTGAGCGCGCTGGCCGAGTACGACATCGCTGATCGCATCAGTGAGTTGGCCGAGGCCGGCGCCCGGATCGCCCGTGCCGCCGCAGATGCCGCCAGTACCCCCGAGCACCCCCGCTTCGTGCTGGGCAGCATGGGCCCGGGGACCAAACTGCCTAGCCTGGGACACGTCAGCTACGCGGCGTTGGCCGACGCCTACCAGCAGCAGGCCGAGGCCATGATCACCGGCGGCGTGGACGGCTTCCAGATCGAGACCAGCCAGGATCTCCTGCAAGCCAAAGCTGCCATCAACGGCGCGCGCCGGGCCCTGCGCGCCCTCGGCGCCGATCTGCCGATCTTCACCAGCGTCACCATCGAGACCTCCGGCACCATGCTGCTGGGCAGCGAGATCGGTGCCGCCGTGGCCGCCTTGGGACGCCTCGGGGTCGAGGCCATCGGGCTGAACTGCGGCACCGGACCCACCGAGATGAGCGAACATCTGCGGCACCTGGCTCGGCACGCGCCCGGAATGGTCACCTGCATGCCGAACGCAGGTCTGCCTGAGCTGACCGCCGACGGCGCCCGCTACCCGATGGGGCCGACCGAGTTCGTCGACTACCTCGATCGGTTCACTGCCGACTACGGGCTGGGCCTGGTCGGTGGCTGTTGCGGCACCACCCCCGAGCACATCGCCGCCTTGGCCGACAGCGTGGCCACCCGGACGGCCCCCGTCCGTACGCCCGAGGTGATCAGTTCGGTGTCCTCGCTCTACACCGAGGTGCCGCTGCACCAGGATCTGGCCTACCTCTCGATCGGCGAACGCACCAACGCCAACGGTTCCAAGGCGTTCCGCGAAGCGATGTTGGCGCAGAACTGGGACGAGTGCGTCGAGATCGCCAAGCAGCAGAGCCGCGCCGGGGCGCACCTGCTCGATCTGTGCGTCGACTACGTGGGCCGCGACGGCAGCGCCGACATGCGCGAACTGGCCTCCCGACTGGGCACCGCGGTCTCCCTGCCGATCATGCTCGACTCCACCGAGCCGGACGTCCTGCGCACCGGCCTGGAGCTTCTCGGCGGCCGCTGCACCATCAACTCGGTGAACTTCGAGGACGGTGACGGCCCCGGCTCCCGGTTTGCCCGGATCATGCCGCTGGTGGTCGAGCACGGCGCTGCGGTGGTCGCGCTCACCATCGACGAGGAGGGCCAGGCCCGCACCGCGGAGTGGAAGCTGCGGGTGGCCGACCGGCTGGTCACCGAGTTGACCCAGAAATGGGGGCTCGGTCTGGGCGACATCATCATCGACTGCCTCACCTTCCCGATCGCCACCGGCCAGGAGGAGACTCGTCGCGATGCGCTGGAGACCATCGAGGCGATCGCGCAGGTCACCGCGCGGTATCCCGGCATCCACACCACTTTGGGGGTGTCCAACGTCTCCTTCGGGCTGAATCCGGCCGCACGCCAGGTGCTGAACTCGGTGTTCCTGCACGAGTGCGTTCAGGCAGGTCTGGACTCCGGCATCGTGCCGCCGTCCCGCATCCTGCCGATCGCTCGGATCTCCGACGAGCAGCGCCAGGTCGCCGAAGACCTCATCTACGACCGGCGCCGCGAGGGCTACGATCCGCTGACCCGCTTCCTGGAACTGTTCGAAGGGGTCACCACCCAGGCCACCGGCGAGGCTCGCGCTGCCGAACTCGCTGCACTGCCGGTGAACGAGCGGTTGCAGCGGCGGATCATCGACGGTGACGCCAAGGGCTTGGCCGAGGATTTGGAGTTGGCGCTGGCCGACAAGCCCGCGTTGGCGATCATCAACGACGACCTGCTGGCCGGCATGAAGACCGTCGGTGAGTTGTTCGGGTCGGGGCAGATGCAGTTGCCGTTCGTCCTGGCCTCCGCAGAGGTGATGAAGACCGCGGTGCGTCACCTCGAACCTCACCTCGACAAGGCGGACGCCGCCGGCAAGGGCACCTTGGTGTTGGCCACCGTCACCGGGGACGTCCACGACATCGGCAAGAACTTGGTCGACATCATCTTGACCAACAACGGCTACACCGTGGTGAACCTGGGCATCAAGCAGCCGGTGAGCGCCATCATCGAGGCCGCGTTGGTCCACAACGCCGACGCGATCGGCATGTCGGGGCTTCTGGTGAAGTCCACGCTGGTGATGCGCGACAACCTCGAAGAGTTGAACCGCCGTGGCCTGGCCGACTTCCCGGTGCTGCTCGGCGGCGCGGCGCTGACCCGTCCGTATGTGGAGCAGGACCTGAACGCGTTGTACGACGGCGAAGTGCGCTACGCCCGCGACGCCTTCGAGGGCCTGTCCCTGATGGAACAGGTGATGGCGGTCAAGCGCGGGGAGGAGGGTGCCGCCCTGCCGGCTCCCCGGGCTCGCAAGGTGCCCCCGCGGCCCCGCCCCGAGCGCAGCCACGACGTCGGCGAATACCCGCGTTCTGATGTCGCTCGCGGTTTGGCGGTGCCGACCCCGCCCTTCTGGGGCAGCCGGGTGGTCAAAGGCGTGTCGCTCACCGAGATCGCCGGGTGGCTCGACCTGCGGGCGACCTTCGCCGGGCAGTGGGGGCTGAAGAGCACCCGCGGTGGCGCGAGCTATGACGAGCTGGTCGAGACCGAAGGCATGCCGCGGTTGCGGCGCTGGCTGGATCGGCTGCACACCGAGTCCCTGGTGGCGCCTGCCGTGGTGTACGGCTACTGGCCGTGCTTCTCCGACGGCAACACCTTGGTGCTGCTCGATCCGGACGATCACGCCCACGAACTGGCGCGGTTCACCTGGCCGCGGCAGTCCCGCGACCGTCACCTGTGCTTGGCCGACTTCTTCCGGGACGCCGAGGAGGCCGCCGCGAACGGCCCGGACGTGCTGGGCATCCAGCTGGTCACCATGGGGCCGGTGGGGGAGGCGACCGCGAAACTGTTCGAAGCCGACGCCTACCGCGAGTACCTCGAACTGCATGGCTTGAGCGTCCAGCTAACCGAGGCGCTGGCCGAGTACTGGCATGCCCGGGTGCGCGCGGAGTTGGGCTTGAGCGGTGACGGCACGCTGGACGGCATGCTGCGCAAGCAGGAGTACCGGGGCGGACGATTCTCCTTCGGCTACCCGGCCTGTCCTGAACTGGCAGATCGCGGCACACTGGTCTCGCTGCTGCACCCGGAGCGGATCGGGGTCACCCTGTCCGAGGAGTTCCAGCTGCATCCTGAGCAATCCACTGACGCCATCATCATTCACCACCCGGAGGCCAAGTACTTCGATGCGCGCTAACCCCAACCCGGTGCGGGGCTGGGCGGTCACCATCGCGCTGGCCGTCGCGGTCGTGCTGAGCGGCTGCACCCCCTCGGCGCCGACCGCCGCACCGTCGCCGACCGCCACGCCTCGCCCGTTCACCGTGATGGTGACCGGTGCTATTGCCACCCTCGATCCGGCGTACGCGGTCAGCCGCACCGATTCGATTCTGGTGACCAGCGTCTACCAGCGGCTGATGCAGGTACTGCCCAATGGCGACCTCAAGCCCGACGCCGCGCAAGACTGCGTGTTCACCTCGCGACTGGTGTACGAATGCAGCCTGCCGGCGGCCCTGAAGTTCACCAACGGTCAGCCGGTGACCGCGGCTGACGTGAAGTTCTCCCTTCAGCGGGCGCTGCGGCTGCAGGTGCCCGGCACGTCGGTGGGCCTGTTGGCCTCGGTGAGCCGCATCGAAACCCCGAACCCGCAGACCGTCCGGTTCGTGCTGAACCGCGAGGACAACCAGTTCGGCTACGCGCTGTCCAGCCAGGCCGCCTCCATCGTCGACCAGGCCAGCTTCAATCCGGACGGTGAACTGCCGCTGGCCACGCTGCCGATCGGCTCGGGGCCACTGCAAGTCACCACGCTCACCCCTACCTCGGCTGATCTTGTCCGCTACGAGCAATACACCGGGCCCACCCGGGCGCTGCTGCCGGCCGTCCGGCTGAGCGTGGCATCAGACTCGGTGGCCGCCGAGGCCGCGATCAACGCCGGCAGCGTGGACGCCGCGTGGGCCTGCCTGGACGCTGCCGGCCAGGCGCGGATCGACAACGAGATCAGTGCGCACGGCGGCGTGACCACTAAGGGCTTCACCCGCGTCGGCCTGCAGGGGGTGAAGGTCACCCGGTTGTACTGGAACCGGAAGAGCCCCTTCCGCAGCCACAAGGACGTCCGTGCCGCGGTCGCGAAGGCGCTCCAGGCGGATCGTTCCTTGGACTCAGTGGTGCCGATCGGCGTCGCGGATCGGGTGTCTGCCTTCCCGGTGGGCGGACGTCCGAAGCTGCCCAAGCTGAAGGGCGAGCGCCGGAACCTGACGCTGGGCTACGACCCGGCAGATCCCACCTCCGCCGACGTGGCCCGGTTGCTGCGAGACCGTTTGGAGGACCTCGACGGCGTCAGCGTCCGGCTGACCACCGAGCCGAGCGCAGATCTGCTGCTGACGAGCGCCCCAGGCTGGATCAACAACGCGCTGGGGTGGCTGCAGCTCTACCTCACCGCTCCGCTGGGATCGAGCAAGGCGAAGCTGGCTGAACTCGAAACCCACGCCCGGATGAGTACCGGAACTGCTCGGGGAGCCGACCTCAGCGAACTCCAACTGCAGGCCGCCGCCGACAACACGGTGCTGCCGGTCTCCCAAAGCGCGGAGTTTCTGCTGGTCGGGCCCGGCTACCAAATGGCCAATGGAAACTTCGGCAGCGGTGAGCAGCTGGGATTGTGGGGGTTCTTACGTGTCTGAGCTCAGCGGTGTCCGTACCGGCGTCTTCGACATCGGTGAGCGGGTCACCTTGTCCGACTCCAAAGGTCGGCGGCACTCGGTCAAGCTCACCCCCGGCGGGAGCTTCCACACCACCAAAGGCGCGATCAGCCACGACGAACTGATCGGCCAGCCCGAGGGCACCGTCGTCCGTTCGGCAGGGGGAGCGGCCTACCTGGCTTTCCGGCAGCTGTTGGAGGAGTTCACCGTCACCATGCCGCGCGGTGCCGCGGTGGTGTACCCCAAGGACGCCGCGCACATTCTGGTGCAGACTGACATCTTTCCCGGTGCCCGGGTGCTGGAGGCCGGGGCTGGCTCCGGCGCCTTGTCGATGTTCCTGCTGCGCGCGATCGGCAGCACCGGCAAGCTCTACTCCTACGAGCGGCGCGAGGACTTCGCCAAGATCGCCCAGCGCAATGTGGAGACCTTCTTCGGCGGCCCGCATCCGGCCTGGACGCTGCGGGTCGGTGATCTGGTGGCCGACAACACCGGCGAGGAAGTCGACCGGGTGATCCTCGACATGTTGGCTCCCTGGGAGTGCATCGACCTGGTCGCGGACGTGCTGGTGCCCGGCGGCCTGCTGTGCTGCTACGTGGCCACCACCACGCAGCTGGGACGCACCATGGACACCCTGCGGGTGCACGGCGGGTTCACCGAGCCGGTCGGCCGGGAATACACCGCGCGGGAGTGGCACGCCGAGGGCCTGGCGATCCGTCCCGGTCACGGCACCAGCGGTCATACCGGCTTCCTGATCTTCACCAGGCGTCTCGCCCCCGGGGTGACCGCGCCGGCCCGCAAACGTCGTCCGGCACCGGGCGCGTATGGGCCTGACTACACCGGGCCACGTCCGGCGGGGGTCGAAGAGCAACCCTGATGCCGATCTCTGGGCTCGGAATCGGTAGGCTGTGCGGGGTTCTGAGAGCGGAGATGCGGTGAACGAACGGGAGCTGTCCCCAGTACTGGTGATCGGCACCGGGCTGGTGGGTGCCTCGGTGGCGCACGCGCTCACCGCTGCCGGACTGAGGGTGCATCTGCGCGATCTGGTCTCCAGCCATGCGCAGGTCGCCGCTTCCCGGGGTGCGGGGACCACTGCCGAACCCGATGCGGACGCCGTCCGGCTGGTCGTGGTGGCCGTGCCGCCCTCGGCCCTGGCCGCGACCATCGCTGAGGCGCTGCAGGCCTTCCCT
>JAJTBJ010000145.1 GCA_021286985.1 Propionibacteriales bacterium | reverse complement strand
AGCGAGTACACCAAGCTGGTCTACGAAAGCCGCCAGCAGGTGATGCAGCGGATGTGGCAGGACGCGGTGGGACGTGGGGCGAACGCGATCATTGCGATGCGCTTCGACACCGGCGACATCGCCCAGTCATTCAGCGAAGTGTGCGCCTACGGCACCGCGGTGATCGCCGAGCCGATTCCGCACGGACAGCCGGGGGCCACCAAGCAGTCGGCCTCGGTGGCTGCCCAGCCGCCGGTCGCCCCGCCCCCGCCGCAGTAGTTCGGCACCCGGAGCGTCCTCACCAGTGGCGGCGGATTCCGTCGGCCACAGCCTCGAAGCGCCACTTGTCGAGCTTGCCGGCCCCGCGCCGGATGCCCGCCGGGTCGATCCGCAGGATGCGGTTCACCCGCACCTCGCTGGGACGGCCGCTGCGGTCCCACTCCCCAGAGCCGATGTCGACCCAGTAGCGGCCCTCACCGGCCTCCTGGGCGGCGTCGCGCTGATGGTCCTTGCTGGTCATCGGCACCGCCAGCAGCCAGGGCTCATCCCGGCCCACGATCACCACCGGTCGGTCCTTGCCCTGGCTGAAGTCCTCCTCGAACGGCACCCAGGTCCAGACGACCTCGCCGGGGTCGGCCACGTTGTCGGGGTGAGGGTCGTAGGTGATGGTGAACGGCCCGGTGAAGTCGCCGGGGTAGTCGCTCTGCGTCGGGCGAGGCGCCCGCGGCCGGGTCGTGGTGGGGCGCAGCGCCGCAGCGATGCGTCGGGCGATGCGCTGCCAGCCAGTCGAGTTCGCGGTCACGTCGGCACGCTACCGCTCACCTGGGCCAGGGGCACGGACCCTGCGAGGATGTGACCATGTTGCTTTCGGAGTTGTCGTGGCCGCGCCGTACCCCGCGCCTCAGCCTGCGTCCGGCCCGGGTGGAGGACGTCGGGGCGTTGTGGGCCTGGCAGAGCACCCCCGGCTTCACCCACTGGATGCCGCGGTTGCACAACGATCCGGAGAAGTTCGCCGCCCACCTCACCGGCGTCCTCGACAAGACCCTGGTGGGCAGCCTCGGTGATGCCCTGGTGGTCAGCGCCAAGGTCGACGTCCACGATCCCTGGAGCCAGGACGAGACCGCCGCAGCGTCGGCCGGCACCCTGGCCGAGATCGGCTGGGCGGTGGACCCGGCCTGGCATGGTCGCGGGCTGGGGACGGAGTTGGCGGCCGAACTGCTGGCGATCTGCTTCGACGGTCTGGGGCTGCATCGGGTGGTGGCCGAATGCTTCGCCGACAATGCCGCCTCGGCCGCCATCATGGAGCGGGTCGGGATGCGCCGCGAAGCTCACTATCGTGCCAACTCGCTGCACCGCGACGGCACCTGGCGGGACTCCTACACCTACGCCCTGCTGGCCGAGGAGTGGTTCGCTGCGAGGCAGGCTGTCTCGACCACTGGCTAGGGTGGGGGGAAGAGCGAGGAGGCCCGACGGTACCGATGCGCACACCCCAGAGCACCTACCGGCTGCAGATCACCGAGGATTTCGACCTGATCGCGGCGGCGAAAACCCTGTCTTATCTGCACGAACTCGGCGTGGATTGGGTCTACCTTTCGCCACTGCTGGCGTCCGAATCGGGCAGCGATCACGGCTACGACGTGGCCGATCACTCGGCCATCGATCCGTCCCGCGGTCGGGCGGCCGGGCTGTCCACCCTGGCCACGGAGGCGCGTCGGCTGGGCATGGGGGTGCTGGTCGACATCGTCCCCAACCACGTCGGCGTGGCCCGTCCGTGGGAGAACGACTGGTGGTGGCATGTGCTCACGCATGGGCAGAACTCCGCCTACGCCGAAGCCTTCGACATCGACTGGGCATTTGGTGAGGGCAAGGTTCGCCTCCCCGTGGTGGCCGAGGAAGACCTGGAACCCGACGGACGGATCCGCGGTCTGCAGGTGCTCGGCGGCGAACTGCACTACCGCGATCAGCGCTTCCCGCTGGCACCGGACTCGATGCTGGGGATCAGCGACGATGCCAACCTGGTGCATTCCCGTCAGCACTATCAACTGGTCGGGTGGCGCCAGGCCGACCGGATGCTCAACTACCGACGCTTCTTCGCGGTGAACTCGCTGGTGGCGATCCGAGTGGAGGATCCGGTCTGGTTCGCCCGCTCCCATGCCGAGATCAAGCGCTGGTTCGATGAGGGCCTGGTGGACGGGTTGCGGGTCGACCACCCCGATGGCCTGCGCGATCCCGGGAAGTACCTCGACGACCTGGCTGCCCTCAGCGGTGGCGCCTACGTGCTGGTGGAGAAGATCCTGGCCACCCGGATCGGCGCCGACGGCGAGTTGCTGATCGAAGAGCTCCCGACCTCCTGGAAGACCGCCGGCACCACCGGCTACGACGCCATGGCGTTGATCGATCGGGTGCTGGTCGACCCGTCCGGTGAGCCGGCGTTGACCGCTCTGGAGGAGCGGCTGCGCGGACGTCCGGACGACTGGCCGCGGCTGGTGCACGACAGCAAGCTCGGCGTGGCCCACGGACTGTTGGCCGCCGAGATCGTCCGGATCGCCCGTGACCTCGCCACGGCGAGCGACAGCCTGCGCGCCCTCGATCAGAATCAGGTCGCTGAGGCGATCGCCGAGATCGTGGCCGACTTCGAGGTCTACCGCACCTACCTGCCCGAAGGCCGCGACTACCTGGAGCAGGCCTTCGGACTGGCCTGGGAGCATCGTCCCGATCTCGGGCCGGTGCTGAATCAGGTCTACGGTCTGCTCGCTGACGGGGCCTCTGCGCCCGCGCAGCGCTTCCAGCAAACCTCCGGCATGGTGATGGCCAAGGCCGTCGAGGACGGCGCCCACTACCGCACCTCCCGGCTGACCAGCCTGAACGAGGTCGGCGGCGATCCCAGCCTGTTCGCGATCGACGTCGAGCAGTTCCACATCGCGATGCTGCAGCGCCAGTCCGAGTGGCCGACCGCGATGGTGGCCGGCACCACCCACGACACCAAGCGTGGCGAGGGCACCCGGGCGCGGATCTCGGTGCTGGCCGAGGTGCCGCAGCTGTGGGACGAGGCGCTGAGCGAGCTGTTGACGCTGGTGCCGGTGCCCGACGCGGGTCTGGCCAATCTGCTGTGGCAGGCGATCATCGGGGTCTGGCCGGCCGACCGGGCGCGGCTGCGCGACTACGCCATCAAGGCGATGCGCGAGGCGGGGGAGCACACCTGCTGGACCGATCCGGACGCCGCCTTCGAGGCGGCGCTGACGGCCTGCGTGGACGCGGCCTTCGACCGTCCCGAGGTCACCGCAGTGCTCGAACGGGTGCTCGCCGTGGTCGTCGGCCCCGGCCGCAGCAATGCCCTGGCCGCCAAGCTGCTGTCGTTGACCGTCCCCGGGGTGCCGGACGTCTACCAGGGCAGCGAACTGTGGGAACACAACCTGGTCGATCCCGACAATCGGCGACCTGTCGACTTCGCCCGCCGCGGCGAGGTGCTGTCCCAGGTGCGGCTGGGTGCCCGTCCGCAGCTGTCGCAGGACGTCGACGACCTGGGGGAGGTGAAGCTGCTGGTCACCCACCAGGCGCTGATCGCCCGCCGCGACCACCCGGAGTGGTTCACCCGCTACCGGCCGCTCGCAGCCGCCGGGCCGGCCGCCGACCACCTGATCGCCTTCACCCGGGGTGGTGCGATCACCGTGGCCACCCGGTTGCCGGTGGGTCTGGCGGCGTCCGGCGGCTGGCGGGACACCACCGTGAGCCTGCCCGAAGGGCGCTGGCGCGACGTCATCTCCGGCCGCCTGGTGGCCGTCGACAGGCAGCGACAGGTGCCGGTGGCGCACCTGTTGGAGCGGTATCCGGTGGCCTTGCTGGTGCGCGAGCAGCGCCGCACCGGTGAGCGCGGCCGGTTCGACGTGTGGGCTCCACTGCCACAGCAGGTGCGCCTGCAGGTGGGCGACCGGGTGGTGGCCATGACCAAGGGCATCGACAGCTGGTGGACGCCGGCCGAGCCGGAGCCGCTGGGCCAGGTGGATTACGGCTATCTGCTCGACGACGATCCTCAGCCGCGCCCCGATCCGCGCAGCCGCTGGCAGCCCGCCGGCGTCCATGGGTTGTCGCGCAGCTACGACAGCGACGCCTTCGGTTGGCACGACCAGCAGTGGACCGGCCGATCACTGCCCGGCTCGGTGATCTACGAGCTGCACCTGGGCACCTTCACCGCCGAGGGCACGTTGGACTCGGCGGCGGCCCGACTACCGGAGCTGGTCGAGTTGGGCATCGATTTCGTCGAACTGATGCCGGTCAACGCCTTCGCCGGCAACCGCGGCTGGGGCTACGACGGGGTCGGCTGGTTCGCCGTCCAGGACGCGTACGGCGGGCCGGACGCCTACCGGCGCTTCGTGGACGCCGCGCACGCCGTCGGCCTCGGGGTGATTCAGGACGTGGTCTACAACCACTTCGGGCCGGTCGGGAACTACCTGACCAGGTTCGGTCCGTACCTGGCCGAGACCGACGGGAACTGGGGATCGCAGGTGAACCTCGACGGCCCCGGCAGCACCGAGGTGCGCCGGTTCATTGCCGACAACGTGCGTTACTGGTTCGTCGAAGCCCACGTCGACGGCCTGCGGTTGGACGCGGTGCACGCCCTGCACGACTCGTCGCCGACGCATCTGCTGGAGGAGTTGGCGATGGTCACCAATGACCTGGCCGCCCACCTACGCCGGCCGCTGGCCCTGATCGCCGAATCCGACGCCAACGACCCCCGGATCATCACCCCTCGTCAGGCCGGCGGGTACGGGGTGGACGCGGTCTGGAGCGACGACTTCCATCACGCGCTGCACACCGCCCTCACCGGCGAGACCGATGGCTATTACGTCGACTACACCGGGCTGGCGGCGCTGGCCAAGGCGTGCGAGCGCGGTTTCGTCCATGACGGCACCTGGTCGGCCTTCCGCGGACGTCGCTACGGGGCACCACTCGACGTCACCCGGGTACCCGGCTGGCGGCTGGTGGTGGCAGCGACCAACCACGACCAGGTCGGCAATCGGCCCCGTGGCGACCGGCCGCGGCTGAGTCCCGACCAGCATGCGGCGGCGGCCCTCCTCACCCTGACCAGCGGCAACACCCCGCTGCTGTTCATGGGTCAGGAGTGGGCGGCGAGCACCCCGTTCGGCTACTTCTGCGACTACGACGATCCGGAGTTGGTCGAGTCGATCCGGCAGGGGCGCAGGGACGAGTTCGCCACTGCCGGCTGGGACGCCGATAACCTGCCCGACCCGCTGGACGTGGACACCTTCGCCGCGGCGAAGCTGCGGTGGGAGGAGATCGCCGAGCCCGACCATGCCGCCGTCCGGCAGGCCTACCGGCAGTTGTTGGCGTTGCGGCGCCAGTATTCCGAGCTCACCAACCCGGTGATGGCCCGCACCCGCTGCACCTTCGACGATGACGCGGGATGGTTCCTGATGCGCCGCGGTGGCTTGGCGATCGCGGTGAACTTCAGCACCACCGAGGTGCGCATCGGCCTGGGTGGGCCCCACATGCTGCGCTGGGCGGGGCCGTCCGGTGCGCGGCCGGAGGCTGACGCGGTCTACCTGCCGCCCGGAGGCGCTGCCCTGCTGATCCCCTTGGAGGAGTAGGGATCAATCCTTGCGGTAGCGGGGCAGCGGGCCGTACCGCACCGACGTCAGCGGCGGGGCGAACGCGGTCTGGGGGTGACGGTGGTTCGCCCAGGCGTCGAAGAAGGAGGACGCGCGCGGGGTCCACAGCAGCCCGGCGCCGATGATGGCCAGGGGGATGGCCGCCCAGCCGACCGGGTTCAGCAGCAGCACCAGTCCGGACACCACGCCGCTGACGATGCCGGCGATCCTCGTCCAACGATGCCCGAACCACGCGTAGTAGCCGGTGATCACGGCGCTGATCGCGACGGCGAGCACGGCCACGGTGAGCGCCACCATCAGCAGCACTTCCTGCCAGATGAGCAGCTCTTTGAACTGCGCTGTCAGCCAACTGGAGCCGAAGTAGTCGGTGACGGCCACCCAGTACGTCCACAGCAGCGACGCACCCGCAGCGGTGGCCGCCAGCCAGGACGAGACCGTGGACACTCCGATCAGCCAGGGTCGACGAGGTTCGCCGGTGCGCGGGTTCAGTCCGACCCGGTCAGTGGTCGGCGTCGGCGGCAGGGTGGCGATCTCGCCCGCCGGTGCTGTCGTTACCGGCTCGGTCGCGGTGGGCTGGGGGCTTGCCGACTCAGCCACTGCCGACTCAGGGGCGGGCGGCGGGGGCGGGGTCGTCTCCGCGGCGACCGGCGTCGGACCTGCTGCC
>JAJTBJ010000144.1 GCA_021286985.1 Propionibacteriales bacterium | reverse complement strand
GGTCCGGCGGGCTCGGCTCGGCCACGTTCAGCCCCAGCGGACGCCCGGACGACTGCCCCTTCGCCGAGGCGCTGGGGCCCAGCCCGAGCTTGTTCTGAGCGGTCACGGTGAAGGTGTAGACCTGGTTGTTGTCCAAGCCGGTGACCCGGTAGCTGGTCGCGTTCGCGCGCACGGGCAGGGTCTTGCCACCGTAGGTCAGATGGATCGTGGTCAACGCCGAACCCTCGTTGGGGATCGCACCCCACGAGACCAGGAGCGAGCCGTCCGCGGGCTCGCTCACCGACACCGAGGACGGGGCGCCCGGCAGGGTGTCGGGGGTGATCGCTGCCGACGGCTGGCTCCAGTCGCTCCAATCGGCCCGGTTGTGGGCCTGCACCTGGAAGGTCACCGCACTGCCGTTCTGCAGGCCGGTGAAGCGGCACGGGCTGCTGCGGCATTCCATGGTCGTGCCCGCATGGGGGCCGCTGGCGACCTTCAGTCGGTAGCCGTCGATGGCCGCACCGTTGGACTTGCCGGGCGTCCACGACAGGGTGGCGGCCCCGGACTCGACGACCGCCGACGACTTCAGCCCTGATGGTGGGTCAGGCCGGGAGTAGACCGCCATCGTGATGGTGCCGATGGCCTGGCGGTCGGCGCGGTCGGGGGCGCTGCCGACGTCGGTGGCCAGCACCCGGAACTCCAACGCCCCCGAGGTGGCCAGGTCGGGGGTGACGGTGATGGTGGTGTCGGTGAAGCTGACCGCCGCCGTGCCACCGCTGGTCTGATCGACGGCCAGAATCTTGGGCTGGGCGTCGCGCAGCGGCGAGCTCAGTGACAGCGGGATGACCACCGGGGTGTTGGCCTTGATGTCGGTGTACTTCACCGAGCGGACCTTGGGACGGGCAGCCGCGACCACGGTCACCGGGAGCGCAGCGGGCTTGGCCGCGGTGCCGATCACGCCGATGGTGAGCACCCCCGAGGTGCCGCCGACGGCCCCGCCGGACGCCTCCAGGTGCACCCGATGGCCGCCGCCGGACGCGTCCACGCCGGCGATCGGAGTGGCCCAGTCGGCGCTGTAGGTCAGGCCGGCGAGCTGGTCGGGGTCGGGACTCCAGACGTGGCACAACGTGGTGATGTCGAGATCCTTCACCTCACCGCCCTGGACGATCGTCTGCGGGTCGGTCGGGCAGCGCAGCACCGGAGTGGGATCGCCCACCTGCACCGGGATCGAAATGGTCGCGGTGAGCACCCCGTCGTCGGTCAACGAGGCTGAATCCATCACCTGCAGGGTCACCGAGCCGGGGCCGACATAGCCGTCCTTCGAGGTGAGGGTGAAGCGCGACGCGTCGTCGACCTTCACCTCCAGCGCGGTGTCGGGGGCGGCGACACCCTTGGCCGAGGCGATCCGCACCTCCTTGCCGCGCGGGGATTCGACGTAGTCGGCCAGGGAGAAGCCGGCGCTGGAGTTGGTGGCCAGGCTGATCGAGGCACCGGTCTTCAGCCGCGGCGCGCCCGCACCGAGAGCCGGGACGTAGACCACCGCGGCACTCACCCCACCGGCAGCATCGGTGACCTGGTAGGGAATCGCCTGGGCGTGGTCGAGCAGCGGCACGGTGTAGCGGCTGCCGACCAGGGTCGCTCCGGTGACGGCCACCAGCGGCTCGGCCCGCAGCGCGTCCAGTTCTCCGTCGAGGTCGGCGGCGTTCGTCAGCAAATCGATGCTGCCGGTCGTCCCGGACACGATCGCCACCTGATCGCGGATGCTCGGCGGGTTGTTGTAGCCCACTTTGGAGGTCACCTTCACCGTCGCCGATGGCCCGGTGCCGCCGTTGCCGACCAGGGCGTAGTTGACCAGGGTGGGCTGGTCGCCCTCTCCCGGTGCCGTCAGCAGGATCGGACCGGTGGGGCTTTCCAGTCGAGCCCCGGCCGGCAGCGGGTTGTTGACCGACTCCAGCGGTGCGATGGTCACCGAGTCGTCGCGGGCGAGGTAGTCGTTGGCCATCACCGACAACTGCAGCTGCGCGCCAGGCGCGACGATCACTTGGTCGTCGATCGCCACTGGTGGCTGAGTCTGACCGGGCGGGGTCACCGAAATCCGCACGGTGCCGGTGCCGGTACGTCCGTAGCGGTCGGTGACCACGTAGTCGAAGGTGTCGGTGCCGACCAGGCCATCGGTGGGGAACGCTTCATACGTGATGGTGGTCGGTCCGTAGCCGAGCACCCGGCCGAGCTTCGGCGCCGACGCGATACCGGCCACCACCACCGAGTCGCCGTCCGGATCCTGGCCGGAGGTCTGGATCGGAATCTCCAGCCGGCTGCCTGAGGCGACCCGGACGTCCACCGCGCTGGCCACCGGCGCCCGGTCGGGATTGGCCTCGTCGGGCTCGGCCTTGATGGTCACCACCGCTTCGCTCTGGGCGGCGTCGCCGTCGGTGTTCAGCACCGTGTAGGGAATGCGCACCTGGCGGGAGCCCACCACGGTGGCCGGCGGCACGTAGCGCACCTGGTTGCCGTGGACGTAGGCCTGGCCGACGTCGGTGGCGGTGCCGGCCGGCTGCGACGGGTCGTACACGGTCAGCTGGCCGTCGTGGCCGCTGCCCAGACCGTCGGTGGCCAGGTGGAGCTGCTGGCCCGACACGGTGGTGTCGTTGTTGAGCACCGGGATCAGCACCGAATCACCGACCCGGACGGTCGCGGCGTCCTTGCGGGCCAGCACCCGGTCGGCGTCGCCGTCGTCGAGTTGGGTGATCAGAGCATCGCCGGAGGCGACCTGCGAGCCGTTGGAGATCGTGTAGTGCACCGCCTGCGGGTTCGGCTGAAGCAGAGTGCCTTGCGGCAGCACCCGCAGCCAGCGGCCTGCGATCACCTCGACCTGCAGCTGATCGGGATCGGCGGCGGTCGCGGCGACCACGCTGAGCAGGTTGCCGGCCGGGTCGTAGTCGTTGGCCAGCACGTCGATCAGGACGGGGTTGCGTCCGCGCATCGCCGCCTGGTCGGGCATGGCCACCGGCAGCTGGCCTTCGCCGCGCAGCGCGTCCACCCGGATCAGGCCGGTGACCTGGGTGGCGCTGCCGAAGCCGACGGCGTAGCTGAGGGTGTAGGGCCCTTCGCGCTGCGGGATGACGGTGATCCGGCCGAGCTTCTGGTCGGTGGTCACGCTCAGATTGGCCTGGTCGGCGACGTCGGCGGCGATGGTCAGCCGGGCGGCCAGGTTGCGCGGATCGGCACCGGGGACGTCGTTGGCCAGCGGGGTGATGGTGATCGGGGTGCCCACTTCGCCGCGGACGACGTCCGGTTGGGCCACCGGCGAGACCTCGGTGAACGAGTCGGTGCCCAGCACCCGCACTCGCACGGTCTGGGCGACCGGAGGCGAACGGCCGTCGGTGACCTCGTAGCTGATCACCCGTTCGGAATCGCCGCGGGCGTCGCCGGGGGTGTAGTCGATCTGCCCCGACGAGGTCACCGGAATGCTGGTGCCGTCGGCGTCGGTGGCGCGCAGCAGGGTGACCGGGTCACCTTCGGCGTCACGCCATTCGGTGACGATCGGGATCGACAGCTCGCCGTAGGCGGCCACGGCGTAGGCCGGCTGGACGTAGTTCGGACGCAGGGTGGGCGCGTTCTCCTGCTCGCCGGCGTTGTGCACCAGCACCTCGCCGTCGTCGGTGCGGGAGCCGTCGGAGATCGTGTAGGTGAAGCGCACGGCCGCGGTGGCCGCGCCGAAAGAGACCAGCACGGTCTGGCCGTCGGGCGCGATCTGCAGCCGCACTCCGTCGCTGGGGTTCGGACGGCTCACCTGGCGGATCGACAGCACCCCGGTGACGGTGTTGGTGTCGTTGTCGAGCAGGTGCAGCACGGTGGTGCGGTCGGGGCGGGCGAACAGCTCGTCGTCGACCGCCTTGGGTTCGGATTCGGACGGTTCGGGCTGGTCGTCCTTGGGGGCCTGCTGGGTCTGCTGCGGGTTGGGCAGCGGCCAGTCAATACTGGCCTGCAGGTCGACGTCGTAGACCAGCCCGTTGGCCTGATCGTTGAGCACGATCTGGTCGCGGTTGATTCGGAAAGCGGGCTTGACCAGGCCCTTTGCGACCGCCATCTGGCTGGGATCGGCGTTGCCGCAGACCCGGATCACGCGTCCGACACCGGCCCAGGCGCCGAAGTCGCAGCCGTCCAGGTGGACGGGGTCGGCGGGTTGTCCGCCACCGACGGTGTCGATCGGCATCACTTGGCCAGAGGCGAGGTCGACGCGCAGCAGCCCGGTGGCGGTGGCCACCAGGACGGTCGCGGCGGACGGGCCTGGCTGCTGCAGCCGCGCCGCCGGGTCGGGGGTGATCGAGACGATCTGGCCGGTGGGCAGCACCAGCTTGCCGGCGGCGGCGTCCAGGCTGACCAGCCCGTCGCCCACCAGGGTCACCGCGATCGCGGTGAGAGCCGGACGTCCGTCGCTGACCTGGGCGGGCTGGAAGCCTCCCGCGGTGGGGCTGAGTCGCAGGACCCGTCCGTTGGCGCCGGCGACGACCACTGCGCCGTCCTGGCCGACGGCCAGGGCGGCCGAGCCGGCGGGGGCGTCCGCGGCCAGCCCGAGCTCGGCCAGCGGCTTCAAGGTGGCGTCGATCGCGCCGAGATCAGCCACCCCGGTGTTGGCGTCGTAGTGGGCCGCCCAGGCCCGGCCGGCCCGGTCCATCAGCGCGATGGTGCCGCCGCGCAAGCCGACCACGCTGGTGCCGTCGACGCCGACCGCCTGTTCGGTCACCGGCTTGTTGAGCACGGTGTCGATGCGGGTCAGGCGCCCGGCGCGGGCGTCCAGGCCGAAGGCGGCGTTGGCGTCCTGGAAGATGTCGAGACTGTACGGAGCGACCCGCTCCCCCGGCGGAGAAAGGCGCGCGTCCAAGCCGATGGCTGCTTTATTGAAACGTCCAAATTCGCCGGCGGCATCGTTGGACACCCACACTCCGGTGTCATTGAGATCGAGTTGCCGGAACGGGAATCCGCTGCCGAATGCGACGGTGACGATCAGGGCGACGGCGATGGCACCAATAACAAAGGGGCTCACCCGGGAGACCCATTTCTTCCATCGACCGCTGCGTCTCACTCAATCACCTATCAGTTCATCCCCACGCGTCCGTCGAGCATAGCCAGCGGCCGTGCGCGGCCAACACCGCGGATTTCGTAGCGTGGACCGCGTAACGCCCCGACCGGCGACTCACCTGCGTACGCACGCGCAGGCACGCCCAGGGTTGCCGACGTTCCCAGGCGCCACCAGAATCACCATCGTGAAGATCGACTGGAGGGGCATCAGCCACTCGGCGTGGCAGATATCCGATGGGAAACAGAAGAGCCGCGTCCTCGCGTTGGTCACACCAACTCCGGTCGACGAGGAACTCCTGAACGGTCTGGTCCCCAGCGTGGACGAGGGATTCCCCGGAGTGGGCAGCTGGTGCCTGGGGCCCGGTGACGCGTGGCTGCTGGCGATCCAGTCGTCGGGCCCAGCCAGGCGTCATGTCGAAGCCCTCGCGCGCAACCTGGAGCGGGCGGGCATCACCGGCGCCATCACCGGCGTCAAGCCATACCGTCCCACCCGCCGGTTGAGACGGATCGCACGCAGCCTCGGGTGGACGGCGACGCTCGCCTACCGGCCCACATCCACTTGGGAGGGTCAACCCGGCTGGCTTGGTGACTCCGATCTGTTGGACCACGTCACCGACCATCTGGTCGACTGGATCACCGAAGATGGTGGGCAACTCACCCTCGGGTTGGAGCCGGAACTCCCGTACAGCTACGAGGTGGGCAGGCCGGAGTTGAGATCGCTCATGGAGCAGGACGTCTTCGCGTCCGCCCAGGGCTATCGCCAAGGGCCGGACCGCGTGCGTCGTGCGTACTTCATCCCGCCGACTCATGTCGCGATGTCACAGGCCCCCGCCGACGGCGAATGGCTCGTCGCTGTTGAACAACTCAGCGCCGCCATGCGGTCCGCACCACTCGACCAACTCTGCGCCGCCATGCTCACCGACGACGACTGGTTTGAGATCCTTCGAACGAACACCGAGTTCAACGGCATGGGCTTCCTCCGTCACCCCGAGCTTTGGGACGAGTACCTTCCGTTTCCGAGCGGGGTCCAGATCCTCACCGACAAGCACCTCGACCGCGCCCACAACCTGGACGACTGGGACACCACCCGGCTGAACGATCGGCTCTACGTCGTTCACGCCAAGGACCTGTCCCCCTGGTACCGCGTGCCGTGGGTAAGGGTGACTGAGGCCCATACTGAAGCCGTCGCCAAGGCCCGCCTCGACTTCGGCGACATGCTCTTCACCCACGCCACCGCCGAACG
>JAJTBJ010000143.1 GCA_021286985.1 Propionibacteriales bacterium | reverse complement strand
GAGGACGGCCCGGCCACGGTGCCGCTGTGGACGGTGGCGGTGACGCTGCCGCTGGTGTTGGTGGGGGCGGCGGTGTTGAGCTTCCTGGCGACCTTGATCTTGCGGGGGCGGGCAAAGCTCAGCCCGTCGGCCGGCATCGTGGTGGCGATCCTGGCCACCGCGCTGGCCGCAGCGGTGGCCGGTGCGCTGGATCCCAAACTGCAACTCACGAGCCTGCTGACGATTTTGCTGGCGTTGGGCTTCTCGGTGGCCGGTATCGCCGGCTACGCCGCGCTGGCCGCGCACTTCCAGGCGCAGCCGCGTACCCCGGTGGCCGAACTGCTGGCCGGCGGGGAATCCGACCAGGTGGAGTACAAGTCGACCGCCCGAGTGAACCTGCATACCGGGGTGCGCGACGAACGCATCGAGCATGTGATCGCCAAAACGGTGTGCGGCTTCCTCAACGACAACGGTGGCTCGCTGCTGATCGGGGTGGACGATGCCGCCAACCCGCTCGGCCTCGACGCCGACCTGGCCACCATGAAGTCGCCCGACCTGGATCGATTCGAGTTGTGGCTGCGGGATCTGTTGACCACCACCCTCGGCGTGAACGCCGCCGCCATGGTGGCTACCGAGTTCCCCGAGGTCGTCGATGCCGACGGTGCCACCAAGGTGGTTTGCGTGGTGCGCTGCCGTCCCTCGCCACGTCCGGTCTACCTGCAGTCCGGCAAGTCGGCCACGCCGGAGTTCTGGCGACGGGCCGGCAATTCGACCCGGCAGTTGGCCGTCAACGAGGCCACCGAGTACGTGATGCACCGCTGGCCGCTGGGGTTGGGGGCCTCCTTGGCGGCGCAGCTGCTGGCCGCCGTCCGGTTCTCCGAGCGCCGGTGACCGGCAGGGCTGATTGCGATGACCAGCTAGGCTGGCCCAGCCCGCCGCCCTTGACTGACAGGACGACTTGACCGTGATCGCCTTGGAAGCACTGTTCCATTTGGAGCAGAACATCCCGCTGGCCTTGGCCATCGTGGTCTTCTCCTCGCTCGGGTTCGCCGGTGGCGCCACCATTCAGCACCTGGCCGTCTCCCGGACTCCGCGCACCGATACCGAAAACCCGTCGATGAGCATGCGGGAGATCCTCGGGCTGCTGACCAACAAGCTCTGGCTGGTCGGCACCGGGACCATCGTGGTCGGCGCCACCTTGCATGCGGTCGGGCTGGCCCTGGCACCGGTGACCGTGGTGCAGCCGGTGGGCATTCTGGCGGTGCCGTGGTCGGTGTTGTTGGCGGCCAAGCTGCACGGCTTCCGTCCGACCAAGGTGATTTGGGGCGCGGTGGCGATGACGATCATCGGCATCGTCTCGTTCACCTATTTCTCCGCCTCTACGGCGGCGAAGGTGGTCGAACTCGACCTGGTCAAGATCATCATCGGGGTGGCGACGGTGTACACCATCGGCGCGTTGCTGGCCTACCTCGGCTTCCGCGGACGGGGCTTTCGCCGCTGCCTGCTGCTGGCCTCTGCGGGCTCCTTCTACTACGGCATGAGCCCGACGATGCTGAAGGTCTTGTTCGAAGTGCTCAGCAAGGACCACTACTGGACCGACCCGCTGCTCTATGTGGGCCTGGGCTTCCTGCTCACCTGCTACGCGGTCGGCGGCTGGATGCTGCAGCAGGCCTACGCCAATGGCCCGGCCGAAATCGTGGTGGGTTCGATGACCACCACCGACCCGATCGTTGCGGTGTCCTTCGGGATCCTCGTGCTCGGCGAGGGCGCCTTCCTGGCGGCCCGGCCGGAGTTCGCACTCGGAATGCTGGTGACCGGTGCGATCGCCATCGGCGGCGTGGTGCTGCTGAGTAAGTACCACCCGGATGCGCTCGCCCGTAATCAGAGCGCGGACGCCCCCATCGAAGCCGGTGCGGAGTCGCCGTCCTGAGACCGGGACGATCTGAATCGACTCAGCCGGCGATTTCGAGGCCGGAGATCTGCGCCTGATCCTCGGTGCGCAAGAACACCGTGGTGGTGCTGCGCACGATGGTGAAATGCACCCACCCGCTGGCTGATGAGCCGGCATGGATCGGCCCCCGCGGGAACTGGGGCTCCAGCGGTGCGTTTTCGCCGTCGATCACGTCGGAGCCGTCTTGAGGCAGCGCGTTGAAGAAGCAATTCAGCGTGCCCTTGTCGACACTCACCACGATGAAGGCCGACACCCCGGTGGCATCCCACCGGCTGTCGGCGATCTTCCAGACCCCGCTTGCGCGATCGGTTTCGGCGGTGAAGGGCATGCCGTCGCGGGGGGTGGGCTTGGGGGTGGCACTGGCCGGGTGGCTCGGGCTCGGCGTGGGCGGGGCCGGTCGCAGCGCGGTATAGCCCAGCGCGACCGCCACCGCGACGCCGATCACCGCGACCAGCAACGGCAGCAGGCTGCGGCGCGGTGCGAAGCGCCCGATCTGGGTCGAGCTGGACGGCTGCTGATCGGGCGCGGGGACGTGCGAGGGCACGGAAGAGGCCGCTCCGCGGTCGGCCGACAGCGGAGCGGGCGTCCAACCCGCAGCCGGAGGGGCGGACGGACGGTCGTCCGGGCCGCCAGGATGCGGGGTGCCAGGTGTGGAAGTCATCGCTGCCAGGCTACCCGGCCCGGCGGTGAGTGGCCCGGCTGTGGGCAAGGAAACGCCCCTGTGGACAGTGACGAATCGAGGGTCGAGCTGCCCAAGCTGCCCGGCATGAGCGCATCTGAACCTGCGGCCCGACTGGCCGTGCATGATCTGGACGATCTGGTGGGCCTGGCGCCCTACCTGGTCGGATTTCAGCCCGAGTCATCTCTGGTGGTGTTGGTGGTCGACGGCGGCCAGGTGGGAGTGACCGCCCGGGTCGACCTGGCCCCGCTGACCCAGGTGGCGGCGATGAACCAGCTGATCTCCCGGCTGTTCGAGCGGTTCCCCGACGGTGAGGCCTGGTGCCTGGCCTACACCGAAGACCTGGCGCTGGCCTGGACGGTGCTCGACCTGGCCGCCGAAGTGGTGGGGGAGGAGCGCCTGGGTCGGCTCGTCCAGGTGGGTCGGCAGCGGTGGCGGGCCGATCACGCCGCCGGGTTGAGCGGTTCGGTGCGAGCGAGCGCCGCCGCCGCGCACGCGGCCGTCCTCGGCATGCCGCTGCGGGATTCGCGGGCGACCCTGGTGGCACAGGTCGCCGGGCCGGCGCCGTCCGATCTGGCAGCGGCGGAGGCGGCCGTCGAGGCCGCAGTGGCGAGGGTCGCGTCGATGGGACGGCTCGCCCGGCGTCGCCGTGCGGAGCGGTTGGCCGCGGCGGCTGAAAGCCGCGCCGATCTCGTCCTGCTCGCGGTGCTGGCCGCCGACGCCGAGATCCAACAGCTCATCGTCGACGGGCTGAGTGGCGCCGAGGCGCCGGCCGCCGTGCAACGCTGGACGGCGGTGGTGGCGGTGAGCCCGCCGGCCTTCGCTGCGGCGCCGCTGGGGCTGCTGGGAGTGGCGGCCTGGCTGACCGGGGATGGCGCGCTGCAGACCGTGTGCCTGGAGCGGCTCGACAAACTGGCCGCCTGGGTCCCGTTGGCGGCCATGCTCGACTGGATCAACGCCACCGTGCTGCCGCCGGCCGCCTGGCCGCACTACCGGCAGGCGCTGGTGGGCGCGCTGGCTGACCATGCGCGACTGCTGGCGTCGGCAAAGCCCGCCTGAGCCGGCGCGCGGAAGCCTGGTGTCGCCGTCCGGCACGGAGCCCGGGGCCGTGTGCCATCGGATAGACTTGCCGCTATGCATGGCTTCTCCCTGGACCTTGCGTAGCCGCGGCTTCGGCTGTAGTCGCGGCGGCCCCTGGCGAGCTTCACGGCCCGCCGGGGCTTTTTCATGTGCCACCCCCCACGGGTCCAGGACGAAGTCGCTGACAAGGAGTGAGGAAACAAGTGACCAGCGAGGCAGTGCGCAGCGGCTACGACGCCGTCGCCGCTCAGGCGAAGTGGCAGCGGTTCTGGAAAGAGGACGGCACGTTCACGCCGCTCGATGATGGCAGCAAAGAGCGCCGCTATGTGCTCGACATGTTCCCCTACCCTTCCGGCGACCTGCACATGGGCCACGCCGAGGCGTTCGTCATGGGTGACGTGGTGGCCCGGTACTGGCGGCTGCGCGGCTATGACGTGATGCACCCGATCGGCTGGGACTCCTTCGGTCTGCCGGCCGAGAACGCCGCGATCGCCCGCGACGCCCACCCTGCCGACTGGACGTATGCCAACATCGACACCCAGGCCACCTCATTCGCCCGCTACGGGCTGAGCTTCGACTGGTCGCGTCGCCTGCACACCTCCGACACCGAGTACTACCGCTGGACACAGTGGTTGTTCCTGCGCTTCTACGAGCGCGGCCTGGCCTACCGCAAGGACTCCTACGTCAACTGGTGCCCCAACGACCAGACCGTGCTGGCCAACGAGCAGGTCGTTCAGGGGCTGTGCGAGCGCTGTCACGCGGTGGTCACCAAGCGCAAGCTGACCCAGTGGTACTTCAAGATCACCGATTACGCCCAGCGCCTGCTGGACGACATGGAGCAGATCGAGGGCCACTGGCCCGACCGGGTGCTGGCGATGCAGCGCAACTGGATCGGACGCTCCGAGGGCGCCTACGTCGACTTCCGGATCGAGGGACGCGACGAGCCGGTGCGGGTGTTCACCACCCGCCCCGACACCTTGTACGGGGCGACCTTCTTCGTGGTGGCACCGGAGGCGCCGCTGGCCGCCGAGATCGTCACCGACGCCCAGCGGGCGGCTTTCGAGGAGTACCTGGAGGCCACCAAGCGCGCCACCGAGATCGAGCGGCAGTCGTCCGAGCGTCCCAAGACCGGTGTGTTCCTGGGCGTGCACGCGATCAACCCGGTCAACGGCGAGCTGCTGCCGGTATATGCCGCTGACTACGTGTTGGCCGAGTACGGCACCGGCGCGGTGATGGCCGTGCCCGCTCACGATCAGCGCGACCTCGACTTCGCCAAGGCGTTCGACTTGCCGGTGCGAGTGGTCGTCCAGACCGATCAGCCCGATCCTGCCGAGACGTTCGTGGCCACTCCCGGCGACGGTGCCTACGTCAACTCTCCGGTGCTGGACGGGCTGACCAACAAGGCCGACGGCGTGGCCAAGATCACCGCGATGCTGGCCGAGCAGGGTGCCGGCGAGGCGGCAGTGACGTTCCGGCTGCGCGACTGGCTGCTGAGTCGGCAGCGTTTCTGGGGCTGCCCGATCCCGATCATTCACTGCGCCACCTGTGGCGAGGTGCCGGTGCCCGACGATCAGCTGCCGGTCGAACTGCCGGATCTGCGCGGTGCGGCGTTGGCGCCCAAGGGCACCTCACCGCTGGCGTCGGCCACCGACTGGGTCAACACCACCTGCCCCACTTGTGGCGGGCCGGCGCAGCGCGACACCGACACCATGGACACCTTCGTGGATTCGTCCTGGTACTACTTCCGCTACTGCTCGCCGGGCTACACCGATGGCCCGTTCGACCCGGCCGAGGTGGCCAAGTGGATGCCGGTGGCCCAGTACGTCGGCGGGGTGGAGCACGCGATTCTGCACCTGCTGTACTCCCGCTTCTTCACCAAGGTTCTGCAGGACCTGGGCCTGGTGAACTTCTCCGAGCCGTTCTCGGCGCTGATGAACCAGGGTCAGGTGATCAACCAGGGCAAGGCGATGAGTAAGTCGCTGGGCAATGGGGTCGACTTGGGCAAGCAGATCGACGAGTTCGGGGTGGATGCGATTCGTACCACGGTGGTCTTCGCCGGTCCGCCGGAGGACGACATCGACTGGGCCGACATGTCACCGGGCTCGACGCTGAAGTTCTTGCAGCGTGCGCACCGTCTGGCTACCGAAGTGACCAGTGAGGTGGGCGTGGATGCGGCCACCGGTGATCGAGGTCTGCGACGAGCAACTCACAAGGGCATCGCCGAGGTGACCGAGACCATCGAGGGCCAGCGGTTCAACGTGTCGGTCGCCCGCCTGATGGAGATGGTGAACGCCACCCGTAAGGCCATCGACACCGGCGCCGGCCCGGCTGATCCGGCCGTCCGCGAGGCTGTCGAGGCGATCGCGGTGATGCTGAGCACCATCGCGCCCTACGTGGCCGAGGAGATGTGGGAGCTGTTGGGACATGCGCCGAGCGTGGCGAATGCCACCTGGCCGGTCGCCGATCCGACGCTGCTGGTGGCTGAGCAGGTGACCTGCGTGGTGCAGGTCCAGGGCAAGGTGCGGGCGAAGCTGGACGTGTCGCCGTCGGCGACCGAAGCCGAGCTCGAAGCTCTGGCGTTGGCCGATCCCGGCGTCCAGCGAGCGTTGGACGGACGCGCGGTGCGTCAGGTGATCGTCCGGGCCCCCAAGCTGGTCAGCATCGTCCCGGCCTGATCGTTACCGCTGGCCGAGCGGGTCGTAGAGCGGATGTTCCACGGTCGCTGGTTGAGCAGGCCGCGAAGCGGCCGTGTCGAAACCCCGTGGG
>JAJTBJ010000003.1 GCA_021286985.1 Propionibacteriales bacterium | reverse complement strand
AACTCGCCGCCCAATTCCAGCGCAGCCACGGACGTCCACCGACACCCGTGGAGGCGATCGCGCTCGCCCAGCAGGCGACGCTGGAGACCCGAGAAGCCAAGCACGAGCCGCGCACCCTGACCCAGCAACGCACGACCTGGTGGGAGCAGGCACGCCACGCCCTCGGCGGCGAAAGACAGATCCAGGCGATGATCCAGCTGGTCCTCCACCCCGCCGCTAATACCGGTCCCCGACTCGACGACGCGTGGCTGGAAGAAGCCGCCCAGACCATCGTCGCCCACGTGCAAGCCAGCCGGTCGACCTGGCAGACCTGGCACCTGCGGGCAGAAGCGCAACGGGCCGCCAGAGTCGCCCAGGTGCCCGCCGGCACACTCGAGGGCACGGTCGACGCGATCGTCGAACGTGCCCTCGCCCAGTGCCGGGCACTGACCCGGCCAGCAGACGCAGAACCATCCGAACCGGCACCGCTGCGACGCAGCAACGGCGACAGCGTGTACACCGTCGCCGGCTCACAGCTGTACACCTCGACCGCAGTCCTTGCCGCCGAAGACCGCCTAGTCGGCGCCGCCGGACGGCGCGACGGCATGGTGATTCCGGACACAGCCATCGACCTGGCGCTGCTGGAGTCCGAAGCGAACGGGATCACGCTCAACCCCGGCCAGGTGCTGCTGGTGCGCGAGATGGCGACCTCCGGTGCCCGGGTCCAGCTGGCGATCGCGCCGGCCGGATCCGGCAAGACCACCGCGATGAACGCCCTGTCGCAGGCGTGGATCGAGGCCGGCGGCAGCGTGCTGGGTCTCGCACCATCAGCCGCCGCTGCTGCTGCTCTCGGCGACCAACTCAGCGGGGAAACCGACACCTTGGCCAAGCTGATCTGGGACCTCGAGTTCGGCAACCCAGCCTCGTGGAAACGGAAGATCGGGCCGAAGACGCTGGTGGTGATCGACGAAGCCGGCATGGCCGACACGCTGGCCCTGGACGCCGCCGTCGACTTCATCCTGAACCGTGGCGGCAGCGTGCGGCTGATCGGCGACGACCAGCAGCTGGCCGCGATCGGCGCCGGCGGCGTGCTGCGCGACATCCAGGCCAGCCACGGGGCGTTGCGGCTCACCGAACTGCGGCGTTTCTCCGATCCGGCTGAAGGCATGGCCTCCTTGTCGTTGCGCCAAGGAGAGACCGCGGCTCTCGGCTTCTACCTCGACCAGCGCCGAATCCATGTCGGTGACGAAACGACGATGGCCGACGACCTGTTCGCGGCATGGTCGGCCGACCGGGCCGGCGAGCTGGACTCGATCATGCTCGCCCCCACCCGCGAACTCGTCGCAGACCTCAACCGGCGTGCCCGGAACCAGCGACTCGGCGACACGCCAACAGGGCGCACGGTCGACCTGCCCGACGGGAACCTGGCCAGCGCCGGCGACACCATCATCAGCCGCCTCAACGAGCGCACACTCAGGCTCACCCCCACCGATTGGGTGAAGAACGGTGACCGGTTCGAGGTGGTGAAGGTGCACCGCAACGGCGCGCTCCGAGCCCGGCATCTCCTCAGCGGCCGCCACATCGTGCTGCCCGCCGACTATGTCGCCAAGCAGGTCGAACTCGGCTATGCCTGCACCACTCACACCGCCCAGGGCGTGACCGCCGACACGATGCACGGACTGTTGACCGGCTCGGAATCGCGGCAGCAGGCCTACACAATGCTCACCCGCGGCCGGGACGCCAACCATGCCTACGTCGTCGTGGTGGGTGACGGCGACGAGCACAGCGTGATCCGGCCCGAGACCCTCAACCCGCTCTCCCCCACCGACATGCTGGAGCGGATCCTGGCCCGCGACGAATCGCCGGTCTCAGCAACCACCCAGCTCCGTAACGCCGGCGACCCGCGGATTCTGCTCGGCGATGCCTGCGCCCGCTACAGCGATGCGCTCGGATTCGCCGCCACCCATGTCGCCGGCGACGTCGGCGTGCGCGCCCTCGAGCGGGCCGTCGACGCCGCGCTCCCCCGGCTCACCGAGGCAGCCACCTGGCCGGCGTTGCGGTCCCAACTGCTGATGGTCCACTCCGACGGACGCGACCCCGTCGAGGCCCTCGCCCGGGCCTGCGCCGACCCGTTGACGACCGCGCACGACCCCTGCTCGGTGCTCGCCTGGCGGGTAGCCGACGTCGAGTGGCGCCACGGCCGCGGACCGCTGCCCTGGCTGTCCGGCGTCCCCTCCCAGCTCGCCGAGCATCCCACATGGGGGCCCTACCTCACCGCACGCAGCCAGCTCGTCAACGAACTCGCCGACCAGGTCCACAGCAGCACCGTGCAGGCCCAGACCCGGCCCGATTGGGTCGCCGGGACGACCGGCAGGCCCGCCGCTGACCTGGTGGCCGACATCGAGGTGTGGCGGGCCGCAACCCAGGTGGAGCCCTCCGACACCCGTCCGACCGGTGAGCGGCGCCACAGCCTCGCCGAAGCCCGCTGGCAGACACATCTGGAAGCCCGGCTCGCAACCACCCAGACCGCCGCCTTCTCCGAATGGCAGCCGCTGCTGCACCGCATCGATCCTGCCGTCGTGACCGACGAGTTCGCCCCGGTTCTGGCGGCCCGGCTGTCGCAGCTGTCCTCCAGCGGTGTCGACGCCGCCCATCTGCTCCGTGTTGCAGCCAGCCAAGGTCCGCTGCCCGACGACCATGCCGCGGCCGCGCTGTGGTGGCGCCTGGCCAAACACCTCGCCCCCGCCGTCGCCCAGGATGTCGACACAGACCACCACATCTCCACCGCCTGGCTCGACGAGTTCACCGGCCGGGTCGGTGACGTGTCGCGGGACCTGCAGACCAGCCCATGGTGGCCCTCACTGGTCACCAGCATCGAGCGTGGCCTGCAGCGCGGCTGGCCGCTCGAACGTCTCCTGCAGGAGACCCAGACCCTCACCGACGACGGCCACACCGACCTGTGCCAGGCATGGGTATGGCGACTGTCGCTGCTCACCGACAGCCACGACCAGCTCGAGGAGGACCGCGACGACCCCGGCCAGGAGCCTCCCGCCGACCTGTACGACGGATGGGAGCCCAGCGGTCCGATCGTCGAGGCGAGCACCCATCCGCAGCCGCCGGTCGACGAGCCGGCCATCGCCGAGACAACCTACGACGAGCATGACCTCGCCGAAGACGACGAGCAGATCCTCTCCATCGAGGGAATGATCCGGCGCACCATGGGTGCCCCCGACACCACCGACGCCGATGTGCGCCGAATGATGGAGCGCGGCGACGCGATCGCCGAGAGCCCCATCCCGGTCGCCCGTTTGACCCACATCAACGAACTCACCTCCGCCTACTACCAGGACTGCCTGCCCGCCAGCTGGGCCGAGCCATACCTCACCGACCGGCTCCGCACCGACACTGCCGCGCTCGGTGTGGTGCGGGCCGGATACGCCCCCGACGGCTGGACAGGGCTCGTCTCCCACCTGCGTCGCCACGGCGTCACCGACACCGAGATGCTCACCGCCGGCGTCGCTCAGACCGCCTCCACCGGACGTTTGATCGACCGGTTCCGGGACCGGGCAGTAGTGCCCATCGTCCACGACGGCGCCGTGCTCGGCTTCGTCGCCCGACGAAACCCGGCCTGGTCTGACGAGGACAACCGGGGCCCGAAGTACCTCAACACCGCCACCACGCCCGTCTTCAGCAAGGGCGACCAGCTGTACATCGCCGGCAAGCTCGGCCCGGACCAAATCCCAGTGCTGGTCGAAGGGCCGATGGATGCCATCGCGGTCACCCTCGCCGGCGGCGGCCGGCACGTCGGAGTCGCCCCCCTGGGCACCAGCCTCACCGAACAGCAGGTCGCCCAGCTCCACCTGGCAGGGCACCCGCCCGTCGTGGCCACCGACGCCGACCTCGCCGGCAGGGTCGCCGCCGAACGTGACTACTGGCTG
The DNA here is from genome assembly GCA_021286985.1 of Propionibacteriales bacterium. Classification (GTDB taxonomy): domain Bacteria; phylum Actinomycetota; class Actinomycetes; order Propionibacteriales; family Propionibacteriaceae; genus Propionicimonas. The sequence continues at coordinate 44,947 of JAJTBJ010000003.1, read as the reverse complement.
CTCGCCATGTACAACCTCCACCCCACCTACGCCGAGCTGCCTGAGGGCGCCGACCCGGCCGACATGGTCGCCACCGGACACGCCGAGCTCCTCAACCAGGCGATCGCGAACGCCAGACCGCTCGGCGAGTCCCTGATCGACGAACGGCTGACCAACCTCGAGGGCGCCGAGTCGGCGCTCGACGCGATTCGGGTGCTCGCCGCACAACCGCCCAGCCAGTGGAACGCCGGCGCCGCGCACATCGCCGAACGAACCGGTCTGCCCCCATCCCTGATCCGATCCTCCCTGGCCAGCATGGTTCGGGCATGGAACGCCGACCCGCGCCGGGCTGCCGAACAGGGCGCCTACCAGGCCTCACAGGTCAAGGACCGCCTGTCCGCTGCAGCCACCGCCCAGGACGCGCGCCGCAAGCCGGAAGCCGCGACCCCGCCCCGTCCGGCGCAGCCCCGAATCGAACCGGCCCACACCCCAACCCAGCAGCACACGCCAGGAGTGGAGCGCTGACAGCGCCTCCGTCCGGAATACTCACACTGAAGGAGACCCACCCCATGTACCAGATCCTCACGATCATCCTCGCCGTTACGGCCGGCGCTGGGCTGGGCTGGTGGCAGCGGCGCCGTCTCGAGACACTGCGTTACCGCGCCGGCGACGAGGCTGCCCAGGCTGAGCCCGGCCCGCGCTGGTGGGTGGTGTGGGCCGGCATGCTCGCCGTCGGCGGACTGGCAGCGGCAGCCGTGTTCAGCGCGGACCCGGCCAGCCGCCTGATCCTCGCCCCGCTCGCCGTCAGCGGGCCCTGGCTCGCCGCGGTCGACTTCGACGTCATGCGGCTACCCAACCGTGTCCTCGCCGTCACAGCCCTCCTCATGGCCGGCGCCATCCTCACCGTGGCCTTGACCGGCGCCGGGCCGTCCGTGGCGATCCAGGCGCTCATCGGCGGCGCCGTGGCCGGCGGCACGTTCGCTGTGATCCACTTCGCCAGCAGTGGCGAGATGGGCTTCGGCGATGTCAAGCTCGCCGCCCTGATCGGCGCCGGCCTCGGCCCGCTCGGCATCGGCCACGTCTGCCTGGCGCTACTGGCCGGCTCCGCCGCGGCACTGATCTGGATCAAAGGCACCACACACCGCGGCAGCCACCTGCCCTACGGACCCTGGTTGCTGGCAGGTGCTTTGATCGCGGCCCTCGTGCCGTCAGTGGGCGCTTGATCTCAACGGTCCGCAGCTGGGATCACGGCTACCACCTTTGCTCAGGGGGAGGCGGCAGGGATGAGGGTCACCCGCAGATCTGGCCGCCGACGGTGTGGAAGTTCAGAGTGCCGAAGTCCGATGACAGCCACGCCCGTGCGCACGCGACACTGTTGCGGTTGGCTAGTCGCAGATAGGGAGTCCATGTGATAGCGCCGTTCGGGTAGGGCTTTACCCAGTCCGTGGCGCCCGCCGCTCGGCCCTCGGAGTTGATCTGCTGCTCGACGGTCACCGTGTTGCGATAGGCGCCGGTACCAATGAGCACGACACGCGACCAGTTGGCGTTGCACATGTTCGACCAGCGCAGCTGAACCCACCCCAACAGAACTCCCGCGGTAGGTCCCCGCACGCCGTAGATGGGTGACTGGTTGACCGTGTAGGCATCAGTGCATGCCGTCGGGCTGCCGTTGCCACCCCAATCGGCCGCCTGCGCAACAGGCTGGTTCGTCACCGCCAGCGCCGCGGTGAGGACCAACGATGCCACCAAGGCCCGGATCTTCATCTTGCTCCTCCCAAACCGCCTTCGGCACCACCTCGGAGTGGCGCCCCTCGGCGAATAGCGTTGCACCAAACCGGGGGCTGCGGGAAGTGCAAATGACTCAGCGGCCGCGGCGCTGACGCAATGCCCCCAATTCACCGCGATCGTGCGTCCAGCGGTGCGGTACTACTTGCAGACTGGCACCCCACCGTTGTGGTTGATGGGTAGTAAGAACCCGGAGTCCATCCAGAACTCACCAACATCACCGGTGTCGGGGTAACGGACCTTGTACCAGCGATCGCTCCGCATGGCTGGAAGCGGATTTTCCGCGACCTGCTGAGAGTCCCAGCCGAGCTTGTAGCAGTCCACATATACCGCCCGTCCCTCCTGAACGATCCCGACCCTACGGGAAGCGTTCTCGGTCCCGTCACGAACGTATAGACCCATGTCACCGGTGTCATAGACGACGAAGAGCCAAGGCCCGGTTCCGGTCGGCGCACTCTGGGCTCCCGGTAGCGCCTCCGCACGTCTCCGTCGCTCCACCGCCGCTTCAGGCGACGTGCCGCAGGTGCTGTCGTTGATCGCGACACAGCCACCAGGACCCACGCTGACCTGCGACTGAGCCTGGTTCACCTGGTTCGCAGTACCAGAGACGGAGGAGGTTTGAGACTGACCCGGCGACGAAGGCCACAACCCCAGCACAGCTGTAACGATCGGGGCCACCGCGGCAAGAAGCGCCGTCGCCAGTACGACGCGTTTCCAGAACAATGCACGGGTTCCTGAAGCGGATCGGCGCCGCTTGGTTGCGCCCGTCATCGGCCCTCCCCTTAGGCTCCCGAAAACGGGTCGAGCCTACCGGTGACATCTTGGCGGGGTAAAGGCAGTGCGAACACGCGCTGCTCCGATTGCGCTCGCGCTAAAGAATTTCCCCGGTCGATGGATCGATCGTCCCTCCGTCGGCATCGATGAGTCTGAGCCTCGGTCGGCTGCCGCCAGGTGACGGATCCAGATCCGGAATTGTGGGGATGGTCTTGAGGTCGGCTTCGAACAGATCCTCCCTGGCCGATCTGCTGGCCGGGTCGGCGTAGCGGCCAACCCGCGCCTTCGCTGGCCATGTCGCGTGGCGATCGTCGCAGGCGCCTTTGGTGCGCGCCTTGAGCCGTTCCAGGAAGGCGGGCACGCAGTAGCGGTGCCACTCCTCGAGACTGCCGCTGGTGGTGTCCACACTGGCCCTGCGGCGTTGGTCGGCGAGCACAGCAATCTCATGGACCAGGTGCGGGTGCTGCGGCCAGCACGCCGGGATGATGCCGCCGTTGAGGTCCCACACGTACTCGTGGTTGAACCAGGTCACAACGGCCTCCAGCCACGCCCACAGCTCTCTGCGCAGGGCCAACCGGGTACAGGTTGGTGGGTCCCACGGCCGCGGCAGTAGCAGCGGGTTGCCGATCCTCCGTTTGGTCTCCTCGTCGCCGTTCACCGCCAGGAACAGGTCGTTGTACGCCTTCTCGAGTTCGTCGGTGGGCATCGGGAACGGCGCGGCGAGACTGCCAGTCACGGTTCGATCCTCCGGCTGGCGGCGAGAGCGGCGACGGCGCGGGCCTCGGCGGCGATGCTGTGGCTGCGACTCTCGTTGAGCCGGCCGCGCACATCCTTCTGCTGGCTGCGCAGCTGCTCACCGGCGCGGCCTTCGATGCAGCGGGTCAGTTTCGCGATGATCGGTTTGCTGTTCTCGGCGATCACGAGGGCGTGCTTCTCCGGGATCTGCCGCACCTCCTCGGGTCGCAGGATGAGCATGTCGTCGCCGTGGGCCGAGCGGCCGCCGGTCTGTCCCAACTGCCAGGTGGTTCGAGCCACCCGAACCGTGCCGACCAGGTCGGACACCTCGCGGTTGAACTGGCCGTCCTTCGACCCTCCGAACATCACCAGCACGTTGGTGAGCCCGAAGATCGCCCGGGCCTCGGTTTCGCCGAACACCGACGCCAGCTGCCGCCACGTCTGGGCGGCATAGATGATCGAGATGCCCAGCGCGCGTTCGTTGGCCATTCTGGTTCGCAGGGTCGGCAGCGGTGCGGTGGAGGGCAGCTCGTCGAGGCAGGCCAGCATCGGTGGGCACAGCCTGCCCCACGGGCCGGCGTTGGCCAGCAGCAGAGCGGTGTCGAGGATGTGTTCGGCCAAGGCGGTCATCAGTGGTGAGGCGCTGGCGTACGGGTCATCCCTGCCCAACAGGTAGAACGTGCCGCCGGCCTTGATCACCGTGGCAATGTCGGTCGCGGTCCGGCCCTTGCCGGGGACGCAGCGTGCCCGGATGCTGGGCTGGTAGAACAAGGCCATCGCCTGATGCACCGTGGTGGTCGTGTTCCCGACGGTGCGGTCATCGCCGGTCAGGGCGCCCTGCAGCAGGCCGTGCCAGTGCAGGGCTGCCCCGGGATGGTTCAGCAGGATCTCGGCCGGCTCGGAGGTTGCCTGTGGCCGATCAACCCACTCCAGTACATGGTCCAGGGTGAACCCGGCCAGCGCGGCGGCGTGGAAGTAGCACTGGAGCACCTTGGCCGACTCCGCGGTGTAGAACCGGGCAGCGCCGTCGCTGGGTGACCCGTGGCCGCTGGTGGAGGACTTGATCGTGCCGGCGATGAACGCCTTGGCGCGGCGTTCGGCGATGAGCGGGTCGGTGCAGCCGGCGATCGGGTCCCAGATCAGCTCGGGCAGCCCGTCAGCCTGGGAGAACGGGTCGAGCACGACGGTGGGGCGACCATCGCGGCCGCGGGCGGTGATCGACAACAACAGGTCGTCGGTCTTGGTCAGGGTCACTAGAGCCGCTCCTGGTGCGGACAGCAACGCGGGGGTGAGCAGGTCCAGGGTCTTGCCGGAGCCCTGCGGGCCGATCACTCCGGCGGTGCGATCCCACGGGCACCACAGGTCGAGGCCGCGTGGCTCGACGGCTCTGCCGATGCGCCATCCCACCTGGCTCGGGTCGAAGTTTGCGCGTCTGATCATCGGGGATTCCTTTCATCTGGGAAGGGTCCGCGGCGGCGGCGAAGCAGGCGCCAGCGGAGCTTCTTGAAACCGGGATTGCGGCGGGGCTGCCCGGACGGTCTCCCAGGCCGCAGTCGCCTCATTCGGGGGTGCGGCAGGGCTGGTGGGGCCCGCCGGGGTGGGTCCGGCGAGGACCTTGGGGCGCACCAGCCGCGTCTGCGGAAGTCCGTGGTAGGTGTGGTGGGCCTTGACGGTCGCCTCTACGGTCAACGTATCTCCGGCGTGGACCTGGTAGGCCCATCGGGCTGTGGTGACCAGTTTCGCCATGGCCGTGCCGCAGTCGAGTACAAGCATCATCTGGCGGGGCGAGTTCCTGGTGTACCCGTCCACCTCGAGCGCGGTGACCACCTGGCCGCTCATTGTCACCTTCTGGCCGATCTTCCCGGCGCGTCTGATCCTTTCCGTCTGGCCGTGGGACTTGGCGTCGGCCTGTTCGTCGGCGAGATCCCGTTCGGTAAGCCTTTTGTAGACCGCGATCGCGCTCACCGCTAAACCCAGCTGGCGCGGCCGCACCGTGCCGGCGCGCAGCAGCGCGGCCAGCTCGGCTTCATAGCCGGAACTGGTGTCGAGTTGGCCCAACAGCGCCTCGCTGATGATCGGTGCCAGCTGGCGACCGCGTTCCAGGTGAGGCCGAATCCGGCCCAGGATCGTGGTCTGCTCCTCAAGCTCCAGGCCCTGCAGGCCGGTTGTCATCGCGAGCTGCGCCCGTTCGTGGGTCGACGGTCGTCTGGTCTTGGCGGCTACCGTCTTGGACGTCCAGCCGTATTCCTCGACGACGGCCCAGGCGAAGGCCAGCACCGAGGTCATGTCCCATTCCTCGATGCTGACCCGTGGTGTGGTCATCACGAACGCCTAGATCCCGATGCCTGCCGCGGGCGGCTGCGTTCGGTGCGGTCGGACCGGAGCGGGACCGGACGTCGGCGGTGGCACATTCTCCCAGCGAGGAGTGGTGGCCGGCTGAATCGCCTGCCTCACCTCGGGCCGGGTGAGGGAGAGCGCCTGGTCGCGGACCTGCTCCCATGCGGGGGGAGGCACGACCTGATCGATAAGGCCGTCGAGAAGTCCGGCGAGTGCCTGTGCGCCCGTTTGTTCGGCGATCGCGAGTGACCGGCTCAGGGCCACATTGGCCACGGCGCCGTCGCCGGTCACCCAGGCCGCCATCCCTGCCAGGTAGGTGGCGGCTTCGGCGTAGGAGTCCGGGACGCTGCGCACGACCGCACTCCACAGCTCGAGGTGCTGCTCGGCGTCGGCCCGGGTGATGGACAGCAGGGCCGTGTCCCTGCCCGCACCGTTGAGTCCGAGCAGAGCCAGCTGAGCAGCGTCGTCGGTCGGCATCCGGCTCGGCGAGTGGTCCGCCGGTGCGCTGTGATCGTGCGGGACGTAGCGGGCGATGAGGGTGCGGGTGCGCTTGACAACGCCGGCGGTGTCGGCAACGTCCGGCAGCTTGACTGCGGCGACTTCCACCGCGTGTTCGAGCTCCTCGCTGTGCTGGGGGCTGGTGAAGGTGGCTTCAAGGTCCGTCCTGGAGCGGGTCGCAACCATCCCGGCGAGGGTTGCCTGGGCTGCAACGGCTCCGAACCGGTCGACCTCTCCGCTCGCGCCGTCCTCGGTGTGCCAGGTGTCACCGGTGACGAGCATCGCGTGACCTTCGGTGCCGTTGGGAAGGTGCCGGCGGCACCGCTCGACCAGATCCCAGCCATGCGCACGGTTGTCTGTGTAGGCGACCATGAAGGCGTCGGCGTCGGGGAACCGCCCCCAGATCCGGTCGATCAGATGCTCCGCCTGACCGGTGGGCTGGACGTCGGCGATGTCGGCGCGGGCGGTCACCTCGACCCTGCCCTGTCTGGTGACCAGCAGCACGAGGGAGTCCTGCGGGACGAAGCCGATCAGGTATGGCACGAGTTGGGCGACGTCACCCGGGCTGGAGATTCGCAGCCGTGGCGGTTCATGAGTGGTCATCGTTGGGCTCCTTCGGTTCAACAGCCGGCTGGGTCAGCAGCGATCGCACCTGCCCGGGCGGGTCCCACGCGAGATCGGCACGCACCGGGCCGGGATTGGCGCTCGGCGTATCTGGTAGCGGACGGGGCGGATAGGGCTGTTGCTGGGTCACTTCAGTTCTCCTTCTCGGTTGTTGGCGTGGTTGGTCGATGGAGCCAGGAAGGCAACGGGGATGTGTGTGCCGGCGGGCTGTTGCCCAGATCGGGACGGATGATCTTGGCGGCCCTGCGCAGCCGGGTGACGCCGAGGAGCGCTTCGGCCTCGCTGGAGCTGGCCATGCCCTTCATCCGTCCGGGACCCCAGCGGCGTAGCAGCCAAGTGCCACCGGTGATCATGGCGGCCAAAAGCAGGAGTTCGACGATGATGATCCAGCCTGCGAGGGCGGCGGGGCTGGCCGCGCCCCCCAGCGTGGCCAGCCCCGCCTTCGGGTCGCCGGCGAGAAGAGCCGGCAGGCTTGTGAACAGCACCCTGCTGGGAGGCCAGGCCCACCCCGCACCGGCGGTCAGGTTGGCGAGGGCGCGGCCGAGGTGAGCGGTGAGGCTGGCGAGAAGCGCCCAGATCGCCACCGTGGCGGCCGGGATCTCCCAGGTGAACGGGTATGGGTCCTTGGTGCGGCCCGACTGGAGCATCGTCATCGGCTTTGTCCTTCCTCGAATCAGTGGGCGTAGAAGCTCACATGAACGTGGTTCTTGTGGGCGAGGGTGGGGTTGCTGTTTCCGTACGGATGCCGGTAGGGACGCCACCGTTGGCCCGCCGACGGGTTCCACTTCTTGACGTCCCAGATGATGTACTTCACATGCAGCTCCTTGGCGTGGGCCTGAACCCAGTGGGCGACCCGCCACCCGTATGCGTTTCCGGCCCGGGTGTTCCACTTGGGGATCATGAAGTCGACCGCCAGGCCGGTGCAGTGGTCGGAGAAGCTGCACGTCGAGGACGAGCTCGAGCGGCGGCCGCCCATGCTGGTGATCGCGGGGAACGCCTGCTTCACACACCGGAGCCCGTGGATCGCGGTGGCCTTCAGGCCGCGCTCAGCCCCCGAATGTGAGGGGGCGCAGGTGTCGTCGAAGGCAGGCAGGTCACCGTCGACCGGGATGCAGTCCTCCGGGTCGTCACCATCGACGACCACACCGGCCTTCCCGGCGTAAGACCAGGCGTAGTAGAGCACGTCATTGCGGTAGGTGATCGACCGGTTGTAGGCCCACAGTGCCTTGATGACGCCCGTCTTGCCCGACTTCACCCCGGAGCGGACCAGATAGTTGGCGGCGGAGAAGATGCTGTCGGCGTCGTTGTGGATGTCCTTCGTGCCGTCCCCGTTGCCGTCGACGCCATAGGCACGGAACGTGCCGGGCATGAACTGCATCAAGCCCTGGGCGCCGGCGGAGCTGGTGCGGTTGTTGCGACCGTGCCTGGTTTCAGCCATGCCGATGCCGGCGAGGAGCTGCCAGGGGATGTTGTAGCGGCCCGCGGCCGCGACGTACAGGCTCTTGACCCCGGCCGGTATGGACTGGGCCGGGCTGCTGAGTGACTGATGCCGGGGGGTGCCCCACTTGGGCAGCTCGAAACTGCTGGAGCTGGTCGAACTGGTGGCCGACAAGGTGCTGATGGCGGTGTCGTAGGCGCTGCACGGGTCCTGCCGGATCTGTTCTGCCACGGCCGGCGCGACCGCGACCGCGCCCATGGTGATGATCCCGATCGGGATCCCGAACACCACGATCAGGGTTAGCGCCAGCACCCAGGCCACCCATTTCACGGGTTCGCCCCTGACGCCGTGCCGATGAGCCCCAGCTTCCGCGCCTCCCTGATGGGCGACGCCAGCGCCCCGTTCCGGCTCCTCTCGTCGAAGAGCTGGATGTTCGCAGCGAAACCGTCACTACTCATGCGAACTTCTAACGTGCGCCGGCGAGGCGGCCGTTGGTGTCGGTGAGCTGGCTCGCCTCCAGGGGGTGGAGGATCGTTTCGACCTTGAAGGTCCACTCCCCCACCTTCCACACGGCCCGGCCCGGTGCCTGTCGGCACCAGTCGGTGATCCAGCCGGTTTCGATCTCGGTCAGATCGAGCAGGTCGGCCAGATGGTGGGCGACGGCGGCGTCCTGGCCGTGGAGGATCTTGGTGTCGGCCAGGTGCAGCAGGTCCTTGGCGATCTGGGCGGCCTGGGAGCCGGCGTCGCCGACGCTTTCCAGGTCGGTGGGCTTGTGCCCGATCGCGTACTGGATGTCTCCGTCGCGCCGGGACAGTCTGAGGTCGGCGTCCAGGCTCTTCACCGCGTCCAGGCCGAGGCGCATGATCTTCCACACCTCGTCGCGGACGACGATCCGCATGTCGCCGGGGGCGGCGACTTCCCGCATCGCCCGGCCCCAGGAGTTCAGGCACAACAGGGCCATGCCGATCGCTTCGTCGCCGAGCCCCTCTAGCCGGGACAGTGACAGCGACTGGATGGGTGCGGTCCAGTCCAGGTCGATTGTGGTGTGGTCGTCGAACAGACCCTTCAGGGTGCCACCGACCATCTTGCCCAGCGCGTCCCTCAGCAGCCGGGTCTCGTCCAGGAAGTGCCGTTCGGAGGCGTACCGGCACACCTCGACAAGCTGTGCAGGCGGCTCATCCAGCAGATGCCATAGCGCCGGGATGGTGGTCTCTTGCAGGCGGGTATTTCCGTCGGTGTAGCCGGTAAGCATCTTCAGGGCCGCGTCCACCACGGTCTCCTCGCTCGGCCCGAACGGCACCGGCACCGACCCGATCTTCTGTGAGCCCACCAGGCCCCGGATCAGGGTCAGCCAGCGGGAGAAGACGACCTTTGCCCGTTCCTGCGCCACGGCCGGGCCGAGCTGTTCCCATCCGCTCTTGAGCGGCCCGAACTCGAGCGGGTTGATCCGGGCATTCAGGCCCTGACCGATCGCGATCGGCGTCACCCCCGCGGCGCGACACAGCGGCTCGTACTCGTCCTTGGGATCGCCCAGGATCAAGGCCCGGTAGCCGAACCCCATCATCCGCAGCAGGAATGCCTTGACCGTCGCGGATTTGCCCATCCCCGGCTTGCCGAACGTGAACATGTTCGGGTTGCTGACCGGGATGTCCGGGTCGAGGACCCACCCGTTGGGGTCGGCGTGGAAGCTGGTGCGGGACAGGTGGTCGATGCCCATCTGGGCTCCGCGGGCCGGGATCGCCGGAGAGGTGACGAACGGCCACAACACAGCTGCTTGGTCGCTGGTCATCCGCCACACCGACACAGGGGCTGGCGCCGGCGACCAGCCCCGATCAGGGCGCCGCTGCCCGCGCCTGCCGGCTGGCTGGAACAGCCGCGGGTCACGCACAGCAGGCTCCGCCACGGCGACGGTCGGCACCTCATGCCCGAAGTCGGAAAGCAGCCGGCCCACCCCTCGGCCGACGCGGCTCTTCGTCCCGGTGCTCACTGCTCTGACTTCCGGTGCAGCCCCAAGCCCAGCGGAATGTTCGCGGCGGCGAAACCAGCGTCCTGGGACAGGTCCAGGCGCAGCGGGGCGAACCCGGCGCGGCGGATCGACGCATCCAGCCGGCGGCCGAACTCGGCGATCCGCTGGGTCTTGGGAACCGTCACACACGCGACCGCGTACGGCCTCACCATCGCGTTGCCCGAGGCGAGCTTGGCGTCCAGGCCGCGAGTCCGGGCCACTGCGGTGCGATCCCGTGCCCTGGTCTTCATCCCTGCCCGGGCCCGCAGTCCCTCCCCCATGTCGGCCGCCCACTCCGCTGACTGGGCCTGCTTGTCCGCCGTGGACTGGGCGAGGATCGGGAACACGGTCACCATCGAGCGTCGCTCACCCGGCTCGGTGGGCACCAGGACGGGGGCGAGGGCACCCAGCACAGCACCCTTGGCGGGCAGCTTCACCGTCGCGGAGATGCTGTGCCAGGCGTCGTGGGCGTAGTGCCGCACCACCAGGTCGGCGCCGGACGGCCCGGCCTGTGCCCACGGCACCTGCGCGTTCACCGCCGGATCCGACTCGCGCGCGGCGAGCGCCTCGACGATGCCGGCACGGTCGCCCGGCGCGAACCCGGTCCTGACCGCCACGGCGAGCTGCGGTGAGGTCAGCCACTCCACCGAGCCCATCCGCATCCCGGTGCGGAGGTGGCCTTCCACCTCCGCCATCAGCATGGCCATGGCCCGTGCCCTGGCGTCGACCCCGCGGCCGAACTCCTTGGCCTCCTTCGCCAGCCGGTCCTCGGGCACCACGATCGTGCAGAACGCCTCCGTGCGGACGGAGGCCTGGCTGAGGGTGGCCGCCATCTGTTCGTTCACCAAGGTCGCAAGAGCAGGCGCTGCGGGTGAGCGGTGACGGGCCAGCCACTGCTCACGTTCGGCGCCGTCCTCGGGTACCGACCTGATCATGAACAGCACCTCGGAGATCAGCTCGGTGCGGGCGCAGGCGTTCAGCAGGGTCGCCAGGCCGCGGCCCTGGCTGTCCCGCTCGGCACCATCAGCCAGCGCCAGCCCGGGGTGGGTGATCGCTGCGGTGGCCGCCCACACCCTTCCGGCGTGGTCTTGGACGATCGCGAACCGGGTGTTGGCGGGGCCTTGGGGTGGGCCGTCATGGACGGTGACCGACTGCAGAACGCCGGGCAGGTCAGGCTCGGCCAGGTCGTCGACCTGCCCCTTGGACGCCTTGGAACGCCACCTCGTCCACCGCATCACCGTCCCGGCCGCGTGGGCGGTTGCGGCCACCGCCCAGCCGATCGCGGAACGGCCACGGATCGGGACGGTCACCATTCCCAACACCAGCACCCACAGCAGGGTGAAGCCGGCCAGCAGGCCCCACTCCTCCTGCTGGAAGGCCCACAGTGCAGGGGCGGCGGCCACGACCAGCGTGATCATCTGTGCCCCGGTGAGCCCGAAGAACATGCCGACCCGGTCCCGGGTGTACTCGCCATAGACGGCTGCCATGATCCTGTCTCCTCCTCGCCTCTACAGGGCCACCACGGCCACTTCAGCTACTTCGGCCGCACTGGCACCGCCCGCACCGCCGGCTCCTGCCGCACCACCGGACCCGCCAGCCCCGCCGCTGCCGGCAGAGCCTTGCCCGCCGGCGGCCGGCGCGGGCGACGGGGAACCGCCCGGAGCGCTGAATGCGTCGCCGCTGGCCGGTCCGCTGCCTGTGCTCGGCGAGCTGGGTGCCGGATCGCCGCCGCCGGAGTCCTCGTCCTTGGAGTTCGCTTCGCGGTTCTCCCGGCCGGCGCCGTCTTGGCGGCCGCCCTGGTAGTCGGGCTGGTAGGTGTTGTGGCCGACCCCTTCCTGGTTGGTCAGATCGGTCAACACCGACGTCCCGACCGAGCCGATCGTGGTAACCGCACCGATGCCAGCAGCCAGCGCTCCGCCGATCGGGCCGAACGCCGACGCCATCTGCGCGGTCATCCCGCTCACCTTCGTGGTGGTTGCGGCGTCGGCGCTGGCCTCGCCGGCCGACTGCCCTCCGCTGGTCTGGGAGGCGGTGTCGTCGCCGTCAGCGTCAGGCTTGCCGCGCAGCAGACCCTGGATGCCGCCCATCGACTGCATGCCGGCGCGCATCGAGGCGCCGCTGGCAGTGCCCGGGTCGACGAAGGCGAGCAGCTTGAACAGCGCCACCGGCGACACCACGGCGATGCAGATCAGCACGATCGCGGGCACGACCGTGCCGATCGACGCCTCGATCGAGCCGGCCTTGCCTGCGGCGACCCCCTCGGCGAACTTCATGCCGACACCGGTCACGACGACAACCAGCAGGGGTGTGGCGACAGCTGCGTGGAACCATCTGAAGGCCTTCCAGAACCACGCCCTCGTCGTCTCGTTCACCAAGCCAGCGGCGGCGATCGGGCCGGTTGCGACCAGCACCATCAGCGAGGCGTCGCGGCCCAGGATCACCAACAGATGCCCGATCGCAGCGATCCACATGAACAGGCCGAGCATGCCCAACACGAAGGCGAGGCCCGCATCGGTCACCTGTTTCGTGTCGAAGCTGGTCCACGGCTCCCAGCTGTTCCAGCTGGTGACGCCCATGAGCGACTGCATCACGCCGCGGGTCAAACCTCCGACGGCTGCGGTCACCGCGACGGTGTACGCGATCCACGCCCCGGTGATCACCACGAACTGCGCCAGGCCGATCGCCGCCCTGCCCAGACTCTTGCCGTCGCGCCGGCCGGCGGCGATCCCGATCTGGACGGCCAGCATGATGACCACCAGGACGCCGGCGAGCCAGTAGGTCACCTGGTACAGGTCATGGGCCGGACCGTTCGCGGACAGATCCGGGGTCAGCCACGCGTCCATCCACGACAGGATCAGCCGCAGAATCCACAGCCCGGCGTTCCAGACGCTCAGCCAGGCCGCCGTCCAGGCGTCAGTGACGATCTGCGCTGCCGTTGAGGCCAGCTTCGCGAACGGGTTCCACCACTCCATTGCTCACTCCACCTCGTCGGTCCAGGTCAGCCAGCCAGCATCGGCGGCCGCGCGAGAGCCCGGCCATGCCGAGGGCGCCTTCGCCGGCGCAGCACCTGCGGCGATCTGCCAGCGGCCATCGATCCACTGCATGCGCGAGCACAGCCCGTAGCCCATTCGTGACTCGGTCTTGATCGCGGCCTGCACGTCCATCAGGACGCACACCACCGCCCAGTCCGGCCCGTCGGTTCCCTTCACCAGGCCGGCGGCAGGGTTGGCGGTGATGAGGGTCGTGAAGTCCTTCTCCTGGCCGCCTTGGCGGGCGCTGGCCAAGAAGGTCTGTACGTTGCGGGTCAGTTCCCACTCCTCCAGCGACGGCCCGCCGGGCTGGGCCCATGCCGAATGCACGGTGTTAGTTACGGGAAGGCTCATCGACTCCAGCACCATCTGTTCGATCGCGGCCAGTTGGCCGACCGCACCCTGCGGAGTGTGCGGGAACCCGGACGGAACCTCAGCCGGCCCGACAACGGTCGGCATCGGCACCTTGATCGGCGCCGCTTCGGTCACGGCCGGGTCCGGGGTGAACGCCGCGTCCGGGTCGAGACTGGCCATCGGCGCCGCGGCGATCCGGTCCCGAATCGGCAAAGACGACTCGACCTGTCCTTCCTGCGCCACCACGGCTGGTGCCGCTGCACGATCGGCCAGCGAGTACACGATCGCCATGACGAGACCGGTCAGCAGCAGCACGACTGCCAGTGCTGAGCCGATCAGCATCACCAGCAGGCGCTCGCGGCTCCACGGCTGGGTCGGCGCCGCGGATCGTGCACGGCGGCGACCACGACGAATCCCGAACATGATCACGCCAGCCCTAGATGCAGCCCTTGCCGAGGATGCTGTCGACAATCCCCGGGGCGACCACGAAGGCGATCGCTGCCAGCAGGACGACGAAGATCCCGACGATCCCGGCTTTGGAAGCGTGAGGCATGTTGAAGATCCGGCCGGCCACGATGCCGCCGATGGCGACGATCACGCCGACGCTGAACAGGATGATGACCCCCCACAGCACGTAGCCGGTGATGTCGTCGGCATACTGCTGGGCGCCGGGCGGCGCCTTCGGGCAGATCTTCAGCGGGATCAGCGCAGGGGCCAGGTGGGCGGCGTCGACGACGCGGGCAAGCATGGTGTTCATCGGGTTCCTTTCAACGCAGTGAGCAGGTTGGAGCCGGCAGCCAGGACGGCAGGCGGCAGCGGATCGGGGGTGACTCCGTCGCTGGCGAGCTTCGGGTCGGTCGGGACGGCGGTGAGCCGGCCTTCGGTGCGGAGACGGCGCACTGCCGCACTCATGGCCTGCTCGACATGCCTTGGCCAGCGCCGCTCGACGCCGACGACGACGGCATGGACGCGGTGCTCCCCCAGCACGACGGCCGCCGCCTCCAGACGTCGCATGCCCGGAATGGTCGGGCGGGTCACGACCGCGATCGCGGGCAGGGTGCGAGCGACCTCCCCCAGCCAGCCCTGGCTGGACATGAGGAGGTCGAGATCCCAGGAGCAGTCCAGAACGGTCACCGGCAGTGAGCTGGAGGTGGGGGTCGGCAGCAGGTCCAGGGCGGGCACCCGGTCGCCGCGGCGTTGGATCAGCACCTGGTCGCGGGAGCCTTGGACCCAGCCGTCCGGGGTTACGCCGAGTTCAGCGCTGCTGGCCGCAGCCAGCCCGGAGGAGGCCACTGTGCAGCACTCCACGACCCGCGCGTGTCCTGCGCAGGTTGCCACCGCCAAGGCGATTGTGGACGTCCCGGCAGCGCCGAGACTGCCGACCACCAGCAGCACCCGTTCGTTGTGAGCCGGCTCCCATCTGGTGGCGGCCGGCCCCTGCGAGGCCCGTTTGTGGGCCATGGTCGGGTGGGGACCGTTGCGGAACTCGCCGCTCAGCGCCGCTTGGTAGGCGCGGGCGAGTTCGTCGACCGCGACGATGCCGGCGGTCATGCGCCCTCCACCAGACTCGCGTGGCGACGCGCGATCGCCACGCGCAGCGTCGACGCATCGAACATCGCCAGGTCACGCTTGGCCTGCTGGACGCGCCTCAGCTGTGCGGTCCCCTCGGCGATCTGGCTGCTTCCTTGGGCTATCTGCTCGATCGCCTGCTGCTCGGTGGCGATCTCGGCGAACAGGGCCGCCGCCTTGTCGGGGCCGTCATCAGTCATTCGGGTTCCACCGCCTTTCGGGTCCACTGCCTTAAGCCAGCGGGGGCGGGGGTTTCGGACACTCATGCGATGCCTGCTCTCCTGTGGCCGGCCGCGACCTGGTTCAGCGCGCTGATCGAGGCGGCCGCCCGTCGGCGGACGGTGCGGCCGGAGATCCCCCAGTGGGTGCCGACCGAGTCCGACACCTTGTCGCCGAGCAGCGCAGAACCCGAGCGGTGCCAGGCCGGGTCGTCGGCGGCAGCCGCGATCACATCCAGCAGCAGCAGCCGGTCCTCGCCGGTGATCACGCCGCACCGGCACCCCCACTCCAGCACCGACAGCAGCTCCTCCATCGGAGAGTGGTCGCCACCGTCTGAGCCGTCAATGCCGTACTGGCGGGCCAGCGCCAGGACGACGCCGGATTCTGCCTGCGGGATGGGATGGCTGGCTATCGGCAGCTCGGACAGGTCGGTGGTTAGGTGCTTGCGGAGCCGGCCGGCGATGTTCGCCGCCACCTTGGTGGTGGTCGCCCAGGAGAAGCTGCGCACCTCGATCCACAGCTGGGCGGCGACGTGCTCGTCGATGTCGGCGACGCGGGCGAAGCCGCTGGCGATCCGGCATGCCGCCGGCAGCAGCATCCAGGCCAGCACCTTGGCGGCGTCGACGTCATCGCCGCCGTCTGCGGCGGCCATCTGCGCCAGCGCACAGAGCACTGCGTCTGCGGCAGCCGGCTCGGCGTCGCGCAGCCACCGGTCCAGTTCGGCCGGACGCTCCACCAGCAATAGCGCTGGACACTGGCCGGCCCACGCTTTCCAATGCAACACGGTGATCGCCTGTACCGCGTCACGGGTCAGGTTCAGGGCTGATGCCACGCTCATCGCGCGGACCTCCTTCTGGGTCTGTTGAGACCACAGAAGGCCACCGCGTCGATGTGGCCACAGACGTCACCACAAATCTGGGGACAGCCGGAAAGTTATCCACAATTCCGGGGGAACCCCTTGCCAAAGGCATGTCCCCTATGTCCCCTAAGTCATGCTTGCGGGACGGGTCCAGCACCCCCGGGAAGCTGTCAGGACTCGATTATTCCGCGGAATAATCGAGCCACTCAGGCGTGTGGTGACGTCCCTAGCCCGAGCTGCCGTCCGCGTGCTGCTGCCAGCGCGCATAGAACATCAACTGGTTGGGCTTGTTGATCAGCACGGCGAACCCGGCCGCTGGCGCACCCGAGCCGAAGACCCGGCCCAGGGCCGCCACCAGCTCATCGATTCGGCTGCACTCGTACTGGCGCGACCACTCGATAGCCGCGCTCGCCAACAGGCGATCACTGGTGCGGATCACGCGCAGCACCGACTCGGGCGCCCCGGATGTCGCCAGCTGGACGATCGACAGGTCGACACACTGTCTGCTCACCGCGAGACTCCTCAGCTCGCCTTGGACGCTTCTTCCAGCCAACGGTGTGTCCGCAGGATCGCCTCGGCGCGCTCGGACAGATCCAGGGGGCCCTCGCCGCTGCCGTCGCGCCACGTCACCACGCCGCGTGCGATCGCCGCCGCCTTGCCAGGCTGCCCTTCGCCAGCTGCGATGGCGGCCAGGTCCAGCTGTGGCGTGGCCTCCTGCGGGGCGGCCAGAGCGGCCAGCTCCGCCGCGGCGCGGGCCTGCTGCATGTCGCCGGTGTCCAAGGCGATCGTGGACACCATGTGCGCCACGTCGACGATCGCGCACAGCAGGTGCTGGTCCAGCCGGCTGGCGGCCAGCCACACCCTGCCTTTGGTGCGCATGTCGTCGTACGGGGCGCCGTTGACCAGGCGCAGCGCCAGCCGGAGATCCTCGAGCCCTTCCGCGCCACCGCGCGCTTCCCCCCGCAGCCTCAGCCGGCGGAACAGGTCGGCGTCGGACAGCAGGCTCTCGATCAGGTACAAGCCGCAGCCCCGCTCGATGGCGCGTTGCGACTTCATCGCCTCGGGCAGGAACGGCGTCCCGGTGGCGGGGTTCTCCCCGAGCCAGCCCCGCACCGTCGTCATGTCGCGGCGCACCCTGGCCACCGAGATGCCCAGCGCGTCGGCAACCTCCTGGGTTGTCGCGCCTCCCGGCCTGGTGGACAGGTAGGCGACCACCTCGGTGTAGAACGCCGGCCGGGCCGCGGCCTTCGTGGGCTCCCCTGTCGGTCCTACCCGGACCTTCAGCGGCCCCAACACCTGCAGCCGGGGACGATCGCACGAGGAGGCCCACCACTGCGCCAGGTCGGCATCCAGGCTGGGGTCGACCGCTTCCACCCGTGCCCGTACCTCAGCCGGGACGAGTGGAGCCAGAGTGGCCAGATCCTCCACGGTGTTAGCTGTGCCCGCCAGGTACACCTCGTCCGGTTCCGGCATCAGCGTCGTGGCGTCGTCGGCTTCGCTGCCCCGGGGGACGGTCAGTTCCTCCCGGAGCGAGCCGGCCTCGTTGCAGAAGGTGGCCCACTCGTCGGCGTCGGGATCCATCGCCGGGAAGCTGGTGTCGGTGAAGTTCTGCCCGGCAGCCACCAGGTCGACGCAGCCGCGCGCCTCCGCGGCGGTCAAGCCGTTCACGACCAGGTCCAGACCAAGGGAAGGCACCTCGATCCGACCGGACTCGGTCAGCCGCATCTCGATCCCGGCCGGCTGCATGGCCTCGTCGACCAGCAACACCGAAGTCGCGGTGCGGCCCTGCTGGTCGGCCACCAGCCGGGTCAACACCTCAAGGTGCTCGGCGTCGACCGTGGAGGTTACCAGCACTCGGCTGTCCCACAGCTCCTCGCCGGCGAACGTGGCCCGCGCGGTCTCCAGATTCGCCACACCGGACTCGGACATGCGGTCCGCGGTGGCCACCGCGGACGCGATCCGATCGGCGATCACCGCAGCGTCGGTGTGGAAATGCACCCGGGCCGGGGCCAGGCCCGGCAGCTCCTCGCAGATCGCCAGGCAGTCGACCTCCACATCCCTCGACCAGGGTGACACGGCCAGCTCCGAAACCAGGTAGCGGGCCAGGTCGCTGGCATACACCGGGTCACCGGTGATGCTCACCACCCCCAGCGACTCCAGATTGACCAGCCGCCAGCCCAAGCTGTCCCAGCCGAGCGTGACCAGCTGCGGCCACGGCGGCGGGCTGTCGGACTCCAGCGGCCCGACCTGCTCCAGGTCGGCGTCGCGGTCGACCCGCCACACCAGCCGGTCCTCGACGTCGACCGGCTCCCACACGTCGGGAAGCTCGACCGTCTTGGCGAACCGCACCGTCAGCCGGGTCGGGGCGGCGTCCACGCCAACCAGTTCCGGCAACCCCTGCCCTGCCGTTGTGAACCCGGCTGCCATGCGCCGCAGCATCTCGTCGATGAACAGCACCAGTTCCCCGGTCGGCGACCCTTCGTGCACGAGCGTCTTCTCCACCAGGGCCAGCTCCGGCGGCGGCGCGGCGATCATTCGGCCGGGCCTGCGGCTGCGGAACTGCGCTGCACGTCGCCGCCGCACCACCAGCCACAACGAGCCGGCCAGCAGACTGCCTGCCCCCGCCAAGCCGCTCAGCAGCCACACCGGCACAGAGCCATCGGCGGCAGACTGGGCCGGTTCGGACTCCAAGACCTCGTCCGCCGACGTCGAGCTGGCGGTCGTCGGCTGCGCCGACGGCCCTGCCGTGGCCGGGGCCTGCGGCGTCGTTCCCGCCTGCTCGGCAGGAACCCGCGGAGTGGTGTCGGCATCGGTCACCGGCGACTTGCGCTGGTGCTCCCCCGGTGTCTTCACCGAAGCGGCGGGGATGGTGATCTTCCAGCCGGGCAGGATCAGATCCGGATCGATGAGATGCCTGCCGCCCGGCTGGGTAGTCGACTTCGACGCCTTGAACAGGGCGGGATAGTTGGACGCCCGGCCGGTCTCTTGCAGCGCGATCTCGCTGAGTGTGTCGCCCTTGTGCACCGTGACCGTGTGGTCGGCGTGCCGCTGAACAGGTGCCTTGAGCGGGGCGGCCGCCGGTGCAGGCAGCTGGGCCGGTGCGACGACGGTGTGCGGCGCCGCCTCGACCGGGGTGGCGTGGGTGGTCAGGTTGCTGCCGGCGACGAACAGGATTGCCGCGGCCGCGACCAGGCTGCGGGCCATGCCCTGCGCCACGCCCAGGCCGCGCACCTGCGGCACCGGCAGGTGCCGAACCCGCGCGGCCAGCTCAAGAACCACAGCGGTCGTCAGGATCGCCCACGACACCCAGCCGGCAGCCTTGAACAGCGTCAGCATCAAGGTGCCGTCGTCCGGGCTCATCAGCGCCTGCAACAGCCCCTGCCAGGACCAGCCGATCCGTGGAGCCCCAAGGTTGTGGACCGCGATCAGCAGAACCGGCATTCCCGCCACGATCGCCGCCAGGCCCAGCAGCGCCGCTAGCCCTTTGACCGTCCGCATCATCGTTCCTCTCCGTCGTCCGCGACCCGTACGACCCTGATCGACGCCGACCCGGTGACCTTCAGATCCCCGATGCCGGCAGCCGACAGGAAGATCGGCCGGTAGATGGTCTCGGTCTGGACCACCAGCTCGGTGCCGGACTCGACTCGTGCCGAGCCGGTCATCCCCGCCGCCTCGATGTAGTCCACGGCGGCCGTCTTTGCCTTCGCCACCGCCAGCTCGACGCTGCGACCATCAGCCAGATACGCGTCCGGGCTGATCTGCTGGCCAGCGACCCGCGCGGCCTGAGCGGCCACGTCGCTGGCCCGCCGTTTCGCGTTCACCTGACCGGACAAGTCGACGGCGATGCCCATCACCATCGACAACACCATCACGATCAGAACCATCCAGACCGTCACCGAACCGCGCTCGCCCCGACCCATCACCGTTTCCTCTCCCGATAGGTGTCCAACGGGCTGGTCATGGTCGCCTCGACCCGCATGGTGCCGGGCACCCCGGGCAGCCCGAGATCCCCGACAGCGACGTCGCACACCACCGTGGCCTCGACCACACCCGGAGTGCCGACCGGCTTGGAGAAGTCGCTCACGTCCACCGCCACGTTCGTCGTGACACAGGCCAGGCCCTCGTTGGCCAACGTTGCGGCCGCGTAGGTTGTGGCCGCCGAGCGAGCTGCGGATGCCGTCCTGGCGATCGCCGCCGCCCTGGCCGCATCGGCGGCCGCAGCCTGGACCGCCTGGTGACCCAGCGCCACCCGGCCACCGAAGATGATCGCCACGATGAACAGGCCCATCACCGGCGTCCACATGGCCAGCTCGACCGCGGCCGAGCCCCGCTCCCCTTCCCGCCGGCGGGTCATGTGAGCCGCTCCACCGGAACCGTCGCGGTCTGGGTGAGGCTCGGCGTCCACCCCGGCACCAGGCTGAGCACCGAGCCCGACACCGTCGCCGTGGCCGTGGTCGCCGTCAGGGTGCAGGAGATCCGCAGGCTGCTCAGCGCATCTCCTACCGTCGCCGCCATGTCCCGTGCGGCCTGCTCGCAGTCGGCGACGGTGCCGTCCTCTGCGGCCGCGGCCGCGGCACCGGTCTGGGCGGCGTTCAGCGCCGCGGTCCTGCCCCAGTGGTACATGCCGGCGCCCAGCGCGATCCACACCATCAGGATCATCGCCGGGAACAGCAGCACCACCTCGACCGTGGCCGCGCCGCGCTCTCCCCGCCCAAGACGTGTCATCGCCAGTTCACCGGATCAGGGCGACCTTGCCGTTGAGGAACGCCATCACAGCCACGCTGATGATGCCGACCGCACCGACCCAGAACACGATCCACAGCACCTCCTGGATCGTCACCCCACGCTCGCTTCTGGCCCGCTCAGCCAATGCGGCCAGCCACCCCCACAAGATCTTCAGCTCCATCATGTTTCCTTCCCCCTTCGCTTCCTTCGTTGTCGTCTTCCTGGGGTTCTTGTTCGGTCAGCCGGCGAGCAGTCGCATGATCCCCGGCGCCACGGCGATCGCGGCGAAGATCAACCCCGTGGCGGTCGACGGGAGGTCCATCCGCCGGGCCAGCTTGTCGGCCTTGGTGTGCTCAGCGCTGAGCATCGCGCTGCGCATCGCCGAGGACCGGGCCCGTAGCGACTCGTACACGCGGGCGCCCTGCTCGCCCGACATCCGCATGATGTCGGCCACATCGTCCAAGGCGGGCACGTCGAGCTCGCGCGACAGCTCGTGCAGTGCGTCCCACGGATGCTGCTCGGCCAGTGCGCTGCGGGCCAGAGCATGGTCGATCCTGCGGAACGGCCACGATGCGGCAACCTTGGCTGCGTTCTCCATCGCCTGCCGGGTCCCGGACCCGCCAGCGCGTCGCTCCAACGCCAGCAGGTCGGTGTAGACCGCCACAGCCTGCGTGAACTCGTCCCGCGCCTCCTTGGCCTTCTTCTTCACCTCGCCGTCCGGCAGGAACCACAACAGCGCGGCCGCACCCACCGACGCCGCCACCGGCACCCCGGACGGCAAACCGAACGCGATCACGAACAGCGCCGACAGCAGGGGGCCGGCGACCAGGCCGATCCCGGCCATCAGCACCTTCTCCCCCACCAGCTCGTGCCGCGGCTTACCCAAGATCGCCAGATCCTGCTCAGACACCCGCAACCAGGCATCCGACAAGTGCTGGGAAGCCCACAGCCCGATCCGCTGAGGACCGTCCAGCCCCTCCATGCGGATCGTGGCCGACGTCCGGCGCCGACCCGCGCTCGGGGTCAGTCGATCCAGCACCGCCGCCAGGTCAGGCTGCGCTGGCGCCAGCCACCACACCATGGCCGCGACCCCGCCCATCACCAGCACCCCGGCCAGAATCCACCACTGCAGCCCGGTCATCCGACCATCCCCCTCTCGCGGGTCTCGACCAAGAAGCGGGGAGAACGTGGCGGCCGCGACATGCGCTGCAACGCGTACAGAGCGGCCGCGTAGGCCGCCAAGAAGAACGTGAGCAGGAGCTGGCCGCCCGGAGTGCCGTACGGGGCCAGGAAGGTCCCGGTCAGCGCGAACACCGCCAGCGCCACCATCGAGATCAGGGTCACGGTGCGCGCCGTGCCGCGCGGCTCGGCCTGCTTACGGACGATCTCCCGACGGACCCGCACGTCCTCGGCGACTGACTCCGCCAGACCGGTCAGCACCTTCGCCACACCATCACCACGCCGGGCCGAGGCCAGGATCAGCGACCCGACCACCAGGTCTCCGGTCGCGTCATCCAAATCGTCCGCGAACGCCCGCAGCGCCTGCTCGGTCGACATCCGCGACCGCAGCCGCGTCACCAGCCGAGACACCTCCGCACGGATCGGTTCCGGCGTTGACCGCAGACTCGCCTCCAACGCACCCTCCAACGCCTGGCCGGCGGTCAGCACCCCCGCCAGACCACGCGCCCACTCCGAAATCGCGTCCACCCGGGCGATCGCCCGGCCGTCGTCGGAGACCATCAGCACCGCAGGCAGCCCCAACACGGCCGCCGGCAGCACCAGGAGCGTCACCCACCAGCCGGTTGTCAGCGCCACGATCATCCCGACCGCGAGCGCCGCCACGGCCAGCAGGCGCTGCACTGGACGGATCGTCTGCCACCACCGCGGCGCCGGACGCCGCGTGCGAGGCGCCGGCGCACGCACCGGACGCGGTATCGCCCCCCACACCCCCAACAGAATCCCGCCAACAACCAGCGCACCAGCCACGGCCGCCAGAACCGCGCCGGTACCCATCACAGCCCCCTCAGCTGCTGCCGGTCGGCCAGAACCTCCGCCTCGGAGACGTCGAACCCGCTTGCGGCCAACCTCTCCATCAACCGGCGCGACGGCATCGCAGCCACCACCCACCGGCCATGTTCACGCCGCAAGATCACACTCGTGGCCTCGTTCCCACCGGGCAGCATCTCGACGACCTCAGCCACCACAGGGCGGGGTACCGAACCGTCCGGCTCAGGCACGTCATCGGATGCCAGCTGGACTACCAGCACCGGCTCCGTGGTTCGGGCCCCGTCGCCGAGCTTCGCGACCGCCTGCCGAACACTCTCAGCCTTGACCGACACCAGCCAGCCGACGGACAAGTCCGGCCGCCTGGTAAGCAGGCTCAACTCAGGTCCGGCAACGTCGACGAGGATCGCCCGGTCCAACCTGAAACGGAAGGCATTGACCAGCTGGTCCCCGCGGCGGGCGCCCGACCAGTTGTACACGAATGCGTGGCGTTCGGCCGGCAGCTTGAGTTCAGGCTCGGTTTCGAAGACGCCGATCACGTCCAGGGGGTCGATCACGGCGGCCAACGTGCGCAACACAGTGGTTCTGCCCTCGCCCGGCCCGCCAGACACCACAATGCCCACCCCAGCTGCCACCGCTGCCGACAGCAGCGAGGCCATCGTTGCCGGGACCAGCTCATCCAGCGTCACTTCCGGTGCAACGCTCATCACAACCCCCTCAGCTGCTGCCGGTTGGCCTCGATCTCGTCAGTGAACGCGTCGACGTCGAAGCCGTGGGCGACCAGCTGCTCCATCAGTCGGTCCGGCGGCATCGCAGCCACCGCACACTGGCCCGGCCGCCGCCGGAAGATCACGTTCGTGGCGTAGCCGGCCTCGTTCTCGCCGGGCACCACCTCGGCGATCTCGGCGACGTAGCGGTGCTTACGCGCCTTCGACGGATCGTCCGGGTCACGCACCACCTCACACGCGAGCTGCACCACCAGGTGCACCGTCTGCGCCAGCTTCCACGCCGCGACCTGCGGCTGCGCGCCCGCCTCCATCGCGTTCGAGATCAACTTGTCGATCGCCTGCTGTGCGCTGGCGGCGTGCGTCGTCGACATGGATCCAGCCCCGGACTCCATCAGCTTGATCATCAGCCACACCTCCCCGCCGCGAACCTCGCCCAAAATGGCCCGATCCAGCCGGAACCGGAAGCTGTCGAAGATCTGCTCAGCGGTCTGGCGTGAACCCGCCGCCCGGCCGCTCGAGGACTCCTCGCTCGACCCGCCACGCACCTCCCACGCGTAGACCACGGCGTGGCGATCCTCGGGAAGCTCGTGAAGGAACAGTTCGTACTCGGTCTCGAAAGTGCCGATCACGTCGAGCGGGTCGATCTCGGCGCACAGCGCCCGCAAGAAGGTCGTCTTCCCGTCACCCTGCCCACCGGACACCACGATGCTCAGCCGCGCCCTGACCGCGGCCGACAGCAGCGAGGCCACCGTCGGTGATGTGCCGCCCCACGACACCAGCTGATCGAGCGTCACCTCCCGCACCCGATGCCGACGGATCATGACCGACGTCCAGGCGGTGTCCCGGGCGGCCGCGAGCCGCTGACCCCCGGGCAGCGTCATGTGCAGCGACGGCTGCGACTGTGTGAACGTGCGCGGATTCTCCGCCCGACCGGCCAAGAACTCCAGCCACAGCGCCAACTCCTCGTCGCTGTCGGCCACCGGCGGCATCTTGTGCATCGTGCCGTCCGACCACTCCACCCACACCCGATCGAACCTGGGGATCAGAATGTTCTCGATCCGCGGGTCGTCGACCAGCGGCTGCAGCCGGCCCAGCCGGAACACCGAGTCGAACAGTGCTTGGCCGAGCGCCTCCCGCTCAGCCAAGCTTCGCGGCTGCGCCGAGGTGGCCAACTTCTCGCCGTCGTCCTCGTCGAGGATCTGGCGAATGACCGCCCACCCCTCCTGCTCCTGCTCCTCCGGCGTCCAGTTCGTCTCACCCCGCCGGTCAGCAAGCCGCCTGGCCACCTCCGACCGGTACGAGCCCACCAGCGTCCAATCCACCAGCCCCGCCGCCGTCACGACCGGCTCCATGCCGGCCGGGCGGATCGGCGTCACCGACTCCACCGCGGCCGCGGAACCGACCGGCACCGTGAACAACCGGGCACGCGCCGCAGGCTGCTCTTCCACTACATCCGCGGCGCGCGTGGGGCCGGCGCCGGGCCGATCCTCACCGTAGGCGAACGACGACCGGCGCCGGCCGCCACCGGACCGGTCATCGCCGCCGAAGATGGGCAGATCCAGCGGGTCAGAGCCGCTCATGCTCCCACCTCCGTCTCACCGAAACTCGCGATTATTCCGCGGAATAATGGGTCCCGCGCGCTGCCCGAGAGCGTCTTCTGCACGGCCACTCCGACCTCCGTCACGCTTCGCCAGTAGCCCGACGCGGCGAACGCACGATCGGCGCCCGCCTCCCCGCCCAGCCGTGCCGGCGGCTTCTCCGCACCCTCACTGAACACCCGAGCCCGCCGCTGATCCCAAGTCACCGACGCCAACACCGGCAGGTCCAGCACCCGCGACACCTCCCGCGCCGAGTACGGCTGGCCCTCACCCACCAGCAGCACCTGCACCTGGTGGTCGGGCAGAACGTCCTCAGCCAGCGTCTGCGCCCACGAGCGGGCCGCCGCCAACGCCGGCAGGGTGCTGCGGCACACCAGCAGCGTCAGATCCGAATGCCGCACCAACGGCCGCGGCCACCCCTCCAAACCCAGCCGGCCCGCATCCACCAACACGTCCTGCCCGGCCGCCGCCACACTCCGCAGCGCATCCAGCAGCGGATCCCACAACCGCGCCAACCCTGCCGCCTGGACGTGGGACTTCGCACCCACCAGCACCGACACATCCGACCCTTCGATCGGGAACGCCAGCCTGCGCAGCGCCTCCGCCATCACCCCCGACCGGTTCGCCATCACCAGGTCCACCAAGTCATGGGCATCCCTCTGACCCCGGAAGTAGCCGGCGAGGATGCCGGAGCCGCCCGTCGGGTCCGCCTCCACCACGACCGCCGGCCGCGGCCACGCCATAGCAGCCGCCAGCACCGTTGAAGTGACCCCTGGCGAACCGGAGGCCGATGTGAAAGTGATCAGAGCCACGATGCGCCCCTTACCGTGCCCTCGAGTCCAGCACCACCGCGACCCGGCCCGTACCGGCCCTAGCAGCCAGCTCGGCCGCCCGATCGGTCGACACCACCACGTTCACCACCGCCTGGGTGTCACCCTGCGTCACCGACACCACCGTCCCCGGGATCGTCACCGGCACCCCGGCCACCTCACCGGACTGGCCCGGCGTCTGCACCAGACGCACCCGGTCGCCAGCCTTCAAGCCCTCCGACGGCATCAGCCCCGGCGACACCGGCACACCCACCAGCGACTCGCCCTGCCCAGGCACCACCACCGTGCCCACCTGATCCGGAGTCAACAGCGCACCCGCCGCCAGATCCGTCACCGCGCGCTGCCCGATCAGCCCTTGTAGCTCCGCCGCCGGCACCGTCCGCATCGCCGGGTCCACACCCACACGGGCCGTGCCCAGATCGGCAGCATCGATCACCTCGCCACGACCCACCGCGACCCGCACCACGACCACATCGGCGCCGGTCGAGGATGCGTTCCACAGCCACACGCCGAGCAAAGCGCCGGCCGCCACCAGCGCCACCGCCACCACGATCAACAGCGGGCGGCGGCGGAGCCGCGGCGGAGCCACCACCCCCGCCGGCGCCGCATCCGTAGGCCTGCTCTTCGTTGCTGTATCCAACATGCCCAGCTCCCCTGCCTCTATCCGCCCCGCTTGATGATCACCTGCAGCTCGCCAACCTCGAGCTGCCGCGTCCTGGTCAGCTCGAACGGGATGTCACCCGAGAGCCCGTAGCCCGTCCAATGAGCGACCCAGTGAGTCGTCGCGCGGACTGTGTACGTGCCGCGTTTGGAGTAGGTGTGGCCGCACGTCGGCGACGGATCACCGCCCATCCCCTTCTTCCACTCCGTGCCCTTGCCGCAGACGAACTCCGCCCCGTCGCCCATCACCCAGCCCACCGAAGTGACCTTCGCGGTCAGCCGCATGCCGCCCGCCGAAATCGAGGCCGGGCCGTACGTCGTCTCCGACGGGTCATCAACCCACAGCCACACCGGCATCCCGACCAGCGCCATCGCGTCCGCGCCCTTCGGAGCCAAGCCAATGTCGATCGGCTTGAAGCTAATGCGAGCGAGAAGCGTCCTGGCGATCTGCTCCGCCGACGCCCGCGGCTCCACCCACAGGCCGATCGTGCCGTCATCCGCGTTGGCCGTCAGCTGACACTCGATGTAGATCCAATCGGAGGACGGCGGATCATCCGGTACACCATTCGGGAACGCCGAGCAGAGCGGCGTCGACGGCTTCGATGAATGACCCGGATCGGACGGATTCGCCGGATCACCAGGATCGATGTCTTGGATGCCGCAGTCCGCGTTGTCACTGTTGATGTCGCAATCGGCACCCCCGCCAGCCCATGCGGGAGCTGCTGCGAGCGAACCGATAGCCAGCGCCAGCGTGATCAGGGCAGCAGCCCATCTGCTAGGCGCGTTCATCGCCCGCACTCTCCACTCGCCCCCACCGCGCCGTAGACCCTCCAACGCGTCTCCTTGGCGGGCTTACGGACCGAGTACTGGCGCAGGTTGAAGGCGGGGTACTGCTCTGGCACCTTGGCGCCAGCCTTGTCCACCACCTCCAATGACGTCTGGTCTTGACACACCGTCACATGCACCTCGAGACCGCGTGAGCTGTGGTTGTCTGTCACGTCCGACGCCCTGATCCAGACAGCTGTGGTGTCGCCGAGCCGTCGGTACCCCTTGGACTTCAGCCCGGTGAAGTATCCGACTTGGGAGGTGAGCACATCTCCACCCAGGTACCGGCCGAACTCTTTGGCCATCTCAGCCTTGGTGAAGGCGGACGGGTCTGCGCCGATCTTCGCATCAGCCGCCCAGCCGCCCTTCACCGCCTCCACCGCTGCCGTCTGACCGGCGTCGAGTGTCTGCGTGGCCGTCGGCGTCTGGGTCGGGGTGGCCGTTGCCGATGCGGTGGGAGAACCCGTCACGGACGATGAGGGCGGTGACGACGGCGTCGGAGCCGTGGTCTGGCCCGGCGTGCAGCCGGCAGCCCCCAAGGCCAGGCTGGCTGTAAGTACCACGCCTAGCAGCAGTCGAATTGTCATGGTCGACCTCCTCCCTCACCCCCATACGCCACCGCCATGGCGTGATTCGGACAGATCGACCGAGAAATCCCGATTCGAGCTGCCGGGGCGGGAAAGCCCCTGGGGGTGATGGGAGGGAGGCTACAGGGCCTCACCCGCAATGCGGAGGCCTCTTACTGTACGAAGGAGACCCGCCAACGCTGGGTCAGGGTGCCCAAGCATGTGCCTTCTGCGACGAGCTGGGGGCGTGGACGGGTGTCGGTGTCGACACGGTCGGCCGCGCCCCCAGCTGCATTACCCCTCTCCCCCACTCGCCTTAAGCCCGGCAGCTAGCTAGATCCGGACAGCTGCCCCGGATTATTCCGCGGAATAATTGCCATGACGGCCCCCAACTGCCGTGGCGTGTTTCCGGGCTTCGATCAGCTGCGACGCGCATCAACTGGCAAGCTCGTGGCCGTGGCAGGTACTCGGTTTGAGGCGCTGGTGTCTACGTTCGGCGCGAAGTGCGCTTACAAGCTGGCTGGGCCAGGAGATCAGGAGGCGGCGATCCGGGCCCCGCTGGAGGCGCTTGTTGAGGGTGTCGGGAAGCTGATCGGTGTGCCGGCGGTGCTTCATGACGAGGTGCGGGACGCGGAGCGGCAGGTCCGCCCGGACTACGGAGTGAGCGTCAACAAGGCGATCATGGGCTACATCGAGGTGAAGGCCCCTGGCCGCGGGATCGACCCTGCCGGGTTCACCGGCCATGATCGGGTCCAGTGGGAGCGGCAGCGGGACCTGCCGAACCTGATCTACACCAACGGCACTAGGTGGCGGCTGTACCGCGACGGTGAACTTGTCGGCACCGAGGTTGCGCTCACCGATCAGCCGCTGGCGGTGGTTGGCGGGCAGCTCCACGCCACGTCCGAGCTGGAGAGCCTCCTGACGGGGTTTCTGCGGTGGAAGGCGGCACCGATCACATCAGTGTCGGCGCTGGTGCGGGCGGTTGCTCCACTGACCAGACTGTTGCGCGGCGAAGTGGTCGACCAGCTCGCCCAGGAGAAGCGTCGCCAGCGCGCCGGCGCGGCCGCCGACGAGCTGCCCTTCACCGGGCTGGCGGCCGACTGGCGCCGGCTGCTGTTCCCGCAGGCCGATGACGCCACGTTCGCCGACGGCTATGCGCAGGCGGTCACGTTTGCGCTGCTCCTGGCGCGCACCGAGGGCATCGGGCTGGCTGGCAGGAGTCTGCACGACATCGGCGCCGACCTGGGCGCCGAGCACTCGCTGATGGGCCGCGCGCTCCAGCTGCTCACCGACGATGTCGCCGCCGACTTCAAGGTTGTGCTCGACCTGCTCGTCACGGTGGTCGGCGCGGTCCAGTGGGACCGGATCCGCACCGGCAAACGAGACGTGTACCTGTACCTGTACGAGCAGTTCCTCGAGGCCTACGACCCGGCGAAACGGCAGGCGTCCGGGACCTACTACACCCCGCGCGAGTTGGTGGCCGAGATGGTCCGCCTGGTCGATGAGGTCCTGACCGGCCGGCTCGGCATCGCGGACGGGTTCCGCGCCCCACAGGTCACCGTGGTGGATCCTGCTATGGGCACCGGCACCTACCTGCACACCATCATCGACCGGGCCCAAGCCGACGTGGCCGCTTTGGACGGGCCCGGCGCGGTCCCCGGAGCGATCACCGAGCTGGCGCGACGCATGGCCGGCTTCGAGATCCAGATGGGCCCCTACGCGGTCGCCGAGCTACGGATCACCGAACTCCTCACCTCCCTCGGCGCGAAGCTGCCGAAGGGTGGGCTGAGGTTGTTCGTCACCGACACCCTGGACGATCCGAACGCCGCCGAGACCCAGCTGGCCTCCGGCCTGGCGACAATCGCGAAAGCCCGCCGCGAAGCGAACCAGGTGAAGGCGTCCCAGCCAGTCACCGTGGTGCTCGGGAACCCGCCCTACCGTGAACTGGCCGCCGGCGGCGGCGGCTGGGTCGAGCACGGCTCGGATACTGCCGGCACGAAGCACGCGCGCGGCATCCTGGAAGACTTCCTCGACGGCGTGCCCGGCCGGCTCTCGGCCAAGCTGAAGAACCTCTACGTCTACTTCTACCGGTGGGCCACTTGGAAGGTGTGGGAGTCCACCCCCGCGGACCAGGCCGGGGTGGTCTGCTTCATCACCACCTCCGGCTACCTGACCGGGCCGGCGTTCACCGCGATGCGCCGATACCTGCGACGCGAGTCGACCGCGGGCTGGATCATCGACCTCACCCCCGAAGGCCAGACCCCCGACGTGCCCACCAGGATCTTCCCCGGAGTCCGCCAACCGCTGGCGATCGGCCTGTTCGTCCGCCGACCCGACAACGACCCCGACCAGCCCGCCGAGCTGCGCTACACCGCGATCGCCGGCACCCAGCAGGCCAAGTTCACCCAGCTCGCCCAGCTCGGCCTCGACGGGCCGCAGTGCCGACCGATCCGCACCGACTGGGCAGCGCCTTTCACCCCAGCACCGGCATCCGACTGGGACACGTGGCCCGCAGCCTCCGACCTGCTGCCCTGGTACTCGCCTGGCCTGTTCCCCACCCGGACCTGGGTGTACTCGCCCAGCCCCGACACACTCCAGCACCGCTGGGCCCGGCTCGTCGCCGAAGTCGGCGCCGACGCCAAGAACACCCTGATGAAGGCCGGCCGGGACGCCCACGCCACCAAGACGTTCCCACCCCTGCCAGGAACCGACGTCGTCACCGGAACCGAGAAGCGCCTCGAATGGGAGGACCGCACCACTACCACCACCATCCAGGTCGGGTACCGCGCCTTCGACCGCCAACACGTCATCGCCGACAGACGCCTGTTCGACATGCCCCGCCCAGCCCTGTGGCAAGCCCGCCAACCCTGCCAGGTTTTCACCATCGAAATGAGCCAGCGGAAGCTAACCAGCGGCCCAGCACTGGTGTTCAGCCATCTGATCCCGGACTTCCACTACTTCAAGGGAAGCGAAGGAGGCCGGACGCTGCCTTGGCTGCATCCCAACGGCAGTCCTAACCTTCCTGATGGGCTCACGGTGGCCCTGAGCGACGCGCTGGGCGTCCCTGCGGAGCCGAGTGATGTCTTGGCCTACTTGGCGGCGATCGCCGCGCAGCCGGGCTTCACCGACCGCTTCGCCGCTGAACTCGAGACGCCGGGTGTTCGTGTGCCGCTGACCGCGGACCCGCAGCTGTGGAAGTCTGCGGTCGAACTCGGCGCCCAGGTGCTGTGGGCTCACACCTACGGGCAGACGTTCGACGGTCCGGGACGACCGAAGGGCAACGTTCGCTACCCCGCCGGCGATCCCCGCCAGATCCAGGCGATCGCGCCGGTGCAGGACCTGCCCGAGGGCCACAGCTACGACGCGGCCGCCAGCGAACTCGTGCTGGGCAGCGGCCGGTTCGGTCCAGTCAACCCGCAGGTGATCGCCTACACCGTCGGCGGCCGCAACGTGGTGAAGAGCTGGGTCGACTACCGCAAGGCCGAGCCGGCAGGTCGCCGCTCCACCCCGCTCGATCACATCAACCCCGACCGCTGGGAACACGCCTGGACCGGCGAACTCATCGAACTGCTCACCGTTCTCGACCGGCTCACACAGCTCGAACCCGACCAAGTCAATCTTCTTGACCAGGTGGTGGCCGGCCCGCTACTCGACAAAGAGTTCTTGACGGCAGCGGGAGTCATGTGGGGAACCAACAGCCGCCCGTGGGGCGACACCCTGATCTGACAGACCCCGAACCGGCCGAACGTAAGGTTTCGTAAGCCTGTGTAGGCAGAGCCCTTACACAGGTCGACCCCGCTCGAGACTCCGTCCCCTGGCTCCTTGGACAGGTGCTCGGGTGGAGCCGAGTTTGCTGCCGCTCCCCGGTTGACCGTCGTCCCACGCTCGTGCCCGCCTCGCGCTACCATGAACCCATAAAAGGCATAAAGGACATAAAGGGACATAAACGGTGGCTGTGAACCCCTTCAAACCGACCGCCGGCGCGAACCCGCCGCAGCTCGTCGGACGCGACGCCCTCATCGACGAGTTCCTCGAGTCCATCGAGGACGGTCCCGGCGCGCCGGGACGCCTCACCATTTTCAGCGGTCCCAGAGGGATCGGCAAGACCGTCATGCTCAACGCCGTCGCCGACCAGGTCCAGGCCAACCACCAGTGGGTCGTCATCCACGAGACCGCCACCCCAGGCTTCCTGGACCGCATCACCCGAACCGCTGGCCAGCAGCTCGACCCGAAACGGCGCCGCCTCACCGGCGTCACGCTGCCCTCCTACCTGGGCGGGGGCGGCCTGAGCTTCGCGCCCACTCCTGAGCCGGCCCGGTCCGGCTTTCGCGAGACGGCCAGCCTGCTCCTGGACCAGTGCGAAGCGGGCCAGACCGGCCTGCTCATCACGCTGGACGAGGTCCGCACCAGCACCGAACTCGCCCAACTGGCGGCCGACATCCAGCACCTCATCCGCGAAGACCGCGAGATCGCGATCGCGTTCGCCGGCATCCCGAGCGCGGTCAACGAGCTGCTCAACGACCAGCTGACCACATTCCTGCGTCGAGCCGACCGCAAGGATCTCGACGACGTTCCGCTCGCAGACGTCGCCCAGGCGCTGCAGGCCACCATCACTGACAACGGCCGCACCATCGACCCCGACGCACTGTCCACCGCGGCGACCGCCACCGGCGGATACCCGTTCATGATCCAGCTCGTCGGCTACCACATCTGGCGCAAGAGCACCGGAGACCACATCACCGCACGCGCCGTCGCCGCCGGCGTCCAGCAGGCCCGCACCCGACTGGGCTCCCTCGTCCACGCCGCGGCACTTCGCGAACTCTCCGAGGTCGACCGGACCTTCCTGCTCGCCATGGCACAGGACGAGGGTCCCGCGCGGATCGCTGACATCGCCCGCAGAATGGGCAAGGACACCCGATACGCACAGGTCTACCGCGGCCGGCTGATCGCGGCTGGAATGATTACCCCGGCCGGCTACGGCAAAGTCCAGTTCGCCATCCCCTACCTGCGCGACTACCTCATCGAACACGCCGCGCACCAAGAGATGTCCGGCCGCGGGGAACCCACCTAGACAGCATGATCGCCGGACCGAAGGGGCGGACTGACCGTCCCGCCGATCGGTAGCATCTGTTCTGCCGCGCCATTGAGGTGAGCGCTGGAAGTGGGGCCCGGGTTTCCTGCCGGACGGCAGGGCCCGGGCTCCGCGCCTTGCAACGACTCGCTGAGCGTCTTGTTCCGTGGAGGAGCAGCGGGTGGTAGCCTTGTTCCCGCAGACCCCCCCACACACGTGGATCAGGGGGTCTAGCTGTGTCCGGGCTCAGATCTGGTCGGGTAGACGTCGCGGGTCGCGTTCGGCGAGGTAGGTCGAGTACCAATCCCACGCGAACGCGTTGTTCTGGTGGCGGTCGCAGTAAGCGTTCGCGCTCCACGCCACCAGGTCAGCCATCTGAACGAGCTGTGATGTCTTGGAGTCGAGGTGGATCGCGTCCTCGATCACGCGCCGCTCGGCAAGCCGGAGGCTGCGGTGGGTGGCCCGGTAGGAGGTGTCGGTGCCGTCGCCGTCCATGAACACCAGGGCGAGTGAGTCCTGGTCGGCCAGTTCGGCCTCGAATCGCTGGATGAGAGCGGCGTAGGCGCCCTGGCGGGTGTGGGCGATCCGCGCCGGATCGTCCTGACGGCGCACGGCCCCGACCCGCAGCCCTTCGCTGCAGCGCAGCGTTTCCAGACACTCGATGGCGACTTCTCGGCCCATGTCCTTCCAGTGCTCGACACCGCCGTGCACGTGTCGCTCCGGGAACCGGGTCGAGATCCGGCCCCGCCCGTTGACGTACTCGGTGGCGTGCAGCTCCTTGGTCACCGGAACTCCGAACTCGCGCCACAGCCGTCGACGCGTCTCCAGCCAGTACCCGAGCACGCTCGACCAGCGGTCCGGGGCGAACTCGACCCACCCGTACACAACGGTCCCCGCCGCAGGATGACCCGAGTCGTCCACGTAGATCAGACGATCGAGGGATGGGGGCACGCTGGCACTCACGCAGCCCCGGGGAGCACGATGCACAGCGGCCACCGTCCTGAACACAGCCACCGGTGGCGGCCTAAGATCAAGAACATGCCGAAGTCGCCCTCGACGGACCGCCGGCCGGTCGCGCGCCTGTTCAGCGATCGGGCCGAGCTGCTCACCGCGGCGGGCTGGCGGCAGAGGCCGCTCCAGGACCCGACGGCACTGAACCAGGCCGCCGTCGCGGTGAACGATCACCTGGACGCTGTCGGCGTCGAGTTCGTGGTCGCGATCAAGGTCAGCGAGAGCACTGGCCGGCGACGCGCCTGGTTCGAGTTGATGGTGCCCGCCGCCGACGTCGACCGGGCCATCGGTTGGCCCGACACGATCCTCAGCTGACAAGCCCTTCCGGTCGCCCGCGGACCGGTTATTCCGCGGAATAATCGCGGCTCCCACGCTAGAACGGGTTGCCATTCGGCGCCGGCGTGGGGGCGGTGGCCCAAGGGTCGACCGGTGGTTGGGCGGCGCCGCGGCGCACGGCCGGCGAGCAGTCCGGGCACGGTTTGGCCCAGGTCCGGCCGCCGGCGTCGACCCCGTTGATCCAGCCGTAGCCGTCGCAGTCGGGGCCGCCGCACGGTGGAGTGTCGGCGGGGATGAACGGACCCGAGAGCCGGGGATGGTCGGCCACCGGGTCGAGCCGGCGCAGGATGCCTGCCAGCAGGATCGCCGGCCGGGTGCGGATCATGTCGGAATGGATCTCCCCCCGACCAGCACCAGCCCGCTGGATGCCGGCCACCAGGTCGTCGGCCGTCCACGGCTCGTCGGCGGTCACGAACCGCATCAGGGGTGGGATCAGCCGTCTGCGGGCCTCTCCGGCCAACCAGTCGAGCCTGACGGCCAGTTCCGAGGCCACCGACCGTGCCCGCCACCTGGATCGAACCGCTTTATCGGGGCGCCGGCGCGAAGCGCCGTCCCTCTGGATCGGCCGAAGGCCGTCATGTGGAGAGTCACAAAGGTGAGAATTCCTAGAAAGACCTGATCCTCTGGAAGGGGTGACAGAACCCACAAGGCGCCGCAGCCAGCTGGGGATAGTCAGCGACACCTCACTGGCCAGCCCGCGCTGACGCGACCCGAACGGACGCAGCGAAGCCCGCTCGTCCACATCCAGCATCCGGCCCTCCATGATCACCTGCTCGATGCCCAGCTCGCGGGCTGCGGCATTGCACCGCTGGACCTGCCGCTCGGTTACCCCCACCACACTCGCTACCGTGACCGGACGCACGATGCACCGCCGGCCCGAGTTCTGTGCCGCGTAGCCGGACTTCACCCGGGCCCAGCGGCGCATCACGTCAGGGCTGACGCCGTGGCGCTTCAGGACCTCGGGGCGCTGCTGGATCGCCAGCGGCACCACCACCGCCAGCCAATGATCCCGACCCATCCAGGCATCCACGCCGCGGTAGGCGCCCGCTGGGGCCTCGACGCGGAAGCCGCGGTGCGCACTGCGCGGGCCGCGGTCGTCCTGATGCCAACGAGGCAGCACGCGCCGGTCGGTCAGGCAGCGGGCAAACACCCGGGTCTGGTGCTCCTCCGCACACACCCGATGCGTCAACCACACCCCAACCAGCCCGGGCCCGTCGACCGGCGCAGCAGCCGGCGTACCGAACTCGCGACGCACCATCTGGGCGAACTCCGCCGCGATGTCGCGATCGGCGAGAGTCGTGGTCACGCCACCCTGGATTCCGCGGTCAGCCGATCCCAGATTTCCGGGCGACCGTGCCGGTATGTGGCCCGCCAAATGCTCTCGGGCTTCACGCCGAGCCTCAAGCAGATGCCCGGCAGGGTGTCGCCCAAGTCTGCCAGCCAGACCACGTTCTCCAGCAATGCACTGCGCGGGCCCGCCGGGTTGTGCGGCTGCGCCGCGGGATCGTCGATCTCGTCGTCGTCCCAGGCCGCCGCAGGCAGCCAGCCCCGCTGCTGCGCCCGGCGACGAGCGAGCCGGGAGGACTTGTCATCTGGTGGCGCCGCATCCCACAGCTCGTCGTACAGGTCCGCGACTCGCGCCCTGGTCGTCGCTGAGCAGCCGTGGCCGTCCTCCATAAGCCGCCTAATCAGGCTCTGAGACGTCCCCAACCGCTGCGCCAGCCGGCTCGCCGGCCAACCCAACACCGCCAGCGCCCGCAGCCGCCGACGTGTGCCTGTGCCATCGACCCAGCCAGCCTCCTGATCGGCGATCGGCACCGGCTCGACGCCAAGAATCGCCGCAGCCGTCCTGCGATTGATCCGACCCAGGTCGCCGCGGCCGATCCGCAGCAGCGTGACCCGATTCACCCCGGAACGACGCTCGATCTCGCTCCGGCTCATCCCGGCAGCGCTCAGCGACACCAGGTGATCGCGTGCATCGCCAGCGCCGATCAGGATCGGCTGACCGGTCATCAGAGCGTGGCGAGCACGCTTATGGACCGGGGCGGCCGCCATCCTGCACGCCGTGCAGCGGCAACCGTGCTTTGCGTAGCCGGTGTAGTGCGAACCGGTCTCGACTAGGCACGGCGTGCCACTTGACCTACGGCCGGATAGAGATATCGTTGTGGGCAGCACAAAGCTCCCCTTTCGGAGTTGGGGTTTGTACCGACCGGTCGCCAAACCGGTCACCAAGAGGTCTCGGCGCCAAACGAGACCTACACGCTTCCGAGGGCCCGCCCGCCAAGGCGGGCCTTCTGCGTGTCTAGGACTGTGCGCTAGGCAGCAACAGCACCTCCCTCTGGTGCGTTGAGCGTCCGCCGACGACGACGGCGAGTTTCAGGAGCAGCTGACGGCTCCGTTCCCGGCACTGTCGGGGTCAGATCGGGAAGAAGCGGCGAGGTGAACGCCATGCCGTTAGGCAGGCCGTCCCCGCCCTCGGTAGCTTTTGCCAAGCGAACGAGCTCCTCGATCACCTCCCAGACCTTGACGTCCGCGATCGCGGCCCACCGATCGATCTTGCCTTTCACGTCCGGGTCCACGTCCGCATAAAGCGCGACAAGGGGGCCGGGGCGGGGGGTACGTCGAGATGTCCGAGCCATGCAAGGGAACCTAGTCATAGACCTATGTGTCGCCGGGTATTGGCGGCGCGTGTCGCGCGAATTGGGATCACAACGCCAATCCCGGCAGCATCGGCGATTCGGGACGGAGATCTCGATGGTCGCGGCGGGTGGGGGGAGTGACGGTCTCCCATGCCTGTGCAGTCTCGCTGCCTGTAACGCGCCTTGGCGGGCCAGTTTGGATTGGTTCGACGGCTGCGTCGAGGTCTGTGGCGGCGCTCCTGAGCGCGGCTGCGGCCGTCCGTGCTGCGATCGCCAGTGGGCGGCTGGTCGCGGTGCTGCTGGGGGGTTGGGGGACCCAGCCGGATCGGCGGGCGCCGGGGTGTGTTGCCTGGTAGGCGGGTGGCAGTGCGGCGACCGATACCCACAGGCCGCCGCCGGTGGCCAGCCGGGACGTCATCACCCGGTGCTCGTCGCCGACCAGCGTGGCCAGGTTCACCGCGGCCCACATGCTGGTGAGCCGCTCCGAGACGTCCAGGCCAGCGAGCTGTGGGCCGGTGAGTGCCCGGTCCAGGCTGGCTGATGCCTGCCGTAGCTCGGTGGTGCGTCCGCCGAGGCGGAGATGGGGTGGCCAGTTGGCGGCCCGACGCCAGGACCGCGCGGTCTGTTGGAGGGAGTCTGTTGCCTGGTGGGCACTGTCGGTGTTGATGAGGCCGGCGGCCGCCGCCTCCTTCGTGGTGGTGGCGGCGACGTGGCAGATCATGGCGATGCTGCCGGCGGTGCGCTGCAGGGCATAGCCGGTGACCTGGTGATCGCTGGACAGGATCTCGCCGGCGACGGCCGCCCAGGTGTCGACGGCCCCCTTCAGGGTGGCGTCCCGGGCAGGGGTTGCCGACAGCCGGTCGAGCAGGTTCTCCCGGGCCGAGGGTGGGATCAGTGCGGCCAGTTCGGTGATGTCGGCCAGCCCGGCCAACACCGCAGCGGGTTCGGTGGCGCCGGCGTCCTGGGCAACGGCCAGAGTCGCGCGGGCGGCAGTGTGCAGGCCTGCCCACATGCTGGTGTGCAGCCGGCTCCTGGAGGTGTATCCGGCCAGCTCGACGTGGACCTGTTCGGCGGCGAGCAGATCCCCGATCCCGCCGTAGGTGAGGCTCATCTCGACCAGCCGCCGGTCCGGCCTGCCGGGGCTGGCCAGACCGCCGTCGGCGAGCTGGTCGAGCACGTCGTCGAGGTCGCGCCGGATATGCAGCGGCGCGAGGGCTCGCGAGGCCGACGCGGCGACCTTGACCCAGCCGCGCATGTGCTGCCCCAGCGCCTCGTCCGGGGCGTCGACCCGCTGCTGGGCCAGCTCCCACGCCTGACGGTGCAGCCGGTCCAGCAGGTCCGCGACGGTAGCCATCAGCCCACCTGGGCGACCAGCGCCTGCAGCCGGCTCCACACCCCGAGAGGCACGCCCGCCCGGTGCCGGTCGAGCAGATCGGCAGCGGCAGCCAACGACTCGGCCGCGCTCAACCCCGGCGGGACATAAACCGGCTCCACCTCCAATTCCTCGAGAATCGCCTGGAGGTCCAGCGCCTGCAGCCCCAACTCCAGCCGCGCGGTCTCCGCGCCGTTTTCCGCCAGCAGCTCGCTCGTAGCCACCCGGACATGGCCGTACACCGCACCCAGCGCGTTCATCAGATCGCGGCCTCCCTTCACACCCCCGTATGCCTGCCGACGGCGCCGATCCGGACACGGCGAGGCGAAGCGAATCCAGAAACCACCGGCGCGCCCCTTGAACTTGCGTCCGAGACCGCGTGTAGCGTTTACATTGCAAACGTTGTAAACATTTGAGGAGGTGGGCCGGATGGCACGGGCACGAGGATTGGACGGGGTGCCGCAGCTCCGCACCGAACGCAAGGCGAGCAGCGTGGTCCAGACCATGCAGGGCAGCGGCAGCACTGGGCAGGCCGTCCATGTGGACGACGTCGCCGCGAACCCGCGCAACCCGCAGGCCCGCGCGGTCAACATCGCGGACCTGGTGCCGTCGGTCAGCGAGGTCGGGGTGATGGTCCCGATCCTGCTGACGCCGGTGGGGGAGTGGCTCGAGGCCCACCCTGAGGACGCCGAGGCGGTCGCCGGCAAGTCGTGGGTTGCGCAGGACGGGCACCGGCGGATCGCCGCCGCCCGCCGTGCCGGCCGACCCGAGGTTCCCTACGTGGTGCGTGGCGTCGACGTCGACGAGGCGATGATCCGGCTCCACACCGCCAAGGCGATGCGGCTGACGCCGATCGAGGAGGCCGGGCAGTACCGGCACCTGATCGAGGTCCGGCAGATGACCCAGCAGGCGATCGCCGCGCAGACCGGCGTCTCACAGAGCCACGTCGCGAAGCGCCTGAAGCTGCTGACCCTGCCCGAATCCATCCAGGCCGCGGTCGACTACGGACGCATCGAGGTCGGCGAAGCACTCAAGCTCGCCGCACTCAAGGACGCCGACCTGGTGACCCGGGCAGGGGAGGAGGTCGCCCAGGCGATCGAGTCGGCCGGCAACGAACCCAGCCCGGTCATCGTCGACGACGACACCGAGCTGGACGACGTCGACGACACACCGGAGGCAGCGCCGGCGGCACGGGTGGACTTGGCCGCGGTCGTCCGCCGGGTCACCACCGAGCGAGAGGTTGAGGCCGGCCAGGCCGCCGCGAAGGCCCGCGCCGAGGAGCTCGGGGCCGAGTACTGCGAGAACATCTACGCCCGCATCGGCGACGCCCGCTACAACAACCAGATCTACTCCGCCGCCGACGTCCGGAAGGCTGCGGCCGAGAAGAACCTGCTTGTCGCCGCGACCCGCTCCGAGCCCGCCTATTACCTGATCCGGCGCACCCGTCTCACCCCCGACGACAAGCAGACCATCGAGGCCAGGAACCGCAAGGCGGCGATCGCGGCACGCGGCAACGCGCTGCGGCTGGCCGCCACCGCGAAGGTGCCGACCGCCACGCTCACCGAAGCCCTGGTCACTATGGCTCTGACCGGGCTGGCGCTCGGCAGCCAGACCACGGCACTGGCCTACGACCTGGCCCGGCAGGCCGAACTCGCCCCCGACGGGCTGGGTGACTGGACGTGGCGCAAGACACTCGCCGTCGTCCCGGACGCGCAGCGCGCGCCGAACGCCTGGGTGATCGCACTGGCAGCGTTCGAGGCATACACCCGGCCAGAACACCTCTCCTGGGGGCCGGTGCACCGCTACTACTTCGAGCTGCTGCACCAGCTCGCCAGCTACGTGCCCACCGAATGGGAACAGGCCCGGCTCGACGCCATCACCGACGAGGAGGACTGAGAGTGGCCACCATCATCGCCGTAGCGAACGCGTCCGGATCAGCCGGCAAAACCACCACCGTGGTCACCCTCGCCGACCTGATCGGGCGAACTCGCAGCGTCGTCGTCGTCGACGCCGACGCCCAAGGCACGGCCACCTCATGGCTGGGCTACCAGCCCGACGCGGTACAGACCACCCTCGGTGACGTGCTGCTGCGCCGAGCCACCCTTGACCAGGCCGTGCTGCCGACCCGCACCAAGGGCGTCCGGCTGATCCCGTCGAACCGTACGCTCGATGCGGCAGCGATCGAGCTGAACAGTGTGATCGGCCGAGAGCAGCGACTTCGGCTCGCCCTGGCCGGCATCGACACCGATGTCGTCCTCATCGACTGCCCCGGATCGGTCTCCACCATCACCATCTCGGCCCTCGTCGCCGCGAACTCGATCCTCACCGTCACCCAGCCCACCATGAAAGAGATCGCCGGCGTCCCCGAGATGCTCGACGCCGTCCAAGCCGTCCAGGAAGCGTTCAACCCCAACCTCGTCTTCACCGGCATCGTGCCGTGCATCGTGCCA
Source organism: Propionibacteriales bacterium (assembly GCA_021286985.1). Lineage (GTDB taxonomy): Bacteria > Actinomycetota > Actinomycetes > Propionibacteriales > Propionibacteriaceae > Propionicimonas. The sequence continues at coordinate 3,927 of JAJTBJ010000003.1, read as the reverse complement.
CCGGCAACCCACGGCAAGATCTACAGCGACGTGATGGGCCTGCTACACAGCACCTACCAGCCCCTCGTCGCCCCGGCCGTGCGACGCAGCGCCCGCGTCGCCGAAGCCCACGCCCAAGCCGTGCCCCTGCCCACCTGGTCACCCACCGACAAAGTCACCAGCGACTACCAGGAAGTCCATAGCTGGCTGAAGGGCAGGGGAGTGCTGTGACCACCCGACGCGTCCCCTGGGCGGCACGAATCGATCCCGACATCGCCGACCGGGTCCGCTCCACCGTCACCGGCCTCCAACAGTCCCTCGACCCCGGATTCACAGCCGGCCGCTTCACCGAACAGGCGCTCGTGTCCTGGTGCGAACGAATGGAAGCCGAGTTCAACGCCGGCAAGCGCTGGCCCCAGGTCGACGCCCGAAACGGCCTACGCCCAGGGGCACGGATACATCCCGCCTGACTTCGGGCAGAGGAACCTGCTACTGGCCCCTATGGTGGTGGACGGCCCCGGCCGCTGCACCCCGCTGAACAGGACAGAGGACTCATTGATGACTGAGATCGAGAAAGTGACCGTTGCCATGCTCCCCTCCGTGCCCGATCCGATCGGGCACACGGTCTTGTGGCGAGCCCAGCTCACCACCATCGACGGCGACAGGAACAAGTTGGGCTCCGTGGTCGTCGATCTAGATGCAGAAGTCCCTGGCGACCTTCCTGGTGCCATAGCGTCGGCGATTCGCCGAGAGATCGGGACCGATAGGAGCTTCGACGAGAAGGATCTGCAAGGCTTCGGAGACCTTGGTTATCCGGTGACGCGCGTGGAGCTGGCGATCTGGTGATTCATCGAAGCTCCGACTGAGCTGCCTCGCCGGAACGGGGGTCTCGCACTACTCCTCGTCTTCCCTTTTTCCTGCGCCAGACAGGTGCTTTGCGTGCCTTCTAGAACAGCGGGCGTTGTTCGCCGATCAGGGCGACAAGCCGAGCTTGGTCGACGAGGACGCCGGCCGGGTTCTCGCGCAACAGGGTCCGGAGCTCCTGCGCACGGCCGCGTGCTCCTCTGGGGTCGCTCAGTGGTAGCCCGGCGATATCGCGCCGGATGGCCCATTCCCGGCGGTTGCGCGCCGCGGTGGAGGCGACGATGTGCTCGGGGTGGACCCGTTGGCATAGCGGGTTGTCGCATCGATGCGCGAGCTGCGGCGCGTCCCGTAGCGTCTCCGGCCCCTCGGCCAGTGCGAACCCGAACCGGTGGGCGATGACAACCAGGTCCCCGCTCACCCAGAACCGGCCGTGGCCGCGGCCGCTGATCGCTCCGCTCCACCATCTGCATTCGCTGCCCGGGACCATCACGATCTTGTCCAGGTAGCGCGCCACCACGCCGGGATCAGCCAGGGCGGCGTCCAGGTCGACGTCCACGTCAGGAGTCTGTCAGGAGAGACTGACAGCGCCCTCGTGGGCCCGTGTCGACCCGTTATTCCGCGGAATATCCACCCGTCCCCCAACCACCGTTTCGCATCTGGCTAGGTGTTTCAGCCGCCGCACGCATGTGGTTCGAAGAGATCTTCCCGCACACCCGGCAGTTTCGGGTGCTCGCCGTCAACCTTCCGGTCGGACGGGGATGGGGTGACCGGTAAAGCCGGCGCATAGATCTCCGCCGAACGCGGGTCGGGCTTCCGGCATTGCGTGAGAGCGGACGACTGGCCGAAGGCCAGAAGTCCACGACCGCGGCCCCCAGGGGGCCCGGAAGGGCAGGGTAGGTATGAGGTCGCAGGACAACGGGGACAACCGTCTCTACTACACGATGTACAGGTGCGTGACGGCGCCCGAGTGGCGCCAGATGGTGGTGCCGTTCGCCCGGCCGGGCCGCCAGTTCCGGACGAAGGACATTCCGTTGAGCTGCGAATCGTGCGGTGGGCGCTGCTACCCGTCAGCGAGGCCGGCTGGCTGGACGCCGGGCCAGCGACGTAGCCGGGGGGCCGGGGGGATTATTCCGCGGAATAGTCCCGCCGGCTCACAGCCCGGGTGGGCTGACGGATCGTGTGGTGGATGCCGGCGTCTCCGGCCGGGCGCTGCCTCGTGCCGGCGCGGTGACCCGCTCCCACTGGGGCGGGTCGTCGGCGCCGGTGGCCTGGGGTTGTTGTTGCATCTCGGCTAGGTTCGAGGTGAGGCGTGCGTAGCGCAGCCGCGCCTCGTCGAGGTCGTCGGCGTGTTTGAACGGCTTGCCCATCACCCGTTTGGCCTGGGTGATGGTGTGCTCGAGTTCGGCGGCGTGGCGGCGGGCCTGTTCTGCGTGGGTGCCGATGTTGGCCACGAGGTGCTCGAGGCGGGCGATCGTGCCCAGTTCGACGCGGCGTGCTTGGGTTCCGGCTTGGTAGCTGGTGACGGTTTCGACGCCATGATCGCCGGCGATCCGCCAGGTCGTGTTGTGCCAGGTGGCGCCGTGCTTGTCGTAGCCGACCGTGGCCGCTGCGGTGATCGGATGGCCGCCGATGGTGCAGGCCGGCGTCTCGTAGCCGGTGAGCCTGAACAGGGTGCGGTCGAGCGCCGCGGCGGCGTCGGCACGGTCGGCGATCACCCGGCCGTCGGCAAGGGTGAGCTTGAACATGTCGCCGCTGGTGGGCACGGTGTTGGTCGCCAGCTGCTCGAGGTCGAGGATTCGGGCCCGGGTGGTGGCCAGACCCCGCTCGGAGTGGTCCAAGGTGGTCACCAGTGTGCGTTCGGTGGTGGCGTGGGCCTTCTCCAGCCTGGTCAGCCGGGCAAGGTCTTGTTCGGCGATCGCGAGTTCCAGCAACAGGGGGTTGCCGGAGGACAGGGCTTTGACTTCGGCAGCGTTTAGGGTGGCGTCGCCGATGTCGCCGGTGTTTCGGTTCACGCCGCGGCCGGTCATGATCTGGTCGATGAACGCGGCCTTCCGCTCCAGCGTCTGCCACATGTAGGCGTCGAACGACTTCTCGGTGACGACCTGGGTGATCCCGATCTCGGGGTGGGCGTTTCCCTGGCGGAGGATGCGGCCGTGGCGCTGGGCGACGTCGGCGGGGCGCCACGGTGCGTCGAGGTCCATCAGGTGCACCGCACGGTGCTGGATGTTCGTGCCGGTGCCCATCTTCTCTGTGCTGCCGACGATCACCGAGACGTGGCCGTTCCGGCAGGCGGCGAACAGTTTCGCCTTGTCGGCATCGGATTTGGCGTCGTGGATGAACCGGATGCTGGCGGCCGGCAGACCGCGGGCGATCAGGGCGTCCTTGAGGGCGTGGTAGGCGTTCCACCGATCCGAGGGTGTGCCGAGGTCGCAGAACACGATCTGCAGCGCACCGGCCAGCGGTGACTCCTCGCCAGTGTCCGGATCGGGGTAGCGGTTGTTGCGGGTGCGTTCCCACACCCTGGCCAGCTCGTCGGCGGCCGCGTCGATCTTGCCGTTGTCGATGCTGGCCGGGTCGACCATCCGCATCGACAGGGCGGCTTTGCGGCCGTCGCTGCTGATCTTCAGCATGTTGTCCTCGGTCGGGTCGACCGTGCCCTGGCTGACCAGGTCCGCGCGCTCGCCGAGTTGGGCGATGTAGGCGAGCAGGTCGTCGCTGGGTGGCACCAGAACGATCCGTGGGGACCGCTGGCCGTCCGGCCTGGCTTCGATCAGGGGCCGGGGCAGGTCGAGGTCTGTGGCGGTCTTCACGTCGCCGAAGGCGTGGAACATGGACAGCAGTTCCGGCACGTTCGTGAAGCGGGCGAACCGGGATTTCACCTTGAACCGTCCGCCGCCGGCGACGGCCAGCTCGGGGACGGTCACCACCTCGCCGAACGTGGCCGCCCAGGAGTCGAAGTCGTGGATGCCTGCCTTGGCCAGGCCGTCGGGATCGAGGTAGCGCTGCACCACGTACATCTCGGTGATGCTGTTCGCGAGGGGGGTCGCGGTGGCGCCGGTGATCACCCGATCGCCCTTGGTCTGG